>MFMA01000027.1:0-11982 GCA_001783355.1 Candidatus Kaiserbacteria bacterium RIFCSPLOWO2_01_FULL_54_20 | reverse complement strand
AATGAACGCTTGCGAGAACAAGTACCAGATGTGCAGGTACTCGACGAACGTGTACATGAGAGCGACGTTGAGTGTGACGTTGGTGAGCTGCATGCCGAGGTAGAGGGGTAACTGGATATGCAGGCGGTCACGGGAAGGGTCTTTGAACGTCCAGAATTTTTGGAGTGTGAAGCTCACGCTAAAGGAAATGAGGAAGGCGAGGACCGTGGAGATGAGGTAGTAGATGCCGATGATGTCGGTGAAAAAGTAGAGTGCTACCAGATTGACCGTGAAGGCAAAAGCGCCCGCGAGCACAAAGCGCACGAATTGCCCGTACTTTTGAAGGAGCTGCGCCAATGTTTCAGACATGAGCTTTCGGAGGAGCGAACAATCTTGTTCTGAAGCCTATTCTGGCGGCAAGGTAGAGCGCCAGCGTTCTGAATGTTTGGAATGCGTAGAGGATGGAGCGCGGTATCGAGATGGAGGTGTGCTCCTCCTTGTAACTGCAGCGCACGGGCACTTCCCCTACTTTGAGGTTCCAAAAGCGGGCTTGCGCGATTATCTCAAAGCCGAAAAGAAAATCGTTGGACGTATTGTCGAGCGCGACGGTCTCGGCGAGATTTCTCGAGTAGACGCGGAACCCCGTGTGAAATTCCGAAAGTGGGAGGCTGAGGACGACGCGCTCTATCGAACTCAAGCCTATGTTCGCGAGGTAGCGCGCCCACGACATGTGGTCCTGAAGCGGCTGGCGCGGGTCGATGAAGCGGGAGCCGAGCACGAGGTCGTAGCCTTCTCGGGCCTTCTCGAGCGCCTGCGGTATCGCACCCGGGTCGTATTGTCCGTCGCCGTGCAGATCGACGATGTAATCCGCACCGAGCTCGATGCCTTTCCTGATGCTGTATTTTACGTTCCCGCCGTACCCCAGGTGCTCGTGCGTATAGGATTCTATTCCGAGGCGTTTGGCAACCTCAAGCGTGTTGTCCGTCGATGCGTCATCAACGAGAATGATGCGGTCCACCGAGGGGGCTGGAATTCTTTTGTACGTATTTTCCAAAACATTGGCGCAATTGTAGGCGAGGATGACACAGATCGCCTTGTTGCCATCCCGCGGCATAGATTCGACACTATAGCACAGGGAGTATAGTATAGTCGGCAATGAAGGCCGTCATTCTTGCCGGGGGTTCGGGCACGAGATTGCATCCCCTGACGCTCGTAACGAACAAGCATTTACTGCCTGTATTCGACAAGCCGGTCATTTACTATGCGATAGAAAAACTCGTCGACGCAGGCGTTACGAAAATAATGGTCGTCACCGCGCCGCACCATATCGATTCGTTCGTCCGGCTCCTCGGCTCGGGTCAGCACTTCGTCCCTAAACGAACGACGGCGAAACAGATACAGATCGTATACGGCATCCAGAACGAGCCGAACGGTATCGCGTACGGCCTTTTTATCGCGGAGGATTATATAGGAAAGGACAACTGCGTTTTGTTCCTGGGAGATAATATTTTCCTCGACGATATCACTCCGACCATACAAAAGTTTAAGAAGGGCGCGTCCGTGTTTCTCAAAGAAGTACGTGACCCGAAGCGATTCGGAATCGCTGCCGTGAAGCGCGGCAAAATAACCTCGATCGAGGAAAAACCCGCAAAACCGAAAAGCAATTTTGCAGTGACCGGTCTTTACATATACGACAACACGGTCTTTAAAAAGATACGTAAGATACCACCGAGCGAGCGCGGCGAGTACGAGATAACCGACGTCAATAAACTGTACCTTGAAGAGGGCTCTCTGCACTTTAATCTTTTAAAGAAAGAGTGGTTCGATATCGGCACTGTCGATAGCCTTCACAAAGCCTCACAATTCATGAAAAAACAAACAAGAAAATGAAACCCCTGTTCAAAAAACGAACTATTGTGACCGGCGGTGCGGGATTTATCGGGAGCAACTACCTGAACTACGCGGTCAAAAAGTATCCTCGCGAACTTTTCATCAACGTTGACCTCCTCACATACGCCGCCGATGTGCGCAATGTCACCGTGGGTAAGAGTAAGAACTACGTATTCGAAAAGGCGGACATTTGCGACAGCGCTGCGATGAGTGCCATCTTCGAGAAATATACGCCCACGCACGTCATCCACTTTGCCGCAGAAAGCCACGTTGACCAGAGCATCGCAGACCCGAGCGTATGCATACGGACGAACGTCGACGGCACCAACAAGCTTTTGCAGCTCGCTCGCGATCACAAAGTCGAGCGCTTCCACCTCATCTCAACGGACGAGGTCTATGGCAGTCTCACAAAAGACGACCCGCCTCGCACCGAGGACTCGCCTTTCAATCCGCGAAATCCCTATAGCGCCTCGAAGGTGAGTGCCGAACTTCTCCTTCGCGCATACACGCAGACCTATGGACTTCCCGGCGTCATCACGAGGAGTTCCAATAATTACGGGCCGAACCAGGACGCCACGAAACTCATACCGAAATTCATCACAAATTTGCTCGAGGGTAAGAAAGTGCCTCTCTACGCGACCGGCGAGAACATCCGCGACTGGCTGTACGTGGGAGACGACGTGCACGCGATAGACCTCGTCTTCCGCAAGGGCAGGAACGGGGAGACGTACAACATCGGTGGCGGAGAGGAATACACGAACCTGGAGGTCACGAGGGCACTGCTCAAGTCTCTGCGAAAAACCGAAAAAGAGGTAGAATATGTCGCCGACCGCCCGGGACATGACTTTAGGTACGCACTCTCCAACAAAAAGATAGAAAAGGAATTCGGGTGGAAGCCCAAAGTGCGTTTCGCGGACGGAATTAAAAAAACGATTCTCTTCTACAAGAAGAGATTAGGACACGTATGAAAGTACCGTACCCAAAACACCACTTCGTAAAAACGGGGCACATCCCCCGATGTCAAGTATGCAATTCTTCGAAGTTGCACATCATCCTCGACCTCGGCCACCAGCCGTTGTGCGACACGCTGCTTACAAAAGAGATGCTGAATGGGCCGGAGAAAACGTATCCGCTGCGGATGATATGGTGCTCGCATTGCACCGGGGTCCAGATTGATTACTGCGTCGACGGAAAAGAGGTCTACCATCCCGATTATCCGTATCGAAGCGGTATATCGAAACCTCTTGCTGATTACCAGCGGCAAATATGTCTCTCACTTATCGAGAAATACGGCTTGAACTCGAAAGATCTTGCCATAGACATAGGCTCCAATGACGGCACACTTCTCTCTGGGTTCAAGCGCGAGGGTATCCGCATCCTCGGCGTCGAGCCGACCAACATCGCGAAATATGCAAATGCGCACGGCATCAGGACCATTCAATCGTTCTTTGATATCAAGGCCTCGCAAAAGATCAAGAAAAAATACGGCCCCGCGGCGGTGATAACGACGACGAACGTTTTCGCCCATATGCAAACCATCGGCGAGGTCATTATGGGTATCTACAATCTTTTGGAGGACGACGGCGTATTCATCTCCGAAACGCACTACCTGCTCAATGTGATTCAAGGCGGACAATTCGACACCATCTACCACGAACACCTGCGGACCTATTCTCTCCGTTCCCTCATCGCGCTTTTCGCCCCGTACGACTTCACGGTGACTGATGTCGAGCGCGGCGACAGGTACGGCGGCAACATCCGCGTGCATGTGACGAAAGGCAGGGGGAGGAGGGTGAGCCCGCGCGTGGCAAAGCTTCTGAAAGAAGAGCGTGCCGCCGGATTGGACAAACTCGCGACGTATGGGAAATTCGCGCGGCGCGTCAAAAAAGCGCGCCTTGAATTCATGGATTTCCTCATCAAGACAAAAAAGTCCGGCAAATCAATCGTCGGGAAATCGTGCCCCGGCCGCGCGTCCACTCTCCTGAATTACTACGGCGTCGATACGGAGTACATCCCCTATCTGGCGGAACTCCCGACATCGTTGAAGCTCGGCATGTATCTCCCCGGCAAACACATCCCCGTGGTAAACGAAAAAATACTGCTTAAAGAACAGCCCGATTATGTCGTCCTCCTTTCGTGGCACTATGCCGAGGTCATTATGAAGCGGCTTAAAGCGGCAGGACTGAAGTCGGATTTCGTCATTCCCCTCCCCGATCTTCGGATCGTTAAGAACTCACGCGTCAAACGTGCTTAACGTTGGCATCATCGGATCGCACTTCGGCCTCATCGGCCTCAAACCAGCTTTTGGATCCATACAGAATTGTCGGGTCGTCGGCGTGTGCGGCGGTAGAGAGGATTGGGGGACGTTCTTGCAGAGAAACGACATCGATGCTGTCGCGCTCGCAGTACCGCCAAAGGCGCAATACGAAATAGCAAAAGTGGCGATTCAGAAAGGACTGCATGTGTTCGCGGAAAAGCCTATGGCGGCAAACCTCGCACAGGCGAAAGAACTCTATGCTCTCGCGAAGAAAAAGAAAGTTGTGACCGGAATTGATTTTGAGTTTCCGGAGATCGCGGAGTGGAAAAAGGTGAAAGAGCTTCTTGATAAGAAAAAGTTCGGCGCATTGAAGCACGTGTCGGTTGATTGGGATTGGCAGAGCGGCGACTTAAAATATGGCAGAAAAACGTGGAAAACCGACGCGAAAGAAGGGGGCGGGGCGCTCTCTTTTTATTTTTCGCACGGGCTCTACTATCTCGAACGTTTCGCAGGAAAAATACAGAAGACACAAGCCGTCTTTTCCCATTCCCCTCTTAGCTTGAACGGCGGCGAAGTTGGGGTTGATATGCTTCTGAAGTTCAAATCTGGAGTTATTGGCAACGTTCACGTATCGTGCAATTCACCTGGGTTAGTCCGCCACCGACTGATGTTTACTTGCGAGCGAGGTATTATCGTCCTCGAGAATCGGAACGCCATCGTGGACAATTTTGACATCAAAACATTCGGCCCGCATGGCACGCACGTTGTAAAAGTGAAAAAAGACAAAGGACGGAAGGGCGAAGATGAGCGAGTGAAAACCGTGAGGAAACTGGCAAAGAGATTCGTTGACGCGTGTACTCGCAAGAAAAAAATGTTTCCGTCTTTCGCGGATGGCCTCCGCGTGCAGGAATTAATCGAAAAGATACGGTCGGCTATTTAGTTACACAACATATTTTGTGATTTTATTGTGCCTGACCCTGTTGTCCCTAATCGCAATGTACGCAAGTGAAGTTAGGCCTATCGGAAGCCAAATCATGAAGAGGGGGCTTACCAGAATAGTAAATACAGAATCCGCGACGTATTCCAGGACGGGAATTGTAGTGAGTACAACTCCGGAAACGAAGGCCCATGTAAATAAGTGCACAATAGGTTCAGCGAGATTAATCTTGGTGAATTTCGTACCCAATAACAGACAGCCAACTCCCAGAACATATGTTGGGATCGAGACTACCGAAAAAATCAGCGATGCTGTAAACCAATTCGACGTAATTTCAGCTTGGACTGAAAAGTATTCAGCGCCAAACATTAAATACGCGACAAACCCGACGACTAAGATTCCGATCGCAAAAAACAGATACCCATAAACATAACGAATGTACATCATATGATGACTGCTACTAATAAATTATTTAATAACTTGTGCCGTCGAATTTGCATGTGCGTGCAATTGGGGTCTGTGCAATTGGGGTCTGACACCACATAAATGCATATTTCATTGTCTAATATTTTTCATTGCAATTGGGGTCTGACACCACATAAATACATATTTCATTGTCTAATATTTTTCGTGGGATAATGTGCGCGAGGGCTCCAACTGTTGTTCAGTATTGCACTAATGCTCGGAGCAGATAACGCTTTGAGCCGATGGGTTCGGTCGTGACCGTGAATTCTCTGAAAAGTGATTTGATATCTTCGAGAGATGCCTCCATGAGATCGGGATGTATCTCGCCGACGTAGCAGTACACTACGTTTTTGTCTTTGATAGCGCGAAGCATTTTGTCCTCGGCACCCTCGATATCGAATTTAAACAGGTCTACGGCGCTTATTCCCTGCTCATTCCTGAACGTGTCGAACGTTTTCGACGGCACAGATATGATGCGCTCCCCTTTCGTCCGCGTATAGAGAGACGATGCGATACTGCTCGTCGGATGTACATGTAGATCGACCGTTCCGTCTTTATCGCTAAATGCACATTGGTGAACGCTCGCACGCGGGAACGCCTTGAGATTCCGCTGTAAGGTCTCAAGGACGTTCGGGTTAGGCTCTACGGCATAAAGCCGCGCATTCGGATACCGCAGGCAAAAATACACGCTTGCGACCCCGATATTGGCACCAGCGTCGAGAATGGTACGCGGCTCGCGAACGTCGACAGAGTATTCTCCTCGAATAAAAACTTCTTCAAATGCCGCGAGGCCGGTACGGTCTTCCATCCACAGACCGAAAGACTTTCCTTCGAACGAAAGTTCGAGTTTTTGCTGTGTTCGCAGGGAGCGCGGCAATCGCGGCTGCAGCACTGTTAGTACCATCTTGGACCACAGGAGTATTTTTGAACCGGGACAATAGACCGCGGAAATTGTGTGCATGACGCGGAAAAGCGCGGTCAATCGCTTGAAGTAGCTCATGAGCGCATCGCAAGGCGACGTTGCAGGAACGCGAGCAGATTCTCTGCGCGTTTGTCCCACGTATATGAAGCTGCGGCGCTCTGCGCGCGACCGGCCTTTGCTGAAGCTTCAGAGACTTCGGCAAGTGCGCGGCGTACGCCACCCGCAAGTGCTTGGGGCTCGTTGGGTGGCACAAGGAACGCCGTGTCCTCGTCCAATACCTCCCTCAAGCTTGATATGTCAGAAGCGACGATAGGAACGCCGGATGCCATGTATTCAAAAAGTTTCATCGGTGAGGTGTCGCGCTCGGAGGCAGGATCACCGCTTTTATTCGGCAGGAGCAGAACATCGGCTCCGGAGAGAAGCATCGGTATTTCACCTCTTCCGGCACGGGACAGAGTCCGTACATTGGGAGTAGCTGCGTGCGTAAGCTCATCGCACTCCTTTGCCGAACCGCCCACAAAAAGCCAGGTAACTTCGGGAAGAAATTCGGCCGCTTTCTGCGCTATATCGACACCTTTCCATGCGTAGAGGCCAAAACTGCCCACGTACAGCGCTATTTTGCCTCCAGGCGACATGCCAAGCCGTGACCTTAAAGAAGTACGCGCCGCTACGCGATCGACCTTTGAGAACGCCTGAAGATCGACGGCATCGGGTGCCACGTGCAAGGAGTCCGCGGGCACTCCACGAGCCCCATACCAGGCGGCGAGCCCTCGCGTGATGGGAACAATGCCGAGCGCGGTACGAACGATAGCTCGCGGCACTCCCGGGTGCGCTGTGTGAACTTCCCAAACAAGCGGCCGGATGCCGACGATGCTGAATATGCAAAATGTGACCGGATCGCGCGTGTACACCACATCCGATCGGGCGCGGCGCGCATACAGAGCGGCACGTATCCCGAAAAAGATAACGTAGAAAAGATACCCGAGACGGCCATACGAAACCGTATCCGGGGTATGGAGCCGCGTTATGTTGAATCTCGTTTTTATATTATAGAAATCGAACGCGTCGTCTTTGATGGGAGTTTTTCTATCGGTAACCAAAAGCTCCACATCCGCTCCGGCACGTGACAAAGCCGCACATGTTTCCATTATTTGGATGCCATGCGCTTTTTCCGTAGGCAGACGTATGGGGGCTATGTAGAGGATCTTCATACCGAAAAAATCCGAACTAACGATAGGTAGCGCTCCAGGTTGTCAGACAATTTGAGTTTGAATTCCGCAAAACCCACGTTTTTATCGACAGCGTTCCTCGGTATATTGTATGGGTCCGAATCCGGCCGCACGAGGCCGGGCACAACGCCGAGCGCGAGCGCATACCCGTACTCCTTGAGCAGCGCTCCTATCGCCGGAGTCGTTCGCCCTCTCGGATACGCGAAAACTCGCGGCTTTGAACCGGTGAGTCTTTCTACGATATCCGAAGAAAGCTGTATCTCGTTTCGCTGTTCGCCTTCCGGTAATTGGTGAAGTTTCTTATGCGTGTGTCCGTGCGGCATGAACTCGACGAGCCCGCTCCCCTGCATTTCGGCTATCTGCCTCTCCGAAAGAAGCGGGAACGTACTCCCCTCGCTATTGGTGTACGAACCGCCTATTTCGCTCGTAATTAGAAACACCGTTGCTTTTATTCCAAATTGCTTGAAGACGGGGAACGCGTGCGTGTAGACGTCTTCGTAGCCGTCATCGAACGTGACGCATACTGTGTTGGCCAATTTCCCGTTCGTCATACACTGACTGATCTCGGAAGAAAAAACCGTCGTCAAACCGGAGTCGTGGATGTAGCGCATCTGTCGCTCGAATTCTTTCGGCGCAACAGAGAAAAAAGCGCTTGAATCGGAGACGGAGTGGTACATGAGGATGGAAAGTGCGCTGAGGCGTGCGGGTACCAACGACAGTGCGCGAACGATAATTTCCTTCAGCAAAGAGCGCAGGGCCATAGTCATGACTTATACAACGCGGCAAGTTTTGATGCGAGGAGTGAAAGCGAGTGTTCGCGTTCTACGTATTCCCGTGCACGTGCCCGCAGGTGCTCGCGAGAGGCTTCGTCCATCCCTAGCGCTTCTTCAATGCCCCGCGCCACGGATTGCGCGCTTTCTGGATCAACCAAAAGTTCCTCCGGCAGAACACCGCGTAACACATCATTAGCCGCAACCACAACACAGCCGCACGCCATCGCTTCCCCAATAGTCTTGTCGAAACTCCCCGACGGCGTGAGATTCACATATGTTCCGTGGGAAATATAAGCCACTACGGCCCTGTCGTTACGGATGGCGGGTTTGAATGCAACGTTCGGCATCGAAGAGTACCGTTCCTTTAATTCACGTGCGAACGCCTCACGACCCGGAGTCGGGTCCCCGACGATGTCAGCTGTGAACACAACACCCTTCTTCATTAGGATCTCGAGAGCTTGCAGAAGCATTTCCGGCCGCTTCACGGGATCAAGTCTTCCGAGAAATAATATCGAGGACGGATCAGCGTTTCCGTTCGGTTTGAAAACATCCGTGTCGATGCCGATCGGCATCCGGACCGCATTTCTAAAACCTGCAACATACGCTACGGGCGAGGTATGGCATACCGTATGCGAAAGAAAGGCCGCTATCAGTGTCAAGAGCGAACCATTTTTATGATTACGCCAAAGAACAATACGTTTACGGAGAACCCACCAGAGTTTAAAGGCGAGCAGCACGTATTCCTGGTTCATGTGAACGAATACCGCATCGTAGTCTTTGCGGAAACTCCATATATACGAGTAGAAATAGAACGTATATTTAATAAGAGAGCGCCCTTTTTCTTTTCCGAGTGAGTGAACGAACACGTTCGCAGGAAGGGCGTGTTCTCCCTCCTTAAGACAAACCACATGGATCCGCTCGAAGTGCCGCGCGAATTCCTGCAGCCACTGATGGAAGAACCCAAGAGCGGGGTCGTTCCTGTCGACGGCTTGCGTGCAAATGAGAAGTCGCATCTGCTTAGTATCTCACGCGTTCAGCGACGGACGCGCGAGCGCCTTTTCAGCTCTTTCTCACCATACACACCTTGCAGAAGGTCATGATCTTTTCCTGAGCCAAGCAGAAGCGCGATATTCTTGTCCTCTAGCGCCTTAAGAAGCGCGATCCCCTTCGGGTGTCGTACCGTGCTCTCGTACAAGCGGGCGAGGGATGCGACATCCTTGATGAAGCACGCTCCGCCCGCGCCGCGGCCGCCCTTGTGTACGGGGTGCGCGTATCTATTTGGCACCAGCGGGTCGGCATGAATTGCTTTTTCTATGCTCTCCCAATTGCATCCGAAATGCTTCGCCATATCGTAGACGATGTTGAATGCGAGGATCTGCGTGTAGCCGCTGAAGTTGTGTGCATACTTTATGAGCTCCGCCTCCTCGCTTGAGCAGGTATCCGAAAATGAGGCTGTCGGAAGTATCGATTGGACAAGTTTTGCCGCCTTACGGTGTTTTTCGTCATCGACCGGCATCCCGACGATATTCGAGAACGGACTGTCGGCATCGAGCTGCGCGCTCGCAACGCTCAAAAATTCGGGAGAGCACAGTACGGTGAGGTGCGAGAATTTCTTTTGAAGGCGCTTCGTCGTTCCCGGCTGGAGCGTCGACTTGACTACCGCAATCTTGCCCTTGCCGACAAGCGCAAGACCCTCTTCGACGATAGAAGAGTCAAAACCCTTCGGGGTCGTCGGTGTCGGCACGCAAACGAATACGACGTCGCAATCTTGTATCTTGTCTTTATTCACGCGGTACGGCTCTTCGAGGGAATATCGCACGACCGAGTAGCCACGCTTCTCGAAATTGTTGGCATAACTCCCGCCTACGTATCCCTGCCCGACAAAGCCGATGGGTGTCTTTTTCTTAGTCATGAGGCGGCATTATGGCAATTTTTTACCGTTTGTACAAGCCATAATATCGTTACAATATGCGTGTACGTACTCCTCAACTTTCGCGTACGGGTAGTTTCTCAACTCGCCAGTACGCGGACCATTTTTGAACCAATCGGCAAGCGCATCCGCGAACTTCTCCTCGGTCGTAACGATCGCCCCGGCCTCGCGTGCAATGCCGACATCGGTCGAAAGCACGGGCTTTCCCGCCGCAAGTGCTTCAATGATCACAAGGCCGTAGCCTTCGTAAAACGAAGGCACAAGAAGGAGGTCTGCGAGTTTATAGTAGGCCGCCGGATCTCCCATTTCAAAAAATACGCGCGACGAGAGATCGTTTTTACGCGCAAGTTTCTCAAGTCTCATGCGTTCACTCCCTTCACCCAAGATGATGAGGCATGCATCCTGCGGAGCGGCTTTAAGAGCGTCGATGGCTGCGGAGACGTTCTTCTCAGATTCGAGTCGGGAGACGACGAGTAATTTCTTAGAAAAATGCCGGAACCGATGCGCAAGAGCTGGATCCGTCTCCTTATCACGAAAACGAGCGACATCAGTAAAGATCGGCAACATCGTCACAGGTATTGGAAGATGGTAACGCTCCTCAATTCCACTTCGGATCTTCTCTGACACAACCCGTACTCGCGCGGCGCGAGGCAGTATGAATGACGCGATCTTGACGCGAATTTTGTTGAGGAGGGCGTGTTTACTGTATCCATCCGATAGAAAATCGGTATGTACCTGGACGTGGAGCGGGATTTTTCTCATTCTCGCGATCAACCATCCGGCAATACCGATCTCGAACGGATCTTGCACTGATACTACGTCTATATCGGGGATGATCCGCGCAATACGTATGGCGTCGATGATATACAAAAAACGACTTACGGACGCCGTGGGATACACATTCGTCTCCAACCCGATCCTCGTTCTCGGCAGTCGTTGTTTCTTCAACGAAAAAACGATCATGTGCAAGTCGCCAAACATGCGACCGTATGCACCGATACGCGCATGTGCGGGAGAGTGACTCTGGAAGATACTAACGTCGGACCCTATCTGTAAGACATTCATATCAAATGGACCCTTTAATGAGTCGGGCAGTTGCCTCAACTGTTTTATCTATTGAAAAATCCTTTGCTCTTTGAGCGGCCGCCGCTCCTAGCCTTTCGCGAAGAGAATCGTTGGACATAAGACTTGTGAGTGCTCTTTCGAGGTCTTGCTTGTCTCCCGCACCAATAAGCACTCCATTCATGCCGTCCTGAACGACCTCCGGGTTTCCTCCAACGCGGGTGGCGACCACAGGCGCACCCGTTGCCATTGCCTCGACCAGCGTGTGTGATAGCCCTTCATAGCTCGAGTTGAGGACAAAGACCGACGCCTGCGCAAAGGCATGCCGTGCTTCCTCATGGGGTACATTGCCGTGAAGCGTGATCCGGTCTCCTGCGCCACTCTTCCCGATACGCTCCTCGAGTAGTTTGCGCTGCGGCCCGTCGCCGAGGATATCGAGCCTCCATTCTGTGTGCTTACCAACAACCTCGATAAGGTCCTGGAATCCCTTCCATGGAACGAGCCGACCGGCCGACACAATAAGATCTGGCTGGCGTGC
>MFMA01000026.1 GCA_001783355.1 Candidatus Kaiserbacteria bacterium RIFCSPLOWO2_01_FULL_54_20 | reverse complement strand
TCGACGATGCGAAAGGGCTCCCCTTTCACAAGGGTCTCATGTGAATGAAAGCCCCACGAAACGCCGATCGCCCCGACCCCGGCAGCTTTTGCTTCGTGCATGTCGCCCAGTGTGTCGGTGATAAAGACACATTCCGGCGCAGTAACTCCGTATTTTTCGAAGACCATTTTTATCTTCTCGTGCTTCGAGGTATGGACGTCGGCACCCATTACCTCGGAAAAGTACCGGCCGATGTGGTGCTTTTCGAGGAATCCCTGTATCGGGCTGGTGATCGTCGAAGAAATGATGATGAGTACGTAGGAGTGTGAAAGTGACTCAACCACTTCGCGCATGCCGGAAAAAAGCTGTGCGCGTTCTTCGAACGCAGGCGTAAATATGCTGAACCAGTCGAGGTCGTGATGGCACCCCGGGCCGTGGTTTTCTGAAAGATATACGTCGTGCTTCTGATGCACGTTGCCCTCAAAAAGTCTGCGATACTCTGTATCGGTAATATGCTCGCACAGCGTCCGCGCCGTACACAACGCAACACCGTACGAGTCCGCGATAACCCCGTCGAAATCGAAGAGCACGAATTTTCTGTTCTGCATTCGGTGCAGTATAGCAATTAGGAATTCCTCAATTCCAAGCGAGGTGGCGTGTGCGCGCCGAGGGACTTGCGCATTTCTCTCCTCAAGCGAGCGGGCGTGTGTTATTGCGCGGTGTCTCGCAGGCCGACGGGCCGAGAGGCAGCGCTGCGGCAGTAGCCGCAGATAGCGACCGCGCAAAATACACGTCCGCGAGCGCTATTGTGTGACCGTGAAATTAATCACGTTCGTCGAACCGACACTATTGGTGACGTAGATAGGATAGACTCCAGGCACGACTTGTGTTGCGGGAGCGCCACAGGTGTATCCCGACTGAATGAAATCACACGGCGAGACCCATGCGGGAATGGTGAATGAGATAGTGTTGCCGTTACTCGAAAGATTTTTTGTACCGCCAACGCCGAAGTGGACATCGTTGCCGTACGAGGTAAATCCGTTACCGTAGAGCGTGACGTACGTGCCCACCCGCGCGGAGCTCGGATTAATGTAGGTCAGCGAGAGTGCGCCCGTTCCGCCTCCCGCGGTGACGTTCACTGTTGCGCTTGCAATGTTCGAGCCGCCCGGACCAGTCACCGTGAATATTGGCGTGTATGCGCCAATGCTGTTGTACGTGTGTGTGAACGTGACGGTCTGTTGTCCGGAGACGTAGGTAGATTGAGGGGCGGCCGCCGCATAGGCGTAGAGAGTTTCGTCTCCCCAGCGCACGGATGTCGTGACGTAGGTGCCGTAGGGTGCGTTTAGCGTCAGCGTCCACGTGCCCTGCGTGCCGGTCGAAAGAGATGTCGGCCCGGTGACGCTCGCGACTACCGGAGCGCTGCCACCGCTGCCGGACGATGTCACAGTGAAGTTTTGCGTGTTGCTCACCTGTCCCTGCGCGTTCCTGACAGAAACCGGATACGTACCGGCAACGACCTGCTGACCGTAACCAGTGACCTGGAATGGAACCGTGAAGACGATAGAGTTGCCGTTGAACGATGAGACGTTAGGGATAGATACGCTGCCGAAATAAACCGTGTTGTTCGAGGTCGAGAATCCGTTGCCGTAGACGGTCACCGTCGTGCCGACCGCGCCGGACATCGGACTAAGCGACGTGATGTTGACCTGGGTGCACGGGTAGAAGTACCCCCATCCGCACTGGCTCGTGCTCCCGGTCACGTTGAAGGAAAGAGAATTCGACGCGCCGCGAGGAGTAGTGACGGACACCGGATAAGAACCGGTCTGCACATTTGGTACCGTGAATGTGAAGGAGGTCTGGGTCGCGTTGATAGCAGGAACGATGGAGGTCGCTCCGAAACGAACGCTCGTGGTGAATATGTCGAAGTTCGCGCCGTAGACAGTAACAGATGTTCCCTGCCCGCCGCTCGTTACCGAGAGCGAGTTGATGACCGGAGAAAGTCCCCATGGGCTCATCGGCGGATTCTGATACGTCGGATACGTATAGCTAGGCGTCGTGTAGGTCGGGGTCGTGTAGATCGGCGTGGTGTAACTCGGGGGCGTGTACGGGTAGTTGCCTGCCTGGCCGGTAGGCAGGTAGGGGGAGACATTGCTGCCGTAGTTGAAGTAGTTTTGCAGATAACCGTCACCGAGAGAGCCGCACGAGCGGGATTGAATAGCGGAACGTGTCTGTCCGTCGACGAAGCCGGTCGTCGGAATTCCAGCGGACTGTTGGAAATTGCGTACGGCCTGCACTGTTGCGTTGCCGAAGTAACCCGTGACCATCCAGCTGCCGCCTCCCGGATAATTCTGGC
The DNA here is from genome assembly GCA_001783355.1 of Candidatus Kaiserbacteria bacterium RIFCSPLOWO2_01_FULL_54_20. Lineage (GTDB taxonomy): Bacteria > Patescibacteriota > Minisyncoccia > Phycocordibacterales > UBA2100 > UBA10103. Next base: position 4,207 of record MFMA01000026.1, on the reverse strand, counting down.
TCACGAGAAACTGCTGAAGCTTGGTCACTTCGCTCCCGCGAGAGCCGAAAGAAAGGTCGCTCGAAAGGACGACACAGCCTGCCTGACCGGCAGGCGGGTTCGTACCGTATGAATAATTCGGATAATACACTTGGGCCGAGACCGCGCCCCCAATGAGGAGTGCTACGACGGCTGGAATAAGTGCTAATTTCTTCATATTATGGCTTAAAATATAGGTTACTACGAACGACCGTTGGTGATAATGCCCTATGTATGCATCAAGAACATAGGTGTTGTCAAGCGACCGAGCGTTGAGCGAGAGAGTACTGAGCGCAGAAGCGCGAACGTGCGGCCGAATGTACCTATTGTAGTGCCCGGACGGGTCTCCACTTAACCTGGTCGGTCAAAAGCAGCGTCCCGAGAATGAACGGGACAAGTGATGCAATTTGCCACACCGTTGGCGTCTGGCTCAGCATGACCCAGGCAAGAGCGAGGGTGACGAGCGGAGAAATGCTTGCAAGAGCCGTGCCTTTCGTGACAGAGATCCTGTGTATCGCCTCGAGCCAAAAAAGTTTCGAGAATCCAAGCAGCAGGATGCCGTTGAGAATTAAAAGCGGGAGCGCGGCAAGCACATCACGAGCGGATGCATGGGCGCCAAAAAAATATGTGAGCAAAAATATCCCCGGCAACGAAAGGGCGCTTCGCAAGAACATTATTGTTTCGCTGGATGCGATCTCCCGCGCCTTTTGTTGGAAAAAATTCCCAATTGGCGCAAACACACACATGACAAGAATGAGCAGGTCTCCAAGATGCATTCCGGAAAAATCCCGCCCGAGTACGATTATGGCTCCCATGACCATTAAAATTGCACCGAGGGCGTAGTCGAAGGAAAAGCGTTCTCCTTTAAATACGCGGAAAAACAAAAAGGAGGTAAAAACCTCGAAAAGAACGATGATGGCTACGTTACCGGGCGTAGTTGTTTCGAGGGCAATAAAATATAAACTATACGTCACTACGCCGATGATCAACGCTATCAAAAACGCATACTTCCAGAGCAGGGCATTTCGCAGCTCTTTCCATCGTCCCCTATAATTCACAACAACGAGGAAGAAGATCGTCGCAAAGAGCGTGCTCCAGAAAAGTGATACGAGGCTCGGCACTGCGGCATAGGACAGAACAACGACGATCGGGAGGAAGCCGTTCAGAAGAGCAGTGATGAGCAGGCTCAACTCACCCTTCCGCTGCTCGGACAGCGCATCCATGCCCCGATTATCGCCCAGGCGTATATGAGAGTCAAAGCGGAAGGTTTACATTTATGGGAAGAGTAACGCCTCCCCTGTCTTCGGTATCCTCCTTTTCGTCACCGTTCTCTTCGACATCCGACGCAGGTAGAAGGTCGTGTCCCTCGAACTGCTCTTGTGCTTCCAGGAACGCTTTCACTGTCGTCGCGTCTTTGAGGGCGCGCTCGATCTTCTCTTTCTCGGAAGAGCCCTTTCCATCCTCTTCACGAAATTTCTTGATATGTCCGCGGATATTCGACATCTGTGCTTTGGTGCGCGCGCTTGTCGTGGCATCAAGCTTTTCTTTGATGGCGGAGAACTGGGCCTCGGCCTCTTCGAGCGTCGTCGAAGCGTTCCTCTCGATGCGTGCGACGATCGCCGCATCGGTGTCCCTGATGGTAATAGAGGCAGAGAGTGCTACTCCGGCATCCTCGGCAAACGTTCGAACGGCTATCTCGCCGGAGTCGCCACGCTCTGCCTTGACGGAGAGCCCGCGCTCTGTGCTGGCGATTCTTTTGCCGCGCTCTTTCAACGTACGCACAAAGTGCCTCGATTCACTGCGGCTTTCTTCGTCCTCTCCCTCCTCTCCGAGCCGCGCGATGACGGCGCTATGTGCTGCGATGGAAGACCCAAGGCGCGTGGAGATATCAGCGGCAACGACGGGGTCACCTTCTCCGAAAGCCTCGACCAGCGCCTCGACTTCTGTCGCGTGGGTATCAAAGTTCTCTTCGAGCTGGGCTTTCACATCGGCCGTCAAAGTCCCCCGTGCTGCCAAGACCTCCGCCTCTTTCATGCGGCGCTCCGCCGCCTCCGCATGCCAGGTCGCTTTCGCCTCTGAAGACAGTGCGAGCGCGGCGCGAAGGGGCTCATTCACACGCACTTTGACAGGATAGAGAATGTCGCCGGGAACTGCCGCTTCGGCGGCGTACGCGGTACTGCTTCCGACGACCGCCAGTATAAGTACGAACGCGAGCGAGGACATAAGCCGCGGCGTGATGAAAAGGAATGGGCTGGGTGTTATGCGGATAGGGCTTCTCGTAAGAGGATGAGCGCGCATCGCCTCCTCGAGCGTAAAGCGCATCGCCTCCCGCTCGCGAGCGGAGAGCCGGATAGCGTCTGATCCTTTCTTTAGTTGTTTGAAAAATGAGTTCATATATTCTGTTCGGATTCGAGTATGCCTCGGAGTTTTTTGAGACCGCGGTGCAAACGTACCGAAACGACGTTCTCGCTCTCTCCTAAAGAATCGCTTATCTCCCGGAGTGAGAGATCGTTCACGTAACGCATGGTGAGAACTTCTCGGTACATGTCCGGCAACTTCCGTATCGCTAGGACAGCGCGGGAACCATCGTATCTATCCATGGCGCTCTCGAGCTCGTCCGTATCGTCCCGCAACAAGTCCGATTCAATAATGCCACCCTCATCATCCTCGACCATGGCATCGAGTGAGAATGATTTTGCTTTGCGATACTCATCTATGATGAGATTGCGAAGCGTCCTGAAAAGGAACGGCCGCATTTCGCGCACCTCTTCACCTCGCTGCACATATTGCAAAACTTTCAAAAAACATTCTTGCGTTAGCTCCAACGCGCGATCGCGATCAGGCAGGCGCAACGATGCGTGCCGAAATAGCTCATCTGCATGGCACTCGAACGCTTTTCGAAATGATCCTTCGATGTCCTGCATAGAAGACGGGAGAAGCTACGTCATATTACAACAAAAGACCCCGCTTGGGAGTCTTTTGTCTGCAGGAGAAGGCCGCGATGGTCATTTGACCTCGACGACACCACCTCCCTCGATAGCAACCTCCGCATCAGCGGCAACGTCCGCCGCGAGACTCTGCGCCATAGCCGACCGCACCTCATTGATGAGTACCGCCTGAGCCGAGGCCGTAAGCGTCGCTCCCGCGCTCCCTTCCGCGGCTGCAGACGCGCCCCCTGATAGAACGGCCCCCACGCGACTCTCGATCGCCGCTTCAAGGGCGCTTTCGTTCGTCACCATGAGGAACGCGTACCACGGGTACCGCACATCGACGCTGCCGTCAGCGCGGACAGTGGCGGTCGCATTCACGGTGACCGGAATTAAACCGAATAGTTTCGCTTGCTGTTCGTACGTAACGGAGACATTGTTCGCCGAAGCTTTCACTTCCGAAATGTTCTCATCGGCCGCGATCTGCGCCGCGACGAACTCTGGTAGGTCGGCGCCCGAGCTAACCGACGCCGGAGAAATACTTGCCGACCCGGCAGTATCCGCATCAACGTCCGCGCGCGTCACGACGATGACTTCCAGGGTGTTCGAATCGCCGGCATTCGCCGAGTCATCCGCGCTCCCTGAAGCATCGCCTGATCCGGATGTGGCCGCTTCCGCGCCGACAAGCGCGTTCACGACACCCTTGACCTCCGCTCCGAAACTCGAGTTCACGGCGCCAGAAACGCCGACCGATGTTTCAGCAGAACCATCAGCCTCACCGTAGGCACTTTGCGCCTCGGCAGGCATAGAGAACGAAAGAACGAGGGCAAGAATTAGACCCGTACTGGCATAATTTTTCATACCTTTGATATTACTGTATAAGTGGGGAGGTTTCCCTCTCCCGCTTGCACAAGACGTTCCTGTCCCTCTTTTCTTTCTGGTGGATATATCCACATACGCCGGGGAGGCGAGGCCTATTCTGGCTCCCGCCTCCCCGGCTCACGCCACCACGAATCGGCAGCCGCTGGCTTCCTCTTGCATAGCGAAAAATTCTCTGCCTAATATTAGTAATTTAATAAATCGCCCCAAGAGAACTTCCTGCGGCGTATTGTAAGAAACCCGAATGAGTTCAAGATGAATTATTGCCCGTACGATTGCCGTTCCGTGAAAAATCAACCGCTATCTCGCTCACGTTCTCCCGCTGCCTCTCTGCGGCCCCACTTTCGCTCAGACTTTGCTGGCCCGCCGGGAGCTGTATGGTA
>MFMA01000025.1 GCA_001783355.1 Candidatus Kaiserbacteria bacterium RIFCSPLOWO2_01_FULL_54_20 | reverse complement strand
GAAGAGTGTCGTTCGCGAATTTCCCAAGCGTGAGCATTACCTGTGCGAGCGCTTCCATGTATGCGCTCTCGAATTTTCCGCGAGAATTCTGCACGTAGAGTGAATTGATCTGCGTGCCGGAAAATCCGAGTTCTTTCGTCGTAAATTCCCTGTCCACCGGGATAGACGTCCCGAATCCCGCCCCTGTGCCGAGTGGGTTTTTGTCGATATGCGTAAGTACCGCCGCGACCAGATCGGCGTCATCGAGCAAACTCTCCGCGTATGCGGCGAAGTAATGCCCGACGGTCGTGAGCATGGCCTGCTGGGTATGTGAATAGCCGGGCATCGGCATGTCCTGATGTTTCTCCGCAGAGCCGATGAACTGCCCCGCAAGGGTTCTTGCGTCTTTCTCAAGGCTCGCTAGATGGGTCTTCATATAGAGGCGCATCGCGACAGCTATCTGGTCGTTCCTGCTTCTTCCCGTGTGGATTTTTTTGCCCGCCTCACCGATTTTCTCAACCAAGTAGTTTTCGATTACCGTATGACAATCCTCATCCTCCGGTCGAATTGCTATCTTTCCCGCCTTAAAATCTTTTTCGAGTGCATCAAGGCCCTCCCCAATTTGTTTTAGCTCGTCAGTATTGAGTATCCCTATCTTTTGCAAACCCTTTGCATGCGCGCGGCTTGCCTGAATATCGAACGGCAAAATCTCCACATCAAAGATGTAGTCCGTGCCCGCCGTGTACTTCTCCACGGCCGGAGCGATTTTCATATCTGATTTTTTCCAAAGCTTTGCCATACAGATTTATTCACTGAATAGTACGCGAGCCGAGCACAAGGTGCAAAAGGGCGCGCTGCGCATGGAGACGATTCTCCGCCTGGTCGAAAACGACCGATTGCGGTCCGTCTATCACCTCGTCCACGACCTCCTCGCCACGATGCGCCGGTAGGTCGTGCATGAAGATGGCATCGGGTTTTGCGAGCGCCATGAGCTTGGACGTCACCTGATAGCCCTTGAAGGCGCTGGTGCGCTGCCTGCTCGGCTCGTCGCCCATGCTCGTCCATACGTCGGTGTAGACGACGTCGGCTCCCCGAACCGCCTCTTCGGGGGTGTTCGCCTTGGAGAAACTACCGCCTGTTTTGGTATACCCACGCGCAGTACGCACGGTCGCTTCGGGCAATTCGTACTCTTTTGGAGATGCGATAACGAAGTGCGCCCCCAGCATCACGGCTCCCTGTGCGAGCGACGCCGCGATGTTATTACCATCTCCGACGTACACAATGCGAAGACCGCGAATAGTTTTCTTGTGTTCCTGAATGGTTAGAAAGTCCGCGAGTGCCTGACATGGATGCTCGACGTCCGACAGAGCGTTGATAACTGGGACTCCTGCATGTTTTGCGAGTTCGATGAGCGATTGGTGGGCAAAAACGCGGGCAACTATCCCCTGCACGTAGCGGGAAAGCGTCCGCGCGACGTCCGCTATAGATTCGCGCTGCCCAAGACCAACCTCGTTTTGACCAAGGTACACGCTGTGGCCTCCAAGTTGCGTAATCGCGACATCAAAGCTGACTTTCGTGCGCAACGAAGGCTTTTCGAACAGAAGCGCAAAGTTTTTGCCTCTAAGGGAGCGACGGAATCTGCGCTTTTTTTGCACCCTTGCGGTCTCCAGTATGAACTCAAGTTCCTCCGGCGACACATCGGCTATCGAGAGAAAGCTACGCCCGTGCAATGCTTTTTTGTGTGGTGAGGTCATAACGGTTGGTCTATAACGTGTTCGCCAACGAGTTCGACCTTTTGGCCTTTTCGGCCAAACGAAGTCTCGCGCCATGAACTATACTCGGTAAGAAGTTTGCCTCCCACGAGCTGGTGGCCAAACGCTCTTCATGTTTGCGCAGCTCTTCTGCTGAGTACGCCGCTTGAAGTAAGCGGAATTCCTCCTTCGCGGAGTGAAGTGCTTTTTCCAGCACCGGGTATTTTATTTTGTGTTTTTCTAGTTGCATATGCTTGTTTGATCGTGTAATCGTCCAAAGTAGTAGTAAGGGGTGAATGTGATTGAGTATCACCCCTTACTCCGCAGCTCGAGCTTCGAACCGCTGTGCGTGGACAAGCATCAGCGTTATCACCTCTTTGGCGATAACCGGATTATGTGCTGCCACGTTGGCCAAGCTGTTGAGTTCGGCTGGGCCGCATACATCGCACAGTAAGGGAAGATTTCCCTCACCTGCGACCTCTTTTAATGTGGCCATGGATCCTCCCTGGCTCGGCCCGTCTTCCGCGGGTTTGGTGGAAAAGAACAGGAGCCCTTGCGAGGCTCCTGTTTCAGCACGATCGTTTTTTTGATTACGAATGCGCGCAGAGGCAAGAGCCCCGCAATAAGCGGAGACCTCGCATGTGTCGCGCGTGTGAAAGTGTTATGTATTCTTTGCCTTCCATATCTTCATGAATATCAGGTTCTGGCTTTTTAGTCAAGTGTGCACTGTGGGTACAAAAAAGAGGCAAAGGGGGCGGGCGCGAACATGCGTCCGCTCCCCTTCGCGTTGTTGCCCGACGCCGCCGTCAGATCTCGTGCTCGGGGTACTTGTCGACCCAGCGCATAATCTTCGGGCGCCACGCTTCGTAGAGAAAGCGATCGGGCGGCACCCAACCGTCATCCACAGCTCTTGAGATGTGGTTGGTCAGGCATGCCGATGCGCCTCCCCCGTCCCGAAAGAGGCACGGGAGCGACAGTGAGTGCACCTTGTAGTCGTACTCTCGCAGTTGCTTGATGTGGCTCTTCGAAAGGCCTTCCGCTGCGAAGATACGGCCGTTCGGTTCCTGACGAACATTGGTGGCGTAGAGTGCCCCGTCCGCTTTGGAGACCGAAATGACCTTCGTTCCTTCCGCTTCACACGCTTCCCACAGGAGGCCCCACGCTTCGTGAGGATTCCAGCCGTTCTCGTCTTTGTCGGCGAAAGCCGAACGGCAGACCAGGACGATTTTCGTCTCACGTTCGTAGAGACACGCGAGGAGCGTGTCCAGATGGATGTGCGGTTCTTTCATCTGGATGTAGAGCGGGGTTACGTTGGCGTCCAGCAGTCCCGCAATCTCTTGGCACGACTCACGACCTGCGCGTACGCCGTATCCAAGGAACGCAGTGGTCCGATTGGGAGAGATTCGTACGCACGACGAACCTTCCCACTTATGCTCGGCTTGCCCGAGGATAGGTAGGCCGAGCTGCTTGAAGATTTCGTGAGCATAGTTCGTCTCATTCTTCCGATGCTCAGCCGCGAAGTTGGCAAAGAAGAATCCGCCCTCGAACCATCTTCCGATATCCGCTACGTAGACCATGTCGAAGACCTCACGCGGTCCGGGCGGGATCACGACGATCTGCGCACCGTACCTGGTGAGAAGGTCGGCGACCTTGATCCATTCGAGCAGCGCCGCGCGCGGATTTGACCCGCCGCGAGCTTTCGCCGCCTTCGCATAAGCGTTTCCCTCAGCCCTCCAATATCGCGAAGGAGGTGACATGAGGTATGTTCGCTGTTGGCGCATTTCAGATTTCCTTCTTGCGAGTGTTGTTGGTGATACCCGCCGAAGCGGGCGGGTTGAATCACGCCTCCGTCCCGTGTTACTATCGGGTTTCTTTTTTGTACTCAACGAACTCACGATCTCCTTGACTTGAGACCGCTTCTGGAAAATTTGTGAGACAAGTTTGACTAATGCACAAATGCTCTAAAGCAGTCCCAATTGGGCTGCTCGTCCTCGCATAGTTCCATATATGGAACTGCAGGTCATCTTGATACTTTCATATATGGAAGTATTTTTCATACGTTATTTCTTCCTTTTGTTCTTCCTTGCAATTTCGTTCGCAATTTTCATCTGAAGCGTGTACACCTCGACGAATCCTGCAGAAGCGTTGACGTTGTATTTGTAGCCTTCTTTCACGTTGAAAGAGGCGTGTCCCATCGCGTAGGGGGAACTAAGTGCGACGACGTTGACGTTGCCGCGGTAGAGTTCGAGCGTGACCTCGCCGCTCACCTTCTCGTTCATCTCCTCATTGAACGCATTGATGGCGTCCATCGCAGGGTCGTACCATTTGGCGCCGTAGCAGAGGTAGCCCCACTTCACGTCGAGTTGAGACTTTATCTCGTTCAAGTCGCGGGTCGAGACAAAACGCTCGAGTGCACGGTGTGCCTCGATGATGCAGTGCCCGCCCGGCTGTTCGTAGACACCGCGGTCTTTGAGCCCGATGAGGCGGTCTTCTATCATGTAGACGACGCCCACCCCGTGCGCACCGCCGATCTTGTTAAGCCGCATGATTATCTGCGCGAGCGGGAGCGATTTGCCGTTGAGCTTCGTCGGCAGACCATTCTTGAATGCAAGCTTCACTTTCGTCGGGCTCGCAGGTGCGTTCTCCGGACGCGTGTAGGTCGTGAGGAATTTCTTTACCCGCGGCTCAAGCTTTGGGCTTTCTATCTCGCCACCCTCCCATGTCATGCCCCACATGTTGTCGTCGACCGAGTATGGGAAATCTTTTTTGACGGGGACCGGGATCTTGTTCTTGAGCGCATATGATATCTCCTCCTTCCTGTCCATGTTCCATTCGCGCACGGGTGCGATGACCTTCATGCTCGCATCGAGCGCCGTGATATAGCCGTCGAAACGTACCTGGTCGTTGCCCTTGCCCGTGCATCCGTGTGCGATGCATGTAATCCCCTTTTTGCGGGCCACCTGCACTCCTATCTTCGCCGTGAGAGCACGACCCATCGGCGTCGAAAGGTGGTATTCGCCCTGATACGAAGCGTTGGCCTTGATGCCCTTCGCGATAAAATCTTCCGCGAATTCTTTCTTCGCGTCGTAGACGATGGCATCTTCCGCGCCGAGTTTTAGCGCCTTCTTTTTTATGAAATCGAGGTCGTCATTCTGCTGGCCGATATCGAGCGTGAGCGCAGTCACTTTCGCACCATAACTATCCTGCAGCCACTTGAGCATGACGGAGGTATCGAGCCCTCCCGAGTACAAAAGTAAAACACGGTCTATCTTGCCTTCCTTGACCTCGTATGAGGCGACTTTCTGATATGTCTGTTTGTTGTCCATGATATCGAATTTAGTGGTTAATATTACACAAAACTTAAGTGGTGACAAAGGGGGAACGGTACGTAATACCTGTTCCGCTCTCCCCTTTGCCGTTTTGACGATTGCCGTTCAATCGTAGCCCTCGTCGGACACGAAATGTGGATCGGGGGTCCTTCGTGCCATAGGACGCGAGACCTCGATGCTCGGGCCGAGATGCCAACTGATGATGAGGTCAGAGTCAGCGGCGAGAAGCTTCTTCTCCGCCTCCTGCAGTTGCACTTCTGCAAGTCGGTAATCGCCATCGCCATCAGATTGAAGGGCAATGGGCCCGATGTCAGTCCTCGTACTATGACTTAGGACTTGATGCACCAATTTAACGGCTTCATCAATGTCGCCGCGTGATCCGATATTCTGCAGACCACCCGCAACCTTAATCCCAACGACTTTGTACATGGTCAGTTCCTTCTGCCTTGGTGCCTGGAGGCACACTGGTTGATCTGATACGCCTCACTATCTTGTTCCGTCCCGTTCGCGGGATTCTAATTGTGAAGAACAAACGGCCTTCCTTAAGGCCGTTTGTCAGAGTTTGTGGAGTTAAACGCTAACAAGCAGCCTCAAAGAGAAGCCGCTCGTCGTCGGAGAGAAATTGCTGAAACCATGGCTGAAATCCGAGTCATTGCCAGTACTTTACATTCTCCTCCCCCCGTGTCAAGCCCCTTCGTGCCAAATGTGTGCAAATCGGTTTTCTGCACCTCCTTCTTATATTCTAATTCGCGCGAATAAGAATATAATGGCTACATGAACGAGCGGGATGTTGAGCGGCAGCTCAAAGTTCTGGCAAATCGCCGCCGACTCGCGATCTTAAACCTACTTAGGAAGAGAAAAGAGGCAGATGTTTCCACAATCTCCGAGGCGATTCGACTCTCATTTACCTCTACATCGAAACACCTCACTATGCTCGAGCGAGTGGGTTTCGTCGAAAAAGAACAACGCAGTCTTAACGTTTTTTATCGTCTCGCCACGGATTCGCCGAAAATTGCGTCCGCAGTCTTCGCTATGTTCTAATTCGCGCGAATAAGCATGTGGTTTGCTTCTCGCGGCTCCGCTTACTGTTCAGAGCCTTCGTTGTCTCACGCAGCAACTACTGCAGCCGCCGAACGGCTCAAATGGTGTAATTGAGCCTTTTAAGCTATATGCGTATGAAAGAAGGCGGGCGCGCCTAGGCGCGCCCGCGCGAACGAACTTACTTGGGATTGTCAGTTCCTTGTTCCTTGGCCAGCTTTTCGTCAGAGACCCATCCTCGGCCTTCGACATAAGTGACCGCCTCAAAAGATCCGTCAGGTAACTCGCGCCAGCCGTTTGTCTGAACGGGGACGTAGTGAGCGTTGTGATTACCGCTCCATCGGAACTCGACTTCGCGAGTCCCATCGGACGTTGTATAGACTCGTTCTTTCATCTCAACCTCCGTTTCTATGCAACGCGTTTGCAAGGACATCTTGAAGACGATACGCGATGTCTTGCGCTCCCGGACGTTCACGCATACCGACGCGATTGTAGATAATCTCGCAGGCGACCTGGGCCCTTTTTTTCTTACCGCTGAAGGCCGACAAGTCTAAGCCAGGCCACACGTCATAATTCTCCCAATGACCCGAGTGACTGAGCGAGCGCTTGCTCGCATTGCGGCTGGTAATTGCCATGTCGAACGCGCACGCTCTCCATATCCGCATTACGTCCGCTACGTCGACAGCCGGCAGAATGAGACCCGACGATAAGCCTGGAAACCCATCAAAGACAACACGCCAGTTGTCTTGTTTAAAGCTCCAAAAGTCACGCAGTTTGCGGAATCTGATTCCGACAGAGGAAAAAAGCTTCCGTATCGGTGCTTCTAGCTCGCCGCCAGGCAGAATCAAACTAATGCTCGGTTCTGCGACATGTTTCGGATACTTACCCATTATAGGCTCCCTCAAAGATCTGTTTCCTCCCGCGATCAAAAGGTTTCGCTCACGCAAAAGCCCCCTCGCGAGAGGGGGTTGGTTTGAAATCTAGAAATGACTATCAACTCAACTCCCTCTTGCTAGAGACGTTGAGTGGTGATGCAGACGGGCAATGACAGTACGATATCCGCCGAGGTCGCCGCTCAGCCACTTGGAAACACGGGCGACCGTGGTCGAACTTAAGCCGGTTTCAGCTTCTATCCGCGAATATGGCACGTTCTCTGCAAGTAGCTCGGCGGCACGGAAGCGGCGCGCAAATTCCTCGATCTCGCCCTCAGTCAAAAGATCGCGCAGAAAACGCCGTGCTTCGTCGGCCGTCTGGAGCGTCAAAATTGCCCTCAGTAAAGCCTTATTTTCTTTAGTATTCCAATCCATAGGAGTACTTTAGCGAAGTGCAGCGATTTAGTCAAGTAAAGCGCCGGGAAGACTGTGGATTATGTTAAAATCCGCGTATGTCTGCAGGCCCTGAAAAACCTGGAAAAAAAGAAAGTATGTTCCCCGATGTGTCAGACCCGAAGTTGTTCGGACATGAGGAGGACGCAAAAATTGAGGAAGCAAGACAAAAGGCGGGTCAACCTGCGGATACGCGGGCCGACTGGTATGGAGACCCGGACGATGAACACGATAAAGATGCGCTAGTAAAGGATGAGAAAAGCGCCGTTGAAGAAGAACAAGAGGAACTGAAAGGACGGAGACCGGAATGAATACAACTCCCTAGAGCGTTTTCGTCCACTCCTCTATCCTGTCGAATGCTTCGTTCAATTTCTCTTTTGAGGCTCCATAGGAAAAACGCACGTGACCTTCTCCTTGCGAGCCGCAGCCGATGCCGGGCACGACAATGACCTTAGCTTCATTGAGAAGTCGCATCGCGAACTCCTGCGAACCGATGTTCGGTTTCTTGTAGCGAGCTAGCACGTAATACGCGCCCTTCGGTTTCGTGTAGGAAAAGAGATCGCTCAAACGGTCGAGCCGCTCGCAGGTAAGGTTTCGCTTTTCGACAAGCTCTGCGTGAAGGCCGTCGGGGTCTGGACCTGGCTTTTTCGTGAGCGCGATGAGCGCGGCATATTGCGAAGGAGTCGGCGCGCAGAGCAGAAAGTCGTCGTGGACCTTGAGGGCTTGCTCGACTACCTTCTCCGGCCCAAAGAGATAGCCGGCCCGCCAGCCTGTCATTGAAAACTCTTTTGAAAAACTGTAGCAAATGATGAGGCGGTCACTTATCGAAGGAAATTCAAGCAGTGAGGGAATGGTTCCTTCGTCGTAGACGAGGAATTCGTACGTAAGATCGGCAATGACGAAGAAACCATGCTTCTCCGCGAGTTCGGCTATCGCCGTTAGCTCTTCTTTCCCCATTACCATTCCCGTCGGGTTCGACGGGTTGCATACGATGAGGACCTTCGTCTTCGGTGTGACCGCGGAGCGCAATTTATCTAGGTCTATTTTCCATGCATTGTCGGCCTGGAGCGGTACGAGTACCGGCTTCCCGCCGGCAAATTTAATGAGCGGAATATACGGCGGATATCCGGGGTCGAAGAGAATCACCTCGTCGCCCTCTTCGACGATAGAGGAAATGGTGATGGCAAGAGCCTCGATGGCGCCTGCAGTAATGCATACGTTCTTGTCCGGATCCACGGGGAAACCACCTTTTTTCGAGATAGAGTCGGCTACGAGTTTGCGAAGTTCGGGAAGTCCGGGGCCGAGCGTGTACTTTCCTATCTTGCTGTCCTCTTTGAGCATCTCGATGATGCCGTCGCGAATGTACTGCGGCGTTCTTGAATCCGGAATGCCCTGCGCAAGCGAAATGGCTCCCGGCACCTTGCTGCCGGCCATCATCATCTTGCGGATGGGCGACTCCTCTATCCGCGTAACACGTTTTGCAAGCTTGCTTCCGACGTTAAACATATTAAATAAATATAAAAATATGTCTGACAGTCTAACACAAGGCCAATCCCGCTACTACTCACGTTTTTCTAACAACGTAATGATCTTGTCGAGCTTTTCATTTTCAATACGAGAGAGGCGCTGTTGTATCTCGTCTATCTCCATCTTTGCCTCTATATCGGTGCGCAGATCTTCGTCGGCCTGATGTCTGTCTCTCTCGGAATGCCGGTTTTGTGCCATTATGATAAGCGTTGAAAGCACGATGGCCTCCAACGAGACGACCATGGTAAGCAGTTGGAACGGAAAGGATTCGACTGGAAGAAATATCCAAAAACCGAACCAGACGACGTGTAAATATACGAACATCCACGAGCCTACGAATGACGCTATCCTGTCGGACACCGCTGCACCGGTAGAGCGAGCCTCTTGGTAGCGATCGTGCCAGGTCTTCTGTTGATTCATACCCATTACACGCTCTTAGTGAGCTTGAGAAGCTGCTTGTGAAGCGCGGGATTCGCGGCGACCATTTCAAGCTGGCCGAATTTCCATGGATTACCCTTCATGTCGGTTACCTTGCAGCCGGCTTCTTTGAGAATTAGATACACGGGAGCGAAATCGTGCAGGGCGCCCGTGAGCGCCACCATCCAATCTCGCCTTCCGCAGGCCGCGTAGCATGCATTAACCGCCATAGAAGCCATCGAGCCGAACTGGATGTCTTCCGCTTTCGAAGCTTGGACCAATTTTAAGAGAAATCGCGACGTGCGCGCTCTTATACTTGAGGAGCCTACGCCGAAAGAGTTGTGCAGTCGTTTGGTGGACGAGCACCGTATTTTCTTCCCGTTCATGAGCGTTCCTTTTCCTTTCTTCGCGAAAAAGAATTCACCTGTGGCAGGAATATCTATAGCGGAAAGGATTATATCTCCACGGTACGCAAGGCATATCATCACTCCGAACTGCGGGACTCCCGTCGAAAAATTAAACGTGCCATCTATCGGGTCGATTATCCATACGTAGTCGGCGTCGTGATTGTACGAGCCTGATTCTTCCGAGATTATGCCGTGCGTCGGATATTGCTTTTTTATCGCGGAAACCATGAGCCGGTCGGAGATGAGGTCGGCCTCGGTGACACAGTCCCATAGCGCGTCGGACTTCATGTATTTGACGCCAACTTTGCCGAACTTCTTCATCACCGCCACCCCAGCGGATCTGGCAATTCTCTGGATGAACGTGTCCATCGTCAGACGTTACTCCCTATGGGTCCGTTTATCAATAGTGTATTGGTCCGGCTCAAAAAGTGCGAGTGAAAGCGTCGCGATGGAGAGTACAAAATCGCGCACGCCGACGTCGTTATACCCCACCTCATACGCAATGAGGAGCAGGTGGACCGAGAGCAGAAGCGCTGCAACTCGCGTGTAGAATCCGACTGCAAGCAGTGCTCCCAAAACCACCTCGAACGCGCCGTTCAAGAGCACTATCGTACTGGCCGAAACTCCGAATGCTCTCGTCCACTCCGGCACCCACGCGAGCCAATCACCCGGAGCGCTCACCTGCGAGAGCCCGAACCATAAAAACAGTAGGACGAGTCCTGCCCGAAGAAGCGGTAGAGCGTATGTATTAAGCGGCGTCATACAATCTTTTCAAGGCGACGATGTAGGCCGCCTCGCGCAGAGACACTTTGTAATCCTTTGCGTTTTCGTAGACTGCTTGCGTCGCCGTGTCCATCTTGTCCTTGAGCCTCGCAAAAACATCATCTTTTTTCCACTTTTCATCGTGCATGTTCTGATACCACTCGAAGTACGAGACCGCGACTCCGCCGGCGTTGGCGAGAATGTCGGGAATGACCATGACGTGCTTCTTCCGCAGGATCTCGTCGGCTTCGAGGGTCGTCGGGCCATTCGCCATTTCGAGTACAATGCTTGCTTGAATTTTTTTCGCGTTTTCTTCCGTGATGGCATTCTCCAATGCTGCCGGCACGATGATATCCACGGGCAGCTCTAACACCTCCTGCGGCGAGATGTCGCGGCCGCCAAGAACTTCCATATTCGAAAGATCGCAGACGCTTCCGACACAGTAGCAGCCGGCCAATGTGCCACTCTTCGCTTTGCACTCCTGTATCGCCTTTAAATCCTGTATCCCATCTGGAACATAGATTCCACCCTTTGAATCCGAAAGTGCCACGATCTTGAACCCTTCTTCTTTGAGGTACCCTGCAAGGAAACTCCCGACATTGCCGAAACCCTGTATAGCGACCTTAAGACCGCTGTGGCCTCTGCCCAAGAGGCGCATGGTTTCCATAAGCGCGTAAAAACCGCCGAGCCCCGTCGCTTCTGTGCGGCCGTCGGTACCGCCGTGTCGCAAGGGCTTCCCCGTTATGACCGCCGGAGCATCAGCACCCGTTTCGTGTGCATATTCTTCGCGGATCCACTGCAAGATCTTTTCATTCGTGTTGAGATCGGGACCGGGCACGTCGAGATTCGGACCGAGGACCGGCGTAAGTTTGCGGGCAAATTCGCGCGTAAGTCGCTCGAGCTCGCCTTCCGATAGTCTTTTAGGATCGAAGGTTACCCCGCCTTTTCCCCCGCCGAACGGAATATCAATAACGGCATTTTTCATCGTCATCCAGAAGGCGAGCGCCTTCACCTCGTCCATGTCGACTTTCGGATGATAGCGAAGACCTCCTTTGTACGGCCCGCGAATGTTGTTGTGCTGAATGCGAAATCCCTCGAATACCTCAACACTTCCATCATCCATGCGCAGTGGAATCGAGACTTCCACGACTCGGTCCGGATGTCCAAGCCGCGCTTCGAGGAGAGGATCGAGCGAAAGATATTTTGCGGTGTTCTTGAGTTGCGCTTGGGCTCGTTGCCACGGATTATTATGCATAATCACGGGATTGTAATATCTGAATAGGAATTCGCCAAGCGTTCGCTATCGAATTTCCTCGCCTTTTTCTCTTAGGTAGAGTAGAAACTGGTTCGAGAAGTTCAGGAGGCGCTTGAACGGCGTCTCGATGATGAAATCCAGAATGAGGACGAATACGTTGATGGAGGAAAACGTGCGGGAGAGCCAGCCTCCCGTGCGTACGATGGGCACGGCAAGGACGCCCAGGATGATGGCGAACGTTCCCTGTTCGTTGACCAGCTTCCACCTGCGCGCACGGTAGCGGATGCGGAACGCGAAGTAAGAGACAAGCGCAAGGAAGAAGAGGAAGAGCGTGATGGAAACGGGGTTGAAGGCGAGGAGCTGCAGCAAACCGACCACTCCGCCAAAGACGAGGACGAACAAGAGCAGATAGGCCAGTGCAAATGCGAATGTCAGGCGCGAAAATCCGTTCCGTATGCGAATGGTGCGGACCTTGCCCTCATAGATGACGCCGTGCATGCCCTTGATAATTGCCTCCGTGTTCGTTTCATCAAGAGAACCGACCTTACGCGTGAGCGTAAAGAGAAGCGCGGGATGAAATAGGATATTTATTGTGAGGGGCACGTAGTGAATGCCGCCCAAAATGAAAAGTTCATACGGAAGCTCGGCGACGAGCGCGACCGCCATTTTTGTGATGAACAGGTAGAGAACGGCCCGTATGCCGCTCGACTGTATGCGCTTGTTCTCTCGTTCGTATACCTCTTCGAGAAATTGCCGCGTGAAGCGATCAAGCTCGCCCGAATTTTCAAGGACGCGTCCGGCTCCGCCGCGACTGTGTTCGAGGACTTGGTGGATGATGCGGAAGTAGATGCTCTCGTTCTTTATCTTGGAAACGAGCTGCCACTGTAGAGAAGTGGAAAGAGCGGTGCGAATATTCAACAAGATCTTCGGAAGCTTGCCGGCGACCTCCTCGACATTTACAGTTCCGTCACGCCACTCCGGCACGTAGAGCAGCCAGAGCGCATACGCAAGCCGATCGTTGTCGGCGCCGAGGAGCGAGCGCCACGCGGCGCAGTACAGTTGTTCATTGACCTGATTATCCGAATATCCATGCACGCTCACGTGTCCTCGAAGCGTCTTGTAGAGCGCCTCGGCGCTTTCGTGGTCTATCGCGTACTCAACGGGAGATATCCGCTCGTCTATCTCTGTCGCTGCAAAACTGATGAGCCGCCTGCCCACACTCTCGTTCGCACCGGCAAGCCTTGAGAGTCCGAGGAACTTCTGAACTATCTCATCGATGGCACGCGCCGTTGTTTCAGTCGCCTGCTCCTTGATGATGTATTTGCCGTCGACGAGCTCCTGGAGCAGAACCAATCCGCTTTCGGCCTTTCGCTCGAGAAAGACGCGGCGTTTCAATATCCGCTCGAGCGCCGCGCGGCGTATCGTGTGCTCCTCGCGGTAATCGACGAGATACCGAAGCTTTTCATAAAAAGAAGCGGCCTTCGCGATGATGGAGCTCACCTCTATCATCTGCTCGCCGGGGACGGCTGCACGCGCCGCCTCATCGGCAGACTGCACCTTTCCGACAAGCTCCCGAATGGGCTCTGCCAACATCAGCGTATTCTAGCCTATTCCTTCACCGAGTGTCCACCGA
>MFMA01000024.1:1210-6105 GCA_001783355.1 Candidatus Kaiserbacteria bacterium RIFCSPLOWO2_01_FULL_54_20 | reverse complement strand
ATCTTGGCGGGCATGTGCGCCGGATATCTCGCACAAGGGCTTTCGCCGCTCGCTGCGGCGAAAAAAGCTTGCGAAACCGGAAACACCATCGCCAATATCCTGACGAAGAAAAAACGGGGTTCCCCTGGCCGGACAGGCCATTTTCTGGCAAGCGATCTTGCTAGAGAGCTGGAGAATCTTTCTTCCGGAAAAGTCTGAAAAGTCGGGGCGTAAAGGGCAGCCGCGCCTGGCGATACATCCAAAAGTAGCCGATGACGCTGACGATGACAGCACCCGTCCCGTCGGCGATGAGATCCCACATTGTGTCCATATTGCTGTTCTGCCAGCTGAGACCGACCACGGCGTCTGCGGCGAACTCAATGGCTTCCCAGACGACTCCGATCGCGAGTGAGAATGTGACGGCAAAAAACGATATGAAACCGGGGGAAAGATCGAGGTGAATGGATTCTTGTTCGTTCAGCGTGTAGACGAGTACAAAGCCGGTGACCCCGAGAATGAGACCCGATTGAAAGTGGACGAATTTATCCCAAAGTGGGATGTAATCGTAGAAGTTGGCCAGATGGCCGAGGAAGAGCGTCAAAAAGATGAAGGTGACGATCCCGAGGTCGAGCGCAAAAGGCAAATAGAATCGATATCGGTATTTTAGCGCAGACGGCGCTGACATAAGAACGAACACCAAAATGGTGCTGATGACGGACGCCCAATCACCCTCGTAGGCAAACACGCCGGCCGCAATGAGTATTGATGCGCGAAGTCCATAATAAACAAGAAGGGTCCAGCGATTGCGATATGCATCCGAGATAGAGTCGGGGTTCATTGCGTCGATGCTAACACAACCTTGTGAGCATATGCAAAAAACCCCATTCGGTCGTTACGCGGTCTCAATACCAGGTGCCTGTCCAGGAATCGTAGACCCACTGATGCGGATCCTCGACGTAGAACGGGTAGCATCCGTAGCCGGAGTAACAGTACTCATCACCCGACATGTAATACGGTGTGTAGGACGGATAACTGCTATATCCGTAACTCTGGCGGTAGTTGGGTTGGTTGTAACTCCCCTGCGAGTAGCTAGTCTGATACTGCGGGTATGAGTAGTTGTACGACTGTTGATTTGGATATGTGTAGGTCTGAGCCGGGTACTGGTACGTACCGACGTTCGTATACGTATACGGATCGACGTTGACGTATGTGTATGGAGCGAATGTATGCTGGGTGCCGATCTGGCACGAACCGTAGTAGCTTCCACACCAGCTTGTCTGTGGATTCTGATACATCCATGAGTCGTAATACGGAGAATAGCTTTGCGCATCGCTCGCAAAAGGGACCACAAGGGCGGCAAAGACAAAGAGTGTGAGTGGGATCTTGGTGATCATAAAGAGTTGGTCGTGTGTACAGCCGACGCCTCCGCTCTCGATACTATTCTCTCCATCATTAAGACTGCCTGAAGAGGATATTCACCGCGGGCCGTTTCTTCAGAGAGCATCACCGCATCGGAACCGAGGAGAATGGCAAAGGCGACGTCGGTCACTTCAGCCCTTGTTGGCTGTGGATTATCTATCATAGTGTAGAGCATCTGCGTAGCTGTTATCACGGGCTTTCCCGCACCTCTTGCCTTCTTTATGATATCTCGCTCTATGAACGGCACGTCCTCGACGGGAACCGAAAGGCCGAGGTCACCTCTTGCCACCATCAAAGCATCGGCAATTCCTATTATTCCATCGATGGCATCGACAGCCTCGCGCCGCTCTATCTTGGCGATAACAGGTGTCTTTGCGCCGAGGCGCGCGACCTCGCCCTTGAGACATGCAATGTCCTCCAGAGAGCCGACGAATGACTGGGCAATATAGTCCACGCCTTTTTCAATGCCAAAGGTGACGTCCTTGAGGTCCTTCTCCGTCACACACTCCGCCTTGGCATCAAATGCGTGCCCGGTACCGGAGGCCATACGCGGACCAGCAAGATCTTGAATGATTGGAACGTGGCGTCCCAACCTCTCAGCGGCCTCACGTATGGCATCGATGTAGCCGCCGTTCGATTCGTGGGTGCCGTGAGAGAAGTTTATTCGTGCGACATCCACTCCCGCTTCCAGCATCTCTCCCAACATGGCCGCGTTCCCCGAGGCCGGCCCAATAGTCGCGACGATCTGTGCGCGAGAACTCATGGCGTGGCAACGACATTTTTCGGAGTGCCTGAAACGAACGCAATGATATTTTCGGCGGTCGTCGAGAGTATCTCGTGGTACGCGTCGCGCGAGCAAAAGGCTATATGTGGAGTCACAACGACACGCGGCATATCCACGAGGATATGGTCACGTATCAAGGATTTGAGAGCGTGGATGGACTCTATCCCCTTTACAAGCTCCATCTCGTCCTTGAGCACGCGCTCCTCTTCCAAGACATCGATGCCGGCTCCTGCTACCTGTCCGCTTTTTAGCGCCTCGAGAAGCGCTTCCGGGTCGATGAGCTCCCCGCGAGCGGTGTTGATGATGTATGCGCCTCGTTTCACCTTCTCCAATTCCGCCTTGCCAAGCATGTGTTTGTTCTCCGCGCTCGCAGGCACGTGCAGAGTGACTATGTCGGACGACGCGAGAAGCTCCTCCATGGAAACGTATCGTGCGTGCTCGCCCTCAAGACCGGTGTCGGGATGATGGTCGAACAGGCGCACTTCCATACCAAAACCCTGCGCGATTGAGGCAACATTTCTTCCTATCGCGCCCGTTCCTATGATTCCGATAGTTTTTCCGAAAAGATCGAAACCCTCCAGAGCTTCAGTACGGAAATCTCCGTCCTCCCGCACCTGGTGTGTGGCTTCTGGAATGCGGCGAGAGAGCGACAGGAGAAGTGCAAAGGTGAATTCCGCGACGGTGTGCGCGCCATAACGCGGAACATTGCAAACTTCAATTCCTTTCCCTCGCGCATACGCCACGTCGATGTGGTCTACGCCTGTCGAGCGCGCGGCAATGCACTTCAAGTTCGGCAGCAAATCGATATGTTCCTTGGAAAAAGAAGAGGCAACGAACATGGAAACTACCTCTGCGTCCGCATGTGCGGAGAGCGTCTCCGAAGATACGTGAGTGTCGAAATAGACGATTTGGTTGCCGACGAGCTGTTTGCCGAAAATCTCCCTCACTGCCGCGTCGGCATCAAAAACCAATATTTTCATTCCCCCATTGTACCGCATCAGAAGTACAGCGTGTCCGGCACGAATATCACTCATCGGACTGCTCCTCCTTCACGCCATACACTCGGCCATCAAGACCGTTCGAAACGAGGCGGAATTTCTCGTAGCCAGTCATCTTATCTAAATGCGCCTCGACCGCTCTCTGTGCACGTATTTTGTCAGAGGGGGTTTCCTCAACGAGCAAATCTTTCGCGGGTTCTTTGCTGAAGATGAGGGCGATGCCGCTTTCTGCGCAAATAGTCTCTATGTGGCCAAATCCTTCTTTGGGCGGCCCGAGAACGATGACTGCCCCAGATTTTGGAAGCGCCGCTGATATTGGATTCGTGCGAAGTAGCCGCATGGAACCTCCGATACGAAATGAATAGCTTGAATCAAAGATAACGACACCATCTTTTTCACTATTGTCTTCCATTACTGAAAGTATTGGCAACGTGACGTCGAAAGCGCCGACTGCCCGACCCTCAAAGACAGGCTTCTCGTTTGGAAATTCGAATTCCTTTTTCTCGGCAAAATTCCGTGGCAAAAAACGTGCCTGAACGAGATACATTCGCATATAATGATCTTCGTCGCGCTCCAGAAATTCCATTTGTATTGGTTGGCCGTAATACCCGTCAATCGCAATCGCGACGCGCGCAAGTCGCTCCACGACGGGGACGTTTTTTCGATAACTATCTATTTCGTAATGCATTATGGACTGCCTGCTCTTTGGATCTACGATCAAGTGTTGTGCCTTTTCCCTAACGATGAGTGGCCTAGCCCCGTCTTCATAAGCGATCTCCATTAGCTCCGGGATATTTTTCACAACGCTGTTCACATACCCTTTTCCATCGGGTTCGCAATCGAGAAATTCCTGAACGACTAGCCCCATTTTTTCTTCCGGAATGCCGTGGTCGGCGCGATACTTGAAAGCTTCGGCGCTATCTACCGAAGCGTATACTTCGCGTATCTTTTCAATAAACTGGTCTTTGCTCGCGTCGGCATCGAGGATAATCGATTTGTAGATCCCTGCGCCCGTGAGATTTTCCGCATCTTCCGAATACACCGCGCTGGAGCGGATGATGACTTTTCTGCCTCTCACCCACGTAAAGGCGTCTTCAACGGCAACAGCAAAATCAGTTTCGATGTGTCGTTTGTCGTAAACGGAGACTGGAATTAAGTGATAATCAGGAACAGTGTATTCCTCATACCCTCCGACCGCTGCGTCAACTTTATCCCGTATGCCGGAGAGAAGGCTCAAGTTAGCCCCTTTGGCACCGAACCGTAGGGTGTCTTCTCGTAATTTTTCTCTGTCCAGGACACCGACCTTATCGGAAATTATTTTTTCGAAATCACTCTGCTGTTGCGCTTCGGTGCCGCTTCCCCCAGCGGCATTCGACCGTTCATCGGGACCTCGTAGGACATTCTCAAAAGAATTCCTCATTTGTTTATGATCTATTTCCCTTCCTTTTCCCCCTCCTTTTCAGCTTTGCTTCCATCTTTGCGACCGCAATGGTCGTTTTAATGACCGAGTCGGGGTTCAGAGATATGCTTTCGATCCCCTGTTCTACAAGGAATTCCGCAAATCCCGGATGGTCGGAGGGCGCTTGCCCGCAAATGCCGACATACTTTTTTCTCTTGCGGCATATCCTGATGACCTCGGCGATGGACTTCTTGACCGCCGGGTCGTTCTCGTCCGCGACGCGGTTCACGATGCCGGAATCGCGGTCGAGCCCAAG
>MFMA01000024.1:0-1194 GCA_001783355.1 Candidatus Kaiserbacteria bacterium RIFCSPLOWO2_01_FULL_54_20 | reverse complement strand
TCGTTCGAGCCGATGGACATGCCGTCGAATATGTCGAGAAATTCGTTCGCAAGTATCACATTTGACGGTATCTCGCACATGACGATGACGGGCGTCTTAAGGCCCGAAGCGGGCTTCCCAGGAAGAAGATTCGGGTGAAGTCCGGCCTCTTCCATCGTGACGAGTACTTTCCTTCCCTCTTCGAGCGTGCGGCAAAAAGGCACCATCGGTATCGCGTTCGTAAGTCCCATCTCCTCGCGCACCTTTTTAAGCGCCTCGCACTCGAGCTCGAACGCTTCCTTGAACTTCGGGTCGTAGTAGCGGGAAGCGCCGCGCCAGCCGAGCATCGGATTCTCTTCGTGCGGTTCAAAAAGGTCGCCGCCCAAGAGCGAGCGGTATTCGTTCGACTTAAAATCGGAAAAGCGGACAATGACCTGTTTTGGATAGAAGGCTGTCGCGATCTTCGCAATGCCGTACGCAAGATTGTCCACATAAAAACGCTTCTTATCGCTCCAGCCGTGTACCCGCTCGTCTATCTTTTTCTGGAGCGCTTTGTCGAGGCGCTTGTAGTGGATGAGCGCCAGTGGGTGCACGCCGACGGAGGACGCGATGATGAATTCTTCGCGCGCGAGCCCGACGCCCTCGTGCGGCAAAAACGATTTCTCGAACGCCGTGTCGGGGGTCGCAAGGTTCATCGATATCTTGGTCCGTGTTTTTGGAATGTTCCGTATATTGCTCTCGCGCACGTCGAAACGAAGTGCGCCCTGAAAGATCGTGCCCTCGGCGGAGGTCGTATCTACTGTGATCAGTTGTCCTGTTTTAATATGTTTCGTCACTGTTTCAGCGCCGACTATCGCGGTCAGGCCAAGCTCGCGGCTGACTATCGCTGCGTGAGAAGTGCGCCCGCCTTTGTCCGTCACGATGGCGCCCGCTTTTTTCATCACCGGCTCCCAATCCGGGTCCGTCATTTCTGTAATGAGTATCTCCCCCGGTAACAGCTTTTCCATGTCGCGCGCGCTCGCGATGACACGCGCACGCCCGACGACGATCTTCGAGCCCACCGAGAGCCCTTTCGCCAAGATGACGCCGTTGTCGCGCCTGATATACTCGCGTATTTTCGAGCGGTCCCGTGCGACCTGCACCGTTTCGGGCCGCGCCTGAAGAATGAACAGTTCGTGGGTCTTTCCGTCGAGCCCCCACTCGATGTCCATAGGA
>MFMA01000023.1 GCA_001783355.1 Candidatus Kaiserbacteria bacterium RIFCSPLOWO2_01_FULL_54_20 | reverse complement strand
CGAGCGTTTTCCGCCTACGGTTCCCAACGGAATTTGGAATTCCACTTGCCCTGCCATCGACTACGTGAGCGAAGTTACGCACCAGATTCCACGCAATTTTGCGGAGGAAGCGAAGAGGATTTCATTGATCACCGGATTCCGCCGCTCGCCGCCGCAAAACGGGTATTGGTGCGGGCACCGGAAAGACCGGCCTCAAGGCGAGCGCACTTGCTATCCCACAATTTTGAATTGGATGCAGCCGGGAATAAGCGAAACGCGCCAGACCATCCAATGCCCTGCGCCTGCTTGCCTGCAGGCTGGCGAAACCGATCCGGAAGCTTACTCGCCTGACTCGCTTGTTTTGAGCGTAAGCCCGCAAAACGCGTTTCCGGCAGAAGGAGAGCCTTACGGCTTCAAGGTTTCGGATTCTCTGGAGTTGAGTGCCGACGCCAGCGGGCTGCCGGAAGGGACTCTAGTGTCTTCGGCGTCGGTGGAGTTCAAGAAGAGTGGGCGCGATGATTGCCCGATTTTCGGGAGTTCATGGTGTTCGACCGCGTTTTTGAACGACGGAGTTGAATTGCTTTTCGACCAGCCTTCGGGATTGTGGAAAATTTCCTATTCCGGAATTGCAAGCGCGCAGAACGGAGAGTATGCCGTGCGCGTGAAGGCGGCTAACGAGACTGGCGGAATTTTCTACTACTCGCCTTGGCTCAGGATAATGGTGCAGAACGGCGCTGCCGCATGCTTCCCGCTGGATACGCAGCGCGAGAGCGTTCCGTTGTGCGCTGAGCCGGTGTGCGACCCGTTCTGCGGATCCGGAGGAACGAAGGAGATAGTCACTAATGCAGGGCCGGACTTGCAGAACACGCAGGCGTGGTGGCTGAACGACACGCAGTTGGAATTCGTGCCTGCAGCTCGCGTGGAGGGAATAGAGCGTTATCAGGGAATGCCTTTCGCATACTTCAAGCGCAAGGGCACTCTGCAAAACGCTTTTTCACTTTCCAGCCCGCTGATGCAGTGGAATTGGAATATAGACGACGCTGCCGCAGCAGGCTTCCAGCTTGAGAATGGAGTGAAGTGCGAGCAGGGCACCGGGTTTTACGAGTTGAAGGCGTCGAGCGCCAACGGGACGTCGTGGGCTTTCAAAGCGGAATTGAAGAAACTGCCTTTGAGCGGTTACCTGCTAAACACCGAGCCTTCGGATTCCTCGGCAGCGCGCGATGGTTACGTAACCGAAACTCCGCCTAG
This sequence comes from Candidatus Kaiserbacteria bacterium RIFCSPLOWO2_01_FULL_54_20, assembly GCA_001783355.1. GTDB lineage: Bacteria > Patescibacteriota > Minisyncoccia > Phycocordibacterales > UBA2100 > UBA10103. The sequence continues at coordinate 4,745 of MFMA01000023.1, read as the reverse complement.
CCCGCGTTCTGACGTTTACGGGAAAGGCTGGGGTTGCGGCATAGGCACCGACCCGGATTTTCAAGACGTGAAGTTCTTGTGCAACGCGAAAAACCTGGTTATAGCCAAGCACGTGCACTTCGACACGCGGCGTGCCCAGCGGTTGGACTGCTTTACTCCGTGCAAGAACAACAACTGCGGATACTGCATAAACTACGATTTGCCCTTCGTGCAATACGAGTGGCAGTCTTGCCTGCCTCCGTCTGGAAGGGAGCTGTTTTCGAGCTTGCAGGAGTTGAGGCAGGCTTCGACGAATCCAAACCTGCCGCCTGCCCAGCAATGGGCTTTTGGGGCGGGCCAGGAGTTCGGAGGCTGTCCGAACGAAGCCACGCGCATTTCCGATTAAGGAAAATAAATAGCAAAAACCGTCCGTCCTCGGTTTTGTTTTTTTTAGTCAGAAGCTACCTCGGTCATCACAATTCAGACTGGGACGGTATCATCACGAAAGTAAATTTGTGCTTAGGCAGTTTAAAATTGTATTGACCTTCCAGAATGCGCGCGGCGTGAAAGCTGCTTTTTAGAAAAGTTGAAAAACCGCGGGAAGGTTAATTAGTTCAATATGGAAAGGCAAATTCTTGAGCTCAAGCGGTATTTGAGTCCAGATGAACTTGCGAACTTCAAGACGGACTACGGCATTTTGGCCGCAAAAGCGAAAGCCCTTTACGACAAGCGTCCTCAAAAGGGGCCTTCGTTCCAGACTGCCTTCAACATGGCGGCCTACTTGCACGCGATAAATGCCCCGAGGGAGCTTATTTGGGCCGCGTTAGGGCAAGGCCTGATGGGCGGATATACTCGGGAGCTTACGGAAAAATACCTCTCTTATCTTGCGGTGAAAGAGCAGCGCCACGACCAATTGCGGTTGAGGGATGAAACCAGCCAGATAATGGGTATATACAGCGATCTCGTACAGTCGCCGGTAGCAGAAACCAACCAAAGGGCGATTGCCACTGCACATATTAACCCGCACAACCTTTCGGCATCCTTATTGCGGAGCGTGCACCTGCTTTTCACGCTGCACGAAAATTGGGACAAGGATGAACGATACGCCCAGCTCTCCCGAAATTGGTATGCTCCTTTTACTTATGCGTTGGGCCACAGGCGGCTTTCAAGGGATTTGCAAGACAAAATTTTCGAACTTTCAGAGCCGGAAGATTATTCGAAAGTTCATGAAGTGCTTGTGGCGCACGAGAATGCAATCACATCCAGTGACGATTTCAAAAGTTTTCGCCGCAGGCTAAGCCGGGAATTGCTTACCAGCGGTTTAAGGGAAGGCAAGGATTATTATGTCGAACAGCGCCCCAAGTCCGTTGCAAGCACTGCCACCAAGATGCACGACGAGAAACTAGACTTTGACGACGTGTCAGACTTGTACGGAATGCGGATTATCCTGCTTTCCGACAAGTTAGCATCGGGGCAGATAGACCATGAAAAGACGGTTAAGCGCTGTTATTTGGTGAAAAGCGCGCTTGAGCGCGTAGTCAAAAAAATGCGGGGTGTGAGGGGCAATGTTCCCCACGAGCCTATAGATTATATACGCAATCCCAAACCGCCTCAAGACCCGTTTCACCTTTTAAGCGGTTCATCGAAAGTTTCGGGCTACCAGGGTATCAACTTTCCGCTGGTGCACGATAAACTAAAAGTAGCGCTTCCGGACGGCGGTGAAATGCCCGCTCACATTGAAGTTCAAATAATGGGCGATTTCCACCAGAAGAACAACGAGTTCGGCTGGGGTTCACGCCTGGGATATAAGCACGACATATCCGATGAAGCGAAAATTCTCCTTGATGCGATAGGACGGGCAAAGAGCCTTTCCCAACCTATTGAAAAAGCAATCAGCGATGCTGTCCGGCTGGTTGATTATGCCCAACACAAGGGCGGCAAGAAAAGAAAATGAATTTAAATCGAAATAGCCTAAGGGACTTGCCGGAACGCTGATTTTTGAGCTTCGGCTTAGTGAAAGGTGGTTGTGAAATGGCTTTGGATTTGATTGTCATCGGGCTAATCGTCTTGATTGCGCTGTTTTTGGTTTTGCTTTACAACGGCCTAGTGCGCGCGCGCAACATGGTTGAAAACGCGTGGTCGCAAATCGACGTGCAGCTCAAGAAAAGGAGCGACTTGATTCCCAACCTCATGGAAACCGTGAAAGGCTACATGAAGCACGAGCGAGAGACGCTCAAGGAAGTCACCGAGGCGAGGACTAAGTTCCTGAACGCCCAGACGATGGGAGAAAAGGCAAAGGCAAGCAACATGATGACCGATGCTTTGAAAAGCATTTTTGCCGTCGCAGAATCCTATCCGCAACTGCGAGCCAGCGAAAACTTCAAGCACTTGCAGGAAGAGCTGAGCGACATCGAAGGCAAAATCGCTTACGCAAGGCAATTCTACAACGACTCGGTCCTGGAATACAACAATTCGATCCAAGTGTTTCCCAACAGCATGGTCGCAGGGCCGTTCGGCTTCGCGAAACGCGAGTTTTTCGAGGTAAGCGCCGGGGAAAGGCAGAACGTCAAAGTGAAGTTCTAAGAAGGAGGAACCAAGGTTCCTCCTCTCTACATCTCTTCCTTTAAACTGAAGATAGTGATTTCCGATGCCCGAGCTTTACAACCAAATCGCGGACAACAAGCGCAAGTCGTGGCTGTTCGTAATCTTTCTCTTCGCGCTTGTCGCGCTGGCCGTGTTGTTTTTCACCCTTATCACGGGCTTCGGAAAAGCGGGTTTCGCAATCGCGTTTTTCATCGCCTTGCTTACGACGGTCGGCTCGTATTACTACAGCGATTCAATCGTCATATCTTCGACCGGAGCAAAGCCGGCTGAAGGCCCGCAATTCCGCAAGTACCACTCCCTCGTCGAAGGATTGTGCATCGCAAGCGGACTGCCGAAACCGCGTTTGTATTACCTTGAGGACGGCGCGATCAACGCTTTTGCTACCGGCCGCGACCCCAAGCACGCGGTCGTTTGCGTTACCACCGGAGCGCTTGAAAAGCTCGACAAAAGCGAATTAGAAGGGGTTTTGGCGCACGAGCTGTCGCACGTCAAGAATTACGACATTCGCTTCATCACTTTCGCCGTGGTGATGGTTGGGCTAGTGAGCATTCTAGCCAACATGGCTTTCAGGAGCATGTTTTACGGAGGCGACAGGCGCGACGGCGGAAAGGCCGGAACCGCACTTCTAGTCATAGGCCTGCTGTTCATGATTCTCGCCCCGATTTTTGCCAAGCTCGTGCAATTGGCAGTGTCGCGCAAGCGCGAGTATCTTGCAGACGCTACGGGAGCTTCGCTCACGCGCTATCCCGACGGGCTGGCGAAGGCTTTAGAGAAAATAAAGCTAGAAGGGCTGGCAGTGAAAACGGCGAATTCGACGACCGCAAGCTTGTTTTTCGCCAATCCGCTGAAGGGAGCTTCGTTTTCCAATCTATTCGCCACCCACCCGCCGATCGACGAGCGGATCAGCAGGCTCAAGGCAATGTGAGCAAAAGATCAGCCGCCAACCATCAAGATTATGAGCGCCATAGTCATGACCGCCATCATGGGCGCTCCGAATATTTCCCGAAGCATTCCCATGTACCAAAGGAAAGCAAGCGCGCAGATTGCCGCTACGAGCGGGGAAATTCCGCTCAACGACTTTAGGATGATGAGCGGAATCAGCTTGATGGCTCCCAACCCCTGTATAAGCATCGAATCACCGTACGCACTTCCGCTGCTGTACGAGGAAATGCTTGCAAGAATGAACACCAGCAGCACTAGCCCTTCCGTATCCTTGAACAATTCCACAAACCCAAACATGAAACCACTTTAAAGTAGTATCAACCGTCGACGTTATTTAATTAGTGTGGTGATAAACATCACATCATTTATTAATCCCGGCAACGTCTTGTCCTCATGCACGCTTTGTCGGAGGACGCCCTGCAGCAGCTTGGGTTGACCCGCAACGAGGGGCTGGTTTACCTGGCTTTGCTGAAGCTCAAGTCAGCGCTTGCTGGCGAGATAACCGCAAAAAGCGGGATTCACAGGCGGAACGTTTACGATTCACTGGAGCGTTTGGAAGAGAAGGGCTTGGTTTCCTTTACTGTCAAGAACAACAGGCGTTTTTTCCAGCCTGCGCCTCCCCAACGGCTTTTGGAGCTTGCCCGCGAGAAGGAAGACAAGGTGGAGAAGGCGCTGCCGGAGCTGGCCGCTCTTTTCGGGTCCGCTTCGGCGAGGGAATCGGTAATCGTGTACTCGGGCGTGCAGGGTTACAAAACGCTTTTCGAAGACATTCTCTCGACTCTCCCGGAAAATTCTGAGTGGCAAAGCATCGCTTCATACAGGATTGCAAAAATCATTCCTGCGTTCATGGAGTTCATGCATAAAAAAAGGACTAGAAAGAAAATTTCCTTTAGGGTAATCTACAACAATGACGAGTACGGTTCGTTCCGGGCGCGGGAGGTTAGCGGAATCCCCCTGACGAAGGTTAGGCTGATGCAAATGTCTAACCAGACCCCTGCTGGAATAAACGTTTTCGGCAAAAAATGTGCGATAGGCCTAGTGACGGATACGGACGAGCCGATAATAATCGTAATCAACAACGAATCCATAGCCAAGACGTTCGGAAATTTTTTTGAAGTCTTGTGGAAACAGGCGAAGCCGTTGGGAAAGGCTTAATAGTTTTCTTTTCCTTCCGTTTTCTAATGAAATCTTTGCTCAAGTGGCTTGCGGGGCACAGGCGC
>MFMA01000022.1 GCA_001783355.1 Candidatus Kaiserbacteria bacterium RIFCSPLOWO2_01_FULL_54_20 | reverse complement strand
TACGAGCGTCCGTTCCCGCACGCAAAAACTCTGAACATGCTCCAAAGTTACCTTGCATACAAAAAGGCTAAGGAGCATGGGGCATATGATGCCCTGCTTATAAATAGGAGCGGCTGTATCACCGAAGGGACGCGCACCAACTTTTTTTGCATCAAAGAGAGAACGCTGTATTCCCCGCCCGAAAGCGAAATACTGCTCGGTGTTACCAGAAAAGCGGTCTTGACCGCGGCGCGGCGCGGGGGTTTCTCGGTGGAGGAAAAGAATATCAGACTCTATGACCTTGCAGACTATGACGGAGCCTTTATAACAAGTACTTCTTCGAAGATAATTCCTATCCGCTCGATAGGCGACCACGTCTTCGGCGAGAGGCCGGAAGCGCTCAAAGAGCTAATGAGTGTGTTCGACAACTTCCTCGACGAGTGCCGGGGAACATTAGCTTAGATCTCACTGCGGCCCACCGAAAAGATTTTGCGGCAGGTTGATGTTCTCATACCGGCTCATGTCCGGAGTACCTGAAAAAGCTCCGAGCTCGAACGTGTTGTCCAAGAGCGCGATGATGCCGTATACGGAAGCCATGACGAACATTCCGACTACGCCCCAAAGCATGTGTTGTTTGCCCTCATCGTTCTCCCCGCCCTTGTCGAGGTTCAGCAAAAACTGCACAAGACCCCAAACAAATAAGAAAAACCCGGCGGTGAATATAAGCAATATCGCCGGGTTAATGAGATACGTTACGAAGTTCTTGAGAATTTGTTCACCGCCCATGAGAGACGTGCATCACGCCAAGACTTCAACGAAGTGAGACTTTAGTATGTATTGCCCTGCTGGTAGACACCAGGATTCACGACCACTCCCTTAGGGATAACCGGATCCGTCGATGTGACCTTGAGCGTGCTCTGCAAAAGCCGGATGATACCCCAGATGGAAACCATGACGAAGATCGCTATGATGCCCCAGAACATGATCTTGAGGCCTTCGTGAGCGTCCTCCGTACCCATGCTCCACAGGTACTTAATCAAACCCCAGAAGAAGACGACGATCGCAAGCGTGATGAAGAGGCCGATGACGCCGTTCAAGAAGGTGCTCATGAAGACGAGCGTGTCTGTGAGCGTGGCGGCAGAAGCGACCATCGGGATAAGGGCCCCGAGGATCGGTAGCACAGAAGCGGTTATAATTCGTGAACGCATACTATTTTTAAAATGTTAGATAGGTAAGTACCTATCATGCTAGCGAGCCCTGCGGAAAAGACAATCATTGCCGCGCTCGCAGTGTGGATAACGTTATTTCCCCGCTCCCTAGCAAAAAACGACTATCTGCGCTGCGGACCGCCCGGAGGAGGAGCTCCTCTCGCACCTGCTACCGGCTTTTTCTTTTTTGCGCCTGCTGCCACGACTGCGATCAGGATAAGCATTGCAACAACTGCGATAAATCCGAGGATCGAGAGCGCTATGACGCTATGGCGTTGTATGAAGTAGACAAGCGCTACCAGAAGTATCAATACGAAAAGCATCGAGACCGCCCACTCGAGTATCCGGATCGCCGTCTCTCTATGGGAGGGCCACGTGTTGAACCGTGCGATCCAAATACCTATTCCCACGACGAAGATACCGAGCGTAAAGGATACCAAGATCCCTACCGCAACGTAAAAGAGGCCGACGACCTGTACGAGCGTCAGGGCCGATGCACTCCCGGGCGCGAAGAACGTGAGAAGACACAGACTGCTTCCAACTACGGATATGCGCTTCCGCTGATCCATATATCAATCGCATCTGCCGAAGGCATCGCACTGGGTTACCGCGGGGGCGCCCGTTGCAGGATCGAACGGGTTGTCGCCAAAAAGCGTGTTTTGGAGAAGCTGGATGATGCCCCAGATGGAAACCATGACGAACAGAACAAGCAGCCCCCAAAAGAAGAAGGCCTTTTGTTTTTCTCCCCCCTTCTCGCCTCCGAAATGCGGAATGTTGATCGCCATTCCCCAGAAGTAGACGACGAGCGCGAACACGATGAGCGTGATAGTGGCCGTGTCGATGATCTCAACAACGTCGAGAGCAAGCTCCTGGAACGTCTGCACCGCGGCTTCGGCAGAAGCCGGTGACAAAAGGAGGAGGAGCGTAAGCGGAAAAACGGATCCTGCGCTGCGCACTATTGCCTTCACGCAATGCATACGAATTTAGCGCGTTAGCTGGGAAATGGTCCCGGCTATCAGCGTGGCCAATATCCAGGCGCCTAAGATGAGGAGAGCGCCTATGATGACGAAGTAAAAATTCTTCTTCGCGGTTTCGAGCTTTTGCTGATTGCCCTGCGCCGTGACGAACAGGAATCCGGATATGACAAGGAACAGCGTGATTATGGGAAGCGCGATCATCGCGAGCGCCTTCAAGGCGCCGGCGATGAACGCCGGGATAGAACTGAAGTTGCTGTTCAGCGGATTGTTGAGGCCGGTTTGCGCGCTCGCGACCGTCGCGAAAAACACGACTGCCAAGCTCGTGGTGACAAAAAGGATACGTATCGTATGTCGATGTGTGTACTTCATTGTCCGATTAGTTGCGCCATTTGCTGATCGGCCTTGCCTATCGCCTCGCCGTAACGAGCCACGCCGCTCGTCACGGACTCAATCATAGCGCGGAATATGTCATCCGTCTTTTCCGGGTTCGGGTCGATCCACGAGCGGGCTATGATCGCCTGGCTTTCGAACAACACATTCTCGTCCGCACTCTTCTCCGCGAGCACGTCTCGGCGAGCGCTCGGTATATCGAGAGCGATGGAAAGCGCCCGTGCGACCCCCGTATCGCCGATGAGCGTGGCCACTGTTCTTGCTCCTACCGGATTTCTACTGGTACGCGAGATTGCAAGCGCATATACACGCGCCACGTCGACGGAGTTACGATTTTTCGACTGCGGCACCGGCGCGGCCGCAAAATTAAGATTCGGGTTGGTACGCGCGATTATCCGCGCCTCGCTTGCATATCCGAAGTAGATTGCGAGATCCCCCGCGGCAAATGCCGCTCTCGAACTCGGGAGCGACCTGTTCCACGAGTAGTGAGCTTTCGATGGGTCTGCAAACTCCGAGTAAAAGCGCAGCGCGCTCTCTGTCGCCTGGGTCATTTGTCCCGTCGTGCGGGCTGAAAGCGTCGGCACGAGACGCTCCGTATTGTCCTTACGTGTGATCGAGCCCCCGGCCTGGAGGATGAGAAGGCTCAAAATGTCTTTTGCATGATCAATGTTCGCGTATTCCCCAAGGGCAAATGCCGCCTTTGCGATCTTGCCGGTATCACCTCGCTTGACTATCCTTTCGGCGACGCCGGGAAATTCCTCCAAATATTGCGGAGGTTTCGCATATCCGGCGCTTCCGAGCATGTCGCGGTTCCAATACATGACGATCGGATCGACGAGTATCGGTATCCCCAAGACGCCGCTTTGTGAAAGGTACGGCTGCGCGGACTCTACAAAGGTATCCTCAAACTGCGATTTTGGAAGATACTCATTGGATATCGGAATGACCTTGCCGACATTGCGCATGGCGTAGTCTTGCCGGAGAAGAAAAAGATCAGGCCCTGTCCCGCCCGCAAGCGCTTCCGTTAGTTGAGTCTCGTACGTTGCCGGGTCTTTCTGAACATAACTCACCTGTGCGAGCCTGCCGTCGTTTTCCGCAGCCTGACGCAGAACGACGGCAAATGCGCTCGGCTCCTGCGTACCCCATATCACGATTGGGCCGATCGCGTTCCCGCCCGCGCCTCCCATGACAAGCGCGAACACCAGGATGCCCGAAATCGCGAGCGCCGAGAACGAAGCAAGGAGGATGACTTGAAAAACGGATAGATTCTTCATATTTTTGAGGCGACTGGTTTCAATAGTAATCCGTAGTGATGGGCGCCTGTAGTGAATTCCCTCACGAGCGAGAGACCGGCTTTTTCGGAAAGTTCCAGTGCGGTTCCTTTTCTCACGACGTCTTCCGTAATGGGTCCCATCCCGCCAAAAGATTCGCTCCAATCGATCATCGCGACATGCCCGGTTCCCTTCACGATACGGCGCGCCTCCCTAAGCACCGGCATCTTGTCGGGCACTTGGAAAAGAAGATTCGATATCAACACGAGATCAATGGAACCATCCGCGAGTTTTGAGGCACGCGGGACTTCAAGGTCCCCCCAGATTACTTCGACGTTCTTGTATCCGCGGTGAACGGCTTCGTTCGCTATCCTGCGCAACAGGTCTCTCTGAACATCGATGGCGTATATGCGTCCGCTTCCCTGAAGGTGTTCCGCAAGCGCTAAGGTGTAGGCCCCGCTCCCGGCACCGAAATCCGCAACGAACATACCGTTCTGTACACCGAGCGCCGCGATGTTCCTTCGCGGGTGCGCAAAGCCGGCTGTGTTTTGCGACAAATGACGATTTGCAGTCTGCTGCATCGAACACATTATAGCCGAGTTATTGAACATTAATCGTTTCTTTATGCACATATTATGGATGTCGGACATCCATAATATGCTACGCTCGACTGGTGGAGTTGTATCACGTATTGAATAGAGGAACCGAGAAGCGCGACATATTCATGGACGATCGAGATCGCGCTCGCTTCGTTTACGATCTTTTCGAATTCAATGACACAAAACCCGCGAGTAATGTCTCGTATTCATTATCTAAGAAAATTATGGATGTCCGACATCCATATATAGAGCGGGAGCGAATCGTTGACCTCCACGCGTGGTGCCTTATGCGCAATCACTATCACCTTTTGTTGTCTGAACGAAGAGACGGTGGCATCACTACGTTCATGCGAAAGCTCAATACCGGATACACAAACTATTTCAATGGGCGGTACAAGCGCAGCGGTGTGCTTTTTCAGGGCAAGACGAAGAAAGTTCTTATCCACTCGGAGGCACACTTCCTTCATATCGTTCACTACATTCACCTCAATCCTCTCGATTATGTTCCTGGTGCGCGAGAATGGCGAAACAGCCGCATCGCCGACACGGCGACCGCAAAGAGACGTCTTGAGCAGTATCGTTGGAGCAGCTTTTTGGATTACTCCGGAAAAAAGAATTTCCCTTCTGTCCTATACTCTGACTTCTTTCGGGATGCCATCGGCGACGTCGGCAAAGAAACGCTCAAGTACCTTGATAAGTCACACGCCGACGACGATACTCTCCCCACTCGATTCCTCGAATAAATTATGGATGTCGTACATCCATAACATTTACAGTTCTCCCTTGAATGAGCAGCGACTACTTACGATGTCGTTATGGCTTGTTCTCAATATGCTTGGTATTCGGGATATTTAGTTCATCGCCCAGATAAAAATGCTCTGAGCTGATACCGCGCCGGTCTCGTGTATTTGCGATAAATGCTTGTAACTCTTTCGGTAAGTCCCCTTCAATGCTGCCATCTGCATTGAGCACACCATAAAATATAGGCTCAATGGTGCGTACAGGCTTCTCAGGGTCTTTTTTTTCCACGAGCATATTGGTAGTCATATATTTACTGGGGTCAAACCGGGTGTAAAGATCGGGGCTCAAGCCCAATAACCCATATGCGCCAGTTTTAGGATCTCTGACCACTAAACATCGAGCTAGAGGGATTGCATGATTCAAAGAATCCATGTCCATAAACGTAACTATCACCGAGTGCCTCGGGTCATTTTTTGCCAGTTCATAATAATCGTCGATAACGCCCCATGCGTTTGTAATCGGAGGACCATCCGAGAATTCTCGCTCTATTCCGAATACTTGTCTTGCACGGTCTAAAGGAGCCCGCTGAGTTTCCGCCACCGTTTTCGAACGACGAGTTGGCTCGGGGAGATTTTCCTTTTCAACTGTCATAAAAAATTATTCGGCTGCTTCTTCTGCCTCAAATACGACGAATGATGCGAGCTGGTCGCCTTCGCGAAGCTTCATCACGCGTACGCCCTGGGTGGCGCGGCTAAGCGTCGGTATCTCGTCTAATCCGGTGCGAATGGTCTGGCTCTTCTTGGACATCGCAACGAGCTCTCCACCGCCCAAAAGGACCGCGGCGCCTACGAGCTGTTTGGTCTTTGGGGTGATGGACATCGTCTTTATTCCGGAGCCACCGCGTCCCTGCACTTTGTACTCGGCGAGTTTCGTCTTTTTGCCGTAGCCGGTCGAAGAAAGGACCAGCAATTCGCCGGAAGCCCCTTTTGGCACCACGCCAGCCCCGACGATAGCGTCGCTTGCTCCAAGCTTCATGCCGCGTACGCCGGCGGCCTGCCGCCCCATTTCGCG
>MFMA01000021.1:0-10588 GCA_001783355.1 Candidatus Kaiserbacteria bacterium RIFCSPLOWO2_01_FULL_54_20 | reverse complement strand
AGATGAAAAATGTAGTCGAGATGGAGCGCGTACTAAAACGGCGTCCGCTTACGCGCGAGTCCCTGTATGCGGCAAAAAAGGCCGGCTTCTCAGACGTGCAGCTCGCCGTTGTTAAGGGAACGACAGAAGCGAAAATGCGTGCACTTCGCAAGAAGATGAAGGTACTCCCCGTCGTTAAACAGATCGACACGCTCGCAGGTGAATTTCCGGCAAAGACCAATTACCTCTACCTCACGTACCACGGCACTGTTGATGATGTCACGAGTGACAAACATAGTGTCGCCGTTTTGGGAAGCGGCCCTTACTCCATCGGCTCTTCGGTCGAATTTGACTGGTCATGCGTGCAGGCTCTGAAGACACTGAAATCAAAAGGATTTAAGACGATCATGGTCAATTACAATCCGGAAACCGTTTCCACGGATTACGACGAATCGGACCGACTCTACTTCGAGGAACTCACGCTTGAGCGCGTCTTGGACATCATGGAATTCGAGCGTCCCAAGGGTGTCCTCGTGTCGACCGGCGGCCAGATACCCAACAACCTCGCCCTTCGACTCGACCAGAACCGCGTCAAAATACTTGGTACTACGCCTTCCAACATAGACCGTGCGGAGAACAGACACGTATTTTCTACTCTCCTCGATAAGCTGCAGATAGATCAGCCCGCATGGGAGGAACTCACGACAGCGAGCGCGGCTATCAAGACGGCAGAACGCATCGGGTACCCCGTATTGGTGCGGCCCTCATACGTGCTGTCGGGCTCCGCAATGAAAGTCGCTCTGAACAAAGAGTCTCTGCTCGCTTTCCTCAAGAAGGCGACCGACGTATCCCCCGACCACCCTGTGGTGATATCGAAGTTCATCGAGAACGCACGTGAAATAGAGATAGACGGCGTCGCGCACGGCGGCAAGCTTGTTATTTATGCGATTACCGAACACGTGGAGAATGCGGGAACGCATTCGGGCGACGCTACGGTCGTGCTTCCGCCGCAAAGGACCTATCTGGAGACAGTGCGCCGCGCAAAAGATATTACGAAAGCCATCATCAAGGAGTTGAGGATAACGGGGCCATTTAACATGCAGTTCATCGCAAAGGACAACCACCTGCAAGTCATCGAGTGCAACGTCCGTGCGTCCCGAAGTTTCCCGTTCGTTTCTAAAGTGACGGGCCATAATTTCATCGACGTCGCTATCCGCTGCATGCTGGGAGAAAAGATAACGGCACGATTTCGCACGTTGGATCTCGACTACATCGCAGTGAAATCGCCTCAATTTTCCTACGGCCGTATCAAAGGTGCCGACCCGCGCTCGTCGGTGGAAATGGCTTCGACCGGTGAAGTGGCGTGTTTCGGAGATTCGTATTCGGAAGCCCTTCTAAAATCTATGCTCGCCGCGGGGTTCCGTCTGCCGAAGAAAAATGTCCTTGTGAGTTTGGGCAAGGAGGAGAACAAGCTTAAATTATTGCCAGCGATGCGACTTCTCGTGGATATGAAGTTCAAGCTTATTGCGACCGAGCACACGGCCGATTTTCTTGCCGAAAATAATATTACTTGTGAGAAAGTGTACAAGATCAGTTCGAAGCGTGAACCAAGCGTTCTCTCGCTCATCGAAAAAGGAGCTGCGGACCTCATCATTAACATTCCGACCCGCGCCTACGAACGCGAGAACACTGACGGCTTTACCATCCGCCGCAAAGCTATCGACATGAACATTCCTCTCATCACCAATCGCCAGCTGGCCGAAGGCTTTGTGACTGCGCTCGCGGAGCAGAAGGGCAACGGACTGAAAACAAAAGCGTGGAGCGAATATCGTGGCGATAAGTGAAATGGCGCTGAAAGTCGAGTTGACAAGAAGAGCGCGCGGCGCGATAGTGCGGCTATGAAAAGGAAGACGAAAAAAGCGGGGGGCTATTCATCCGCTGAAATGCGCGTCCTTACGAACCGTATGATAGACGAATCGGTTGAGCGTCTGCGCAAACGCCTGCGGGCCGCGTGGAAGAAACAATCGGGGGTACGAAACGTGCGTCATGGCGCTGCGGTTTAGAGAGTCGGCGCTTGCCGATGTAAACTCCTTTGTTTTTCATTACGAGGAAGCATTTCTTGAGCTGTACCGTGACAGCGGTTTGTGGAACGAAGAGATAATCCTCGAAAGCGTTCGCGGCAATTCTAAGCAATTGTTCGCTGAAATATATGATGCGATTGAGAAATATCTCGGGCGGAATCGCGTGTTGGGCAGAAAAAGGGCGCGCGATGGCTGGTGTGAACTTAGTTTTCAAGTCGGCAGCAGACTGGTCATTGTGTATTATTCCGAGGACAAAAGAGAGGGCGTCAGATGGGTCGAGTCCATCTCGATAGACAGAAAACCCATTATCTTCTGACGGCCCAAGCAAAAATCCCCACAAAGCTACGGGCAGGAGCAGCAGTTAGAGGTGCTACTAGAACCCATAGCTTCGCGGGGACTTCACTCCTTCAAACGTTCGATTTAATCAAACGCTTGAGAAAGTGGGGATGTTGCGTACGTCCCCCGATTGTCAAAACGATCGACAACCAAACGGCAGAATCCAATCTGCAGTGAAAGCTATGCCCACTTGTACTCGCGCTTGATGTCCGCAACGATTATGTTGCGATGCACCCTCAATTGTTCACCATTGAGCTTGCGCTTCCGAACCAACTCACCAATTGCCTGATGAAAGCGGCGATTGAATTTCGCAGCTTCTCCGGCGCCGTTGACGGGGTCGAAGGGATGAAGAGGCTCGGTCGGATTGCCGACGATGCGGCGGAACCAACCGAGTAAATCTTCCCAGGGTTCCATTCCAGGAACGGAGGTCTCATAGTCCGAGATCTCACCGCCGTCTGTTTTCAACAGCTCGACGATGCCCCAATGCCCGAGCAGCGAACCACGTTGCCCTTGGAAGGCGAGGACGTAGCGCCCCTGCTCTCTGGTGACTTCTATCGTGGAGCTCATGGCGTAGGCGATGACCGACGCGAAATGTTCGGGCTTATAAACCGCTTCTGCGGAATAGCCTGAACAGACCACGTCAGTCCCATCGGACAGGACGAACTTGACCCAGTCCCACTGCTGACCTGCTCGGACCGCCACTTCCACGAGGCGATCGATGACGGCGGTTGCGGTGGTGGCGCTAATCTGCTTCCTGAACTTCATAACGTTCTCCCTTCATCTCCCGCGCTCGGCGGTGAGTGAGTCGGGTGGTGCCCCTTGCCGGGCATAGAGCTACGAATACCAGATGACAAGCTGTGGTATTCGAGAGATCATTTGCGACCCCTCCTTCCAGCGCAATGGATTTGTGCCGGAGAAGAGGAATAACAATGCGAGCGCCGCGATGCGGACGCGCGCGTTTCCCTTTTCTGCCTATTCAATTTTCAACGACCGAAACGAAGGCACGGGCGTTGCGGTCAGTGGTGGAGATTTCGGCTTCCCCCTCTAACAAAGGCGCCAGTTCTATCGTTCGCGGCATTATACATTGCAAAACATACTTGTCAAGACTACTTTTGGCCTCATTTCTTGGCCTTTTTCAGCACACGTTTCAAATAGTACCCCGTATGCGAGCCGTCGGTGCGGGCGACTTCTTCCGGAGTGCCTTTGGCAACCACCTTTCCGCCTCCCGCGCCGCCGTTCGGGCCGAGGTCGATAATGTAGTCGGCCGATTTCAACACATCGAGACTGTGCTCGATTACAACGACCGTGTTCCCTTTCTCCACGAGTTTCTGCAAGATCTGTATCAGCTTCGCCACGTCATCGTAGTGCAAGCCGACCGTAGGCTCGTCGAGGAGATAGATGCTCTTTTGAATAAGCGGCCGGTAGAGCTCGGAGGCGATCTTCACACGCTGTGCTTCCCCGCCTGAGAGCGTTGTCGCACTCTGGCCAAGTTCCAAATAGTCGAGGCCCACATCAGAAAGCGAGTGCAAACGATCCGCTACAGCCGGAATATCCTCAAAGAATGCAAGCGCCTCTTCGACGGTCATTGAGAGAATGTCGTGAATGCTCTTCTTCTTGTATTTGACCTCGAGCGTCTCCTTCATGAAGCGTTTGCCGTTGCAGACGTCGCAAGTTACGTACACAGTAGGTAGAAAGTGCATCTCGACTGCGACCAGTCCGTTCCCCTGACATGCCTCGCAACGCCCTCCCTTTACATTGAAGCTGAACCTGCCAGGCCCCCATCCACGCGCACGAGCCTCCTCGCTCATCGCGAACATATCTCGGATATGTGTCCACGCCCCGGTGTAAGTGGCGGGATTTGAACGCGGTGTGCGGCCAATGGGCGACTGGTCGATAAGTATAGAGCGTCCTAAGTATTCTGTCCCCGAGAATTCGGCGGCATTATATGTCTTGGCGCTACGGTATCGTTTGTCGAACCGCGCTAAAAGATTCCTGTGCAAAATCTCGTACAGAAACGTCGATTTTCCGGAACCCGAGACCCCCGTGATGCAGACCAGTTTTCCGAGTGGAACATCCACGTTGATTTTGTCCAGGTTGAATTTCGAAGCGCCGCGTATCTTTATCTTTCCCTTATCTGCCGTGCGACGTTTTTCCGGTATCTCTATTCTTGTTTCGTCGCGCAAATATGAAAGCGTTCGCGAACCTGACTTATTGCTCTTTGCAGTGAGTAGTTCGTCTAGCCATCCGGAGGCGACGATAGTACCTCCATGCACTCCGGCGCCTGGCCCAAGGTCAACAATGTAGTCTGAAGCGAATATCGTGTCCTCGTCATGCTCGACGACAATGACCGTATTTCCAAGGTCCCGCAGATGTTTCAGGGTCTCGATGAGTTTGTCGTTGTCGCGCTGATGCAGGCCGATGGTCGGCTCGTCGAGTACGTAAAGAGCGCCGACCAGGCCGCTTCCGAGCTGCGAGGCGAGGCGGATGCGCTGTGCCTCGCCGCCCGAAAGAGTATTCGCCTTGCGGTCGAGCGTGAGATATTCGATGCCGACGTTCAGCATGAACTGCAGGCGTGAGGTTATCTCTTTGATGACGACATGGGATATTTCTTCTTCTTTCTTCGTCAACTTCAATTTCTTAAAGAAATCCATTGCATCCTCTATCGATAGCGAGGAGAGACTGACGATATTCATGCCGCTGGCGCGCTTGCCCGCCGAAGCCTCGTCCGGCCGCGTGGAGTCTGGGGGAACAGGTAATTTCACGGGGCCGAGAAAAACATTCAGAGACTCAGGGCGAAGGCGGGCGCCGTTGCACACGTCACACGGCTCATCGCCAAAAAAGTATTTGGAGCCAAGACCCTTGCATTCCGGACATGCGCCGTAGGGAGAATTGAAAGAAAATAGGCGTGGCTCGACTTCCGGGAAAGAAAAACCGTCGAATGGACACATGAACTTAGCGGATGCGATATGCGAGCCGCCGGAAGCATCCGTAATGCGTACCAATCCGGAAGACTCGTGAAGCGCACGCTCTATCGCCTCGCTCGCCCTCTCCCGCGCGGCCTTCGGGTCGTCCACGAACTCGCTCACGAATATCTCGTCGACGACAATGTCTATGTCGTGCTTGGAGTGCTTCTTCAGCTCGATGCGCTCACGGAGCGACAATCCCTCCCCATCTACGATGGCCTTTTCGAAACCCTTATTGAGCATGTCGTAGAGAAGCTGGTAATACTCACCTTTCCTCCCAACAACGATGGGGGAGCTAATGCGTATCTTCTCCTTGGATACCTCACTCGTTAAAGTCCGGCCTTTAGAATTCTTAAAGGTCGGACCTTTGGATTTTCGAGCGGTTTCGACGATGCCAAGAACTGTTCCGAGTATTTCCTCGTTCGAAAGTTTCCTCACTTCCCTGCCGCACGTGGGACAATGCGGATGTCCGATACGCGCATAGAGAACACGCAAGTAATCGTAAATCTCCGTAATGGTCGCTACCGTCGAGCGCGGGTTGTTGGAGCGGCTCTTCTGGTCGATGGATATTGCCGGCGAGAGTCCCGATATCTCGTCCACGTCGGGCTTCTGCATTTGCCGTAAAAACTGCCGCGCGTACGCCGAGAGCGACTCTACATACTTGCGCTGTCCTTCCGCGAAAATAGTGTCGAATGCGAGGGAAGATTTTCCGCTCCCCGAAAGCCCCGTAAAAACGACCATCTTATTGCGCGGGACCTCCACTGAAATATTCTTCAGGTTGTGCGTCCGCGCACCTTTGATGACGATTTTGCCTGCCCCGAGCGCAGTCGAGGGGTCGCTTTCGTGTTTTTTTGATTCTGACATATACACAAACCCGCCCTCGGTTTGCCCGAGGGGTAAGGTATGGACGAGTATACTATTCTGCCGACAATCCGCCAAAGTCTGTCTTTCGAACCTTCTTGTATAGTTTGTTCGGTATGAGAGCGGGTTTGCCGCCCTTTTCGACCACGTAGTACGCGAAGCCGCGCATTTTTTTCACCATTTCATAGTCGGCATGGACTGGCATCGAGGCGGAGTCTCCGGTCACGATCGGACTGTCGTCTGCCGTGGCGAACCATTGTTTACCTGTATTAACGGCAAGATGACCATGGTCGCCGGGGATCTTGACCGTATCACCCACCTTTACTTTGATAGCTTTAAACTCTTCCACTTTGTCCGCCTGCGGTATGCCATTCTCGACCACAAGCTTTTGCAAGAGAATGACTCCCTCACCGGAGATAACCCAGTATGTTTCCGGAAGAGCATCCACATGGTAATGACCATATGCCTTGATGTATTCTCCGCCGACAGTGCCGCTCTCCCAGACAGTGATATTCCGCTTCTCACTGCCGCCGCGGATCATGTAGTAATGGATAGCGGGTCCCGCAGCGTCAGGTGCCATCAGGACTTCTTTCATCTTTTCGTGTGTGCGTGCGGCGTATGGCTCGAACATAGTCACTACAATATCACAGCCTCCTCCTGAAGCTCTATGCCGAATTTCGCCTTCACGGCGTCCTTGATCTTCCGTGCAAGTTCTTTTACTTGTACAGCGGTGGCATGACTGTCGTTCTTGAGATAGTTGGGATGTTGCTCGCTCGCGACAGCGTCGCCCACGCGAGCGCCTTTCATGCCTGCTTTTTCGATGAGCCATCCTGCCGGCACTCGACCCTCACGTGACCTCACTCCTTTTTCTTCCTCAAACATATTTCGCGCTTCCTCTGAAGCAACAGGATTCATGAAGTACGAGCCTGCCGCTTGAACATTCTGAATATGCCGCCTCTCACGCTCCGTGATGGTGTTCTCCGTCTCGCGGGCGGAAGCAACAGGCTCAGCGCGTGTAAGCTCGATATATACGCGCGTAATTATCCATTTTGGATCGTCCTTAAAAAAACTATGGCGGTACGAAAAATTGCATGCAACATTCTCAAATTCTCGCATTTCGCCCGTATCAGCATCGAACGCACAGACTTTAGTAACGAAATCCTTTATCTCCGGCCCGAACGCTCCTGCGTTCCCTCGCACCGCGCCGCCTATAGTCCCGGGGATCCCTGCAAGCTTCTCCCAGCCTCCAAGGCTCTTTTCACCAGCAGCGCGAATGAGCGAGAGCAAATTGCAGCCGGCATCGGCGGCTAGCTCCGTACCTGCGAACGAAAATGTTTCGCTTGCGATTGAAATAACGAGAGCGTTGAGGCCTTCATCGGGCACGAGGATGTTGCTCTTTCCAGCTAATACAACACAGCGCGTGCCGCGCTCGCGCGCCCACGCGAGCGCGGCTTTCATTTCCTCTTCGTTGTGAACATCGACAAAATACCGCGCCGGCCCGCCTATCTTGAAGGTCGTGAGTGGCGCTAGTGGTACATTCTCTCGTACATCCATCATATTCATTTTTTTGTCTCCAGTATGCGTATTTCATCACGGATCAGGGCCGCCGTCTCGAAGTCGAGCCGGTCTGCCGCTTCATGCATCTGCCTGCGCTTTTCTTTGACGAGCTTAATAGTATCGCCGCCAAAAGCAGTGGAGTCTATTTTCGTGAGTTCGGAAACCGCCCTTTTGCGAGTGCGCTCTATATCACCGACGATATCGTGGATGCGTTTTTGAATGGTTTTTGGCGTTATTTTGTGTTTCTTATTGTACGCGACTTGAATTACGCGACGACGATCAGTTTCCCCTATCGCGCGCTCCATAGAACCCGTATGAACGTCCGCGTACAAAATTACCTTTCCGTTCACGTTGCGTGCGGCTCTTCCGATCGTTTGGATGAGCGAGGTCTCACTGCGCAAAAAACCTTCCTTATCGGCGTCTAGAATGCCGACCAATTCCACCTCTGGCAGGTCGAGCCCCTCGCGAAGCAAGTTCACACCCACGAGTACGTCGAATACTCCCTTGCGGAAATCTCTTAGTATCTCGATACGTTCGATGGTCTTTACATCGCTGTGCACATAGCGGGCCTTGATATGTTTCTCTGCGAGATAGACAGCAAGGTCTTCGGCCATTTTTTTCGTAAGTACGGTCACCATAGAGCGGGCACCACGTTTTGTGACTACTTCAGCTTCCGCGATGAAATCTTTTACTTGCCCTTTATACTCGCCGCCTGAGACTATGGGACGCACCGATATCTCCGGGTCGACGAGCCCTGTCGGCCTGATAACTTGTTCCACTGGCGTTCCGCTTTTTGCCAATTCGTACACGGACGGGGTCGCGCTCGTGTAAATAACAGGGCCGACCCGCGAATTGAACTCGTCGAACATGAGCGGTCGATTGTCTACGGCGCTCGGCAATCGGAACCCATGCTCGACAAGGGTGTTTTTACGCGCCCGGTCTCCCGCATACATCGCTCCCACCTGCGGGATAGTCACGTGGGATTCGTCTACAACGGTCAAGAAATCCTTCGGGAAATACGATAGCAATGTGTACGGCGGCTCCCCGGGAGCGCGTCTATCGAAATGCCTTGAATAATTCTCGA
Source organism: Candidatus Kaiserbacteria bacterium RIFCSPLOWO2_01_FULL_54_20 (assembly GCA_001783355.1). Taxonomy (GTDB): domain Bacteria; phylum Patescibacteriota; class Minisyncoccia; order Phycocordibacterales; family UBA2100; genus UBA10103. Next base: position 1,727 of record MFMA01000021.1, on the reverse strand, counting down.
TGCCGTTGCAATACCCGAACTCGCGTATCATCGATATGTCCTGTCGCGTACGTCGTTTCAGGCGTTCGGCCTCAAGTATTTTTCCCGCATCGTTCAATTCCTTGAGGCGAGCCTTTAACTCCGCCTCTATATCACTTAGCGCAGCGTCTTGCACGTCTTTCGGGGTAACATATTGTCGCGCCGGAAAAACGAAGATGGCCTCATGCCTCGCGCCTAGCTCCCGCGTCGTTGCATCGATCTCCTCTATCTTTGATATCTCTCCGCCAGTCAGGTCGAGCCTGTATATCACGCGCTCGCTTGCCGGCATTATCTCTATACGACTGCCGAGGGCCCGGAATGTGCCGGGAGAAAGGTCGCTCGTCGTGCGCTCAAAGTATATGGAGATCAGTTTGCGTGCCAGTGCCGCTCGCGTCATTTTGTCACCCCTGGTGAGCTTGAGATTAACCTTTTGATATTCGACAGGACTGCCGAGTCCGTAAATGCAGGAGACTGAAGCAACTACGATAACGTCTTTCCGGGTAAGAAGCGCCTGGGTCGCTGCATGCCGCAAACGCTCGATGTCCTCATTTACCTGCGCCTCTTTTTCGATGTAGGTGTCAGAGGTAGGCACGTACGCTTCCGGCTGATAAAAATCGTAATACGAAACGAAGTAGTGTACGGCATTGTGGGGGAAAAAATCCCGATACTCGGCGGCAAGCTGGGCAGCAAGCGTTTTGTTGTGCGCGATAACGAGTGTCGGTTTTCCCCACTGCTCTATCACATTCGCCATTGTGAACGTCTTCCCTGAGCCGGTAACACCAAGAAGCGTCTGGTCCCGTTTCCCTTCCTTCAATCCTTTGACAAGCTCATGGATAGCGACCGGCTGATCGCCGGCGGGTCGATAATCACTCTTTAAATTGAAGACATGCCGCGGGCTCATACTCGAAAATAAAATGAGTCTCGCCCCGTTGGAAGCGAGGCTTTCCAACCGGGGTCGCCGGCCGGTTCATAGTCGCTCTTTATCTTGAATCCCGCCATGGGGGTACTTTATCCTGTTGTAGATGTTGGCGAAAGTAATACCTACCGAACGTATCAAATCTTGTATACTATAGACGTCGTTCAGAGAAATTTCCCTGCGCCACAATGATTCGCGCGAAGCGCATCGCCAACATTCACAACAGGATGCATCAAGAAAGAACGAGCACGCACACATTTTTCTTGCCGCGTGCGAGCAGCGCCAGGCCGTCATAAAAATCCCCCGCCCCGAGTACTTGCTTCGGGTCGTCTACGACCTGGCCGTTCAAGGACACGGCCTTGTCCTCAAGGAATTGGCGCGCCTCCCTTTTGGAGCTGGACAGCTTTGCAGCTACCAGCGCGTCAATGATAGCGGTCTCCGGCTGAATTGTCTGTGAAGGCGCCGAGACCTTCAACATATTGAGCGAGTCGGCATCGAGACTTTCGAGCGACCTGTCCCCAAAAAGCACCTGCGTCACCCGCTCGGCTTTTGTGCATTCCTCCTCCCCATGAACGAGTGTCGTGGCCTCCCGCGCCAATATCTGCTGGCCGTGCCGCTCTTTTTTGTCGCGCTTATGCAATTCGAGCGCCGCATCGATCTCCGCCTTCGAGAGCGTCGTCATCTTGAGCAGATACTCTTTCAGCGAGTCGTCGTCCGTATTCAACCAAAATTGATAGAACTGGAACGGCGATGTTTTGTTCGGATCCAGCCATATCGTGCCGCTCTCGCTTTT
>MFMA01000020.1 GCA_001783355.1 Candidatus Kaiserbacteria bacterium RIFCSPLOWO2_01_FULL_54_20 | reverse complement strand
AGCCATCCAGACCGCGCTGCGGCGCGAGAGTGTCGAGGTCCCATATGAAAAACTAAAAAATCTTACTCGCGGCAAGCAGGTCACGATGGCAGACCTTGAGAAATTCATCGACGACCTCGACGTCCCCGCCAATGTCAAAAAGCGCCTGAAGGCATTTACTCCGGAGAATTACATCGGACTTGCGGAGAGTATCGCCCGGAAAAAATAACTGTTACAGATCCGGGTGGTCTTCTCTTTTGTGCAGTTCTAGAAGGTCGAGATATGCGCGAGCGGCAGCTAGGTGGAGAATAAGGATTTCTCTACTTTGCACAACATCATTATGAGCCGCATACTCCAAGTATGGGACAAGGTGCGCAGGGTTATTGTTCGCCTCTATCAGCAGAAGCCCGACTTTGCTTTCTATCACTTCTTCAGTGATATTCCACGTAGGGTGTCTAAGGGCAATGGGGGTCAGGATCTCGTCCATTTCTTTGGAGATATCAAGTCGCTCTTGTTCGGAGAGCGGTTCAGGCACGGCCTCGTCTTGCGGAGGATCCTGAGGTGTTGCTGTGAGATTCGTACCTTTTCTCTCAAATCCTGCAGACTCTCTCCAGCGCGCAGCACGATTGGGGAATTTGCTGATGTTGCCACCGTCTCCACCGCCCATTGTGCCCATAGCTTGATTTTACACTACTGTCTTAGGCCAAGGCCCGTGCGAATAAGGTACCAATTGATGGCGGCGAGGGTCGTTATCATACCGGCGAGGACGGAGAGGGAGATCCAGAGCGGAATATCGGCAATGCCGAGAAAGCCGTAGCGGAAGCCGTTGATGAGATAAAAGATGGGGTTCACATACGTAAAGCCCTGCGCCCAGGCGGGCAGCGCGTGTACGGAGTAGAAGACGCCGCCGAGGTAGACGAGCGGCGTCAAGACGAACGTCGGCACGATGTTGATGGCGTCGAGCGATTTCGCATACACGCCGTTCACTAATCCGGCAAGCGAGAATACGAGCGCTGTAAGCACGGCGAATCCGAAAATGATGAGAACATTATAGACGGCGAGGTGAAGCCCGGTAAAGAATGCCGAGACGAGGAGGACGATGGCGCCGACGAGTACGCCACGCACGATACCGCCCGAAATGAATCCGAGGATAAGAAGCCACGGCGGGGTCGGGGATACCAGTATTTCTTCGATGCCGCGGAAGAAGAACTTTGACTGGAAGAAGGTGAAAGAAGTGTTGGAATAGGCGTTGGTCACGATGGCGAGCATGACAAGGCCGGGAACGACGAACGACATGTAGTCGACTCCCTGCATGGTGCCGATCTTCGAGCCCAATACCGCGCCAAAGATGAGGAAGTAGAGGCAGGAGGTGATGACGCTCGGCAAGAATGTCTGCACCCAAATGCGGAACATGCGGACAATGTCCTTGCGGAGCATGGTGTAGAAAGATATCCAAAGCTGGGAGGGTGTCATAATTTTTTCTTGGGACGCCCTGCAGCAAGAGATTGCAGTTCGTCGAAAAGAGCGCGCGCGGTCGTCAGCTTTTCCTCGTCTTGGAGCGATTCAATCGCATTGTTCAGTTTAATCGGACTGTAGAAAACAGATCCCGTATTATCGCTCCACGGGCGACCCATATCTAGGTATTTGAGCTTATTTTCTGCAAGTGTCCAATTCACCCCGTAGCTGCTATCTATCGGGAAACCCATCTCGTTGTCCATAGTGAGCCCGATATCTCTCATCTTCTGGATTTCGTCACTATAACGAAGACCATAGTAGTCGAGTTCGTGCCGGTTGTGTTCAGGGGGTCTCGCTGGGTACTTCTGTTCATTACTATCGTGAAATGCTAAGTGTTTAGCATCTAAAGCAATCCTTTCGACGTCCATATAGTACTCTCCGGTCTTCTCGTCACGGCCGAAACTGTGTGCCACCGGCATAACACCGGGCAGAAGTATGTTCGCGAGTTTTTGTAACAAGAATGTACCGCGCGCTTGTTCGGGCGTTACCCCATTTTCACCTCTAAATGTGCATCGTACTAATTCGGGATTATTCGAGATTGCCTCAACCCGTTTAGCAGCTCCCAACGCATGTATGTCTTCTAGTCGGGCCATACTATTTTTCTGCCTGCGGTGAGTCCGCCGAATCCGAGGTGAGATTGAGAAAAACCTCTTCGAGCTTGCTGCCGCGATAGCCCTCCTTCGCACTCCCTTTCTCATCGTGCATGGCGAGCAGGTCTTGCATCGTGCCCGAAAAAGCGATCTCGCCCTTGTTGATTATTGCGACGTGTTTGCAGAGTTGCTCGGCTTCCTCGAGATAGTGTGTCGTAAGGAGAATGGTCACGCCCTGCTCCGTAATACCGCGCAGATACTCCCACATACTGCGGCGAAGCTCCACGTCCACCCCCGCTGTCGGTTCGTCGAGTATGAGAAAGCGGGGACTGTGTATCAAGGCGCGCGCTATCATGAGGCGGCGCTTCATGCCGCCGGAGAGGGTCATCGCCGGCTTCGTCATCTTCTCGCCCAAACCAAGGTCGGTCAGCAACTTTTTTGCGCGCGGCATCGCTATGGAGCGCGGGATGCCATAGTACCCGCCCTGGTTCACCACGACGTCCAATGGCTTCTCGAATGGATTGAAGTTCAATTCCTGCCCGACGAGACCTATGTATGTCTTCGCCTTCTCGAATTCCTTGTCGATGTCATGCCCGAATATCTTTACGCTCCCGCTCGTTTTGTTGATGAGCGAGGTGACGATGCCAATTATCGTCGTTTTCCCAGCACCGTTGGGGCCGAGAAGCGCGAAGAAGTCTCCCATAGGCACGGTAAGCGAGACGCCTTTCAGCGCGATCGTGCCTGTGGCGTAGGTCTTTTTAAGGTCTTGTATTTCAAGTGCTGGAGTCGTCATAGTCGTTCTACTATTCCCGCGATGTATGCGAAGGTGTCGTTGTGGTCCCTCGTCGGGCGCGTCGGGATGACGCCAACGACGGTTTCGTCGTTCCCGCCGGGAAAAAGCGCATCACCAACGTAGATACAATCCTCCCGTATCCAACCCAAATGTTCTATGAAGCGCGCGATGTTGCGACCCTTGTTCTTTCCCAAGGGGAAAAAATCGAGAGTCGTCGTGCCGCCGGTCTTGACCTCCGCTCCACTTCTCTCTAGCGCCCGTACATCTTCCGCGTGCCGCTTCAAAATATCGAGACGGAGCGATGCGTCTGGATCGAACGCATACTTCTTCGCCAGATCCTCGTGGTGACCGATGAGGCTGTAGCTGATCTGCGAGCCGCGATTCTCGACGAGGTCGTTCTCATCTTTCACCCGCAGGTTCAGCTCCGCGCGTATCATTTCGATGAACGCCGTGACCGCGCCGACCTGTGTTTCGTTCATTTCTTCCTTCCAGAGTATCGTGCCACTTTTGTCGACCACATGGTTGCCGCTCTGCGCGAGTACGAAATACTGCCCGTCGAAGACACTCGTTATCTGAGTGCGTATCTGCGATTCTTTCGCGCCGGAGACCGCGATTACGTCCACCTTTTTGCACAGAGCTGCAAAAAGCGGCCGATGGTCTTCGAGCATGGGACTCCTGCTCGGAGTAAGCGTCTTGTCGACGTCGAAAAAAAAGTGCTTAGGCATAGTGTCGTTCGAAGAGTATATCGCCTTTAATCTTTCAGCGGCAAGCCGCCGATGTAGTCGCTCTTGCCGAGGGGGACGCCGTTCTTGCGCAGAATTGCATAGGCGGTCGTGACGTGGAAGAAAAAGTTGGGCAGAAGATATTCGGTGGCGTATTCGAACCCGGTAGTGTGCTTGCCGCCCCAGTAGGGAAGCGTGACCTTGATGTTTTCTTTGCCGATGACCTGCTCAGGCTTGATGGTTTTGAGAAATGCGAGCGTCTTCTCGATGCGGGCCTTCAGTTCCGCTACCGTTTTCTCGTTGTCCTCGAACGCGGGAATTTCCACTTCGGCTAAGCGCGCCGCGCCGCCTTTGGCGTTGTCGCAGGCGATGCGCACTTGCGCAATGAAGGGGAATTGGTCAAAGACGAGACGGCTTTGCAAAAGCGCGTCTTCGAAGTACGGGGCCGGACGCCGCTCCAGAGCCTTCGTCGCCGCCATCGCGGTAACCTTGTCGAGGATTTTGTCGAGCGCTTGCAGCGCTTTCTGCATGACGGGGACGGTAATGGTGTAGAGGTTGGTTTCTTGCATCATGTCATTGCTTTTCCCAATACGAAGCGGAGGTGGATACGTAGTCGGCGACGCGACGTTCGGCCGCGGCGGCGAGTTTCGTCAGATATTTTTCGTCGAAACCGCTCGCAAGCTTTTGTTCGAATTCGTCCAGCTGCGCGGGGGAGGAGAGTACCACGCGGCGGCCTTTCCCCGCCGCCCGCAAGAGCGTCGGGCCGCCGATGTCGGTCTTTTCGATAACTTCCGCCGGCGTCCCACCGTCCGCGATGGTTTTCTCAAGCGGATACAACGTCACGTAGACCAAATCAATCCGCGGGACTCTTAGTTTCTCCAGTTCGGCGGCATCGGCGTCGGTGCTAAGCAATCCCGCGTGCAACTCGCGCGAGAGCGTCACTACGCGGTGACCCAAAATCGGCGCACCGACTATCTCCGCGACATCGCGGCACTCAATGCCATTTTCCTTCAAGTACTTAGCCGTCCCCGCCGAACCAAGCAAGCCCCACCCCGCGTCTTTGAGCATCTTCCCCAGCCGCACTAGCGCCGCATCCTTCTCAAAACTAGCCAACAGCGCGGTTCGACGCTGCTCACCGTGAACCGTTTTCATGTGCCGATTCTATCATGTACAGGTTATACGAACGAGGTATAGTGAAGTTCCAACGTCGTACCAAACACCCAACAAGACAATATGGCGAGAAAAACTCTAGAAAGTGATGTCGAACTGTTGGAACAGTTCGGAAGGCCGTTTGGAAACCTAACGCCATCAAAAGAGAAGAAATACTCGCATGCCATCGGCAGTTTCTTAATGGCATTTTCATACTTAGAGACCGCACTTGATCATTTAATAATTTCTTCTATTTCAGATAGATCAGATGAGCCAGGCTACAGAATAATAAAATATCTACGTTTCAGAGATAAAACTAATTTAGCCAATGACGAATACCTCCAATTAATCTCATTTATTCGAGACAAAAGAAGAAAGAGAGGATACAATTCCAAACTGAATAAGACGAAGAAGAGCTTAGAAGAATTGAGCGAGTTTCGAAATAAATTGGCGCATGCTAATTGGGAGTCTCTTACAGAAAAGGGGTTTGTTCGAGTTGGAACTTTTGAAGATAAGGAAGGAGGGGGCGTCCAATTCAAAACTCTCAAAATGACACCCGGTGTCATAAACAGATTTACTAATGAGGTAATTAAGACGGCAAACAACATTGATGAGTGGTTCGACAATCCCTCACCCCTCGAGTTCATTTAAGCCGATATAAGTTCGAACATCGTACCGAGCCCTCAGAATACCTCAACGAAGAATCCTTTTTGAGAGTCAGGAAGACGTCCTGGACGGTCGCCATTGCGTAACCTGCAATATGGTACTATTGACCTATGAAGCTAAATACCGACCTAAAGAAGAAGGTTTTAGGCCAAGAATACGTTGGGAAATGGGTAGCGTTGTCTGAGGATCAAAGTTCCGTAATCGACTCTTCGGAAGATTTGGCTGTGCTTTCAAAAAGGATTGGAGATAACAAAAATGTTATCTACACGAGAGTACTTGATTCAAATCAAGTCTACGCATTCTAATATAAGAATGTTTCGTGTAAAGAATATTACATGGCATGGAGTAAGTATAAATATACTTGCCAAGCAGACGGGGAGGGTGGTTTTGCTTGCGACCTGCCGTTTATAGTCGTCAAACTACATCTCGGTTCAAGAACCATGCGGGTAACCGCCCTCATTGATTCCGGTTGCACCACTACGCACATCAGAACAGACATAGCTAGCGCTCTTGGATTGGATTTGAGTGCAGCGAAGGAGAAGAACTCGTCGGGAATAACCGGGAGTGCAATCGGGAAACATCTCAAGATGCAAATTGAGATAGAAGGCCATGGTGGGCCATTCGAGAGTCCCGCCGTCTTTATTCCGAGCTTGCCCGTCCCGATGCTTCTCGGACAAAATAACTTCTTTGATAAGTTCAACGTAAAGTTCGAAAAGCAAAAGGCATCGTTCTTCATTGAACGTATAGCTGATTAAATATTAAGGGTCAAATTGGTATGAGCAAGACCATCATATATATCATTGTCGCACTCGTGCTCGTCCTTGGCGGGTGGTATTGGTATGCGGGGCAGGGGGGTAGTGCGGCGGCGCCGAGCGAAGCTACGGCGACGCTGAATGCGGATGTGTATCCGCTCTACTCGGGCGCCACGTGGGGCGAGGCATATGCAACGACGTCGCCCAACGGTCCGGTCACCGTGGTGCTATCGGTGCCCGTTGCCAATACGACCAACATCGCCGCGGTATCGATGCCGTTTACAACATATTACGACGACAAGCTCCCTGCCGCCGGATGGAAGCGCGACATGATGGAAGAGGCGAGCGGGCCGGGCGGGAACATCTCTTTTTATAGGAAGGGCGAGCAATATATCGTCGTCGCGTTTCATTCCGTATTCCACGTGCGGCTGCCCGATACGCCAGTGCAGTGCCCGTGCGATGTGACGCTTTCGCTCATGAGCGGGACGCAGACAGGCCGCACGTCGGC
>MFMA01000019.1 GCA_001783355.1 Candidatus Kaiserbacteria bacterium RIFCSPLOWO2_01_FULL_54_20 | reverse complement strand
GAAAGATCGCCCCAGCGGGTGGGGTGCGGCGTTAGGTTAACCACGTCACTGTACGGTCCCCTGTCCCTGACTTCCACAATTACTGATCTGCCTGTATCCGGGTTTGTCGCGCGATACTTTGTTCCGAATGGGTCCGTATTATTCGCAAGCGTCCACGGCTGCTTATCAAGCGTTGAACCGCCAGCTAGTTCCTGAGTACGACTGTCTCCTTTTCCTTTACCCCAGCCATACGTCGATACTTCTTTCAGAGAGCCAGCGGCCTCTTCTCCACCGCCGAATTCCTTAGCCACTGCGTCCCAAGCTCTCTTGCCAGCTTCGTAGAGTGGACAATACCAAGAACCAGAACATCCTGAAGTGCTTTCAGCACTCAACGGATCCGCCGGATCAAACCCCGTCGTTTGTGCAGGCGTGCCCGCACCGGTCGACTCTCCGATCGGATTGCCGTTTGCATCGAGCGGTGTCCACGGTGACATCTGTCCTGTCTCGGGAGAGGAGATCCCCCAACTCCCTAGCGTCTGCTCAAGAAAACTTTTTTGCGGCACGGTCGGCGGCTCAACCTGTGGAGCATTTGCCTGAGCTTCCTTGACGAGCCTTTCGATCTCGCTTATTGGAGTGGGTTCTGTTCCTACTCCTTCCCACGGATCTGCTCCTCCGGAGCCTGTGACATTTGGCGTGGGGGTATATCTAAAAAGAGACGGGTCTGCGATTGGCGTACCTCCTCCTGCGGGCGGAGGCACTTGCCGCTGCAGTGGAACGATAGGTGCGACTGGTTCAGTCGTGCCTGGTTTTTTATTAGCAGAATCCGGCGGCACTTCGATAGGCACTTTTTTTTCGTCTTGGTTTGTATACCATGTTCCTAAGCAGTTGTTTTTTGCGATGCAGATACCTCCCGCGGGCTTAACGTCGCTCTCGCAACTGCATCCGTTCATGTTCTCCTTCTCCCCCTTGAACTGACACTTTCCGTTGACCAAAACTTTCCCGCACGAACATTGCGAGATGAACGGGTCGCACTTCGCGTCGGCCGATGTGTCTATATCACCACTCGCATGCGCAGTCGCCACGATCGAGAAAAAAAGCAGCGTCCCGAGGCATGCCGATACTAAAAAACAGGCCGCGGCCTTATTGGCGGACATGCCTACATGATAACGCAATTTCTAGCGAGCGAGGGTGTGTTTTGTGCTATTTCCATTTCCCAATCTAAGCGAGGCGGCGCGTGCGTCTTGCGGGACTTGCGGAGCGCGATGAGCGCGAGCGGGAGAGTCCGGCCACCGGGCCGGAACTCGTGCCCGCAGGATGCATGTGCCGCCGAGCGCCTATTCCATGTCCCCCATCCCGCTAGGCATGCCTCCCCCAGCTCCTTTCTTCTCCTCCGGAATATCTGCGATAACGGCATCGGTGGTGAGAAAAATGGCAGCAGCAGAAACGGCGTTTTGAAGCGCGGTTCGTGTAACTTTCATCGGATCGATAATCCCCTCAGCAAACATGTCGTCAACGGGACGACTACGCTTGGCATCATAGCCTTTGTTTTTTTGTCCAATTTGCAGAGCTATCAACTGACTATCGGTCCCAATATCGTGGGTGGCATTCCGAATGATTTCTTGAAACGGTATCAAACAGGCATTAATGACAGTTGCATAACCAACTTGGAAAGCAGCGTCATTGTTTGCGTATTTTGGTTTGTCCGTAGGTTTCCCAGCAACGAGATTGGCATTCAGTTTTCTTCCAGTTTGAAATAGGGCTACTCCACCGCCAGGAACAATACCTTCTGCAACCGCGGCCTTGGTTGCGTTCACCGCGTCCTCAATTTTGTCTTTCAGGTACTTCATCTCGGTCTCGGTCGCCGCACCCACACGAATGACAGCAACACCACCCGTTAATTTCGCAATGCGCTCTTCTAACTTCTCCTTGTCGAATTTCGAGTCAATATTTTCAAGCTGCTTTCGAAGTTGGGCAACTCTTGCATGGATGTCTGGTTTCTTGCCCTTCCCCCCTACTATCACCGTCGAATCCTTTGTAGCGACGACGCGCTGGGCGCGGCCAAGCATGACCAATTCTGCGTTCTCAAGCTTTACGCCGAGATCTTCTGAAACAACTTGTGCACCAATGAGTGTCGCAATGTCGGCCAGCATTTCTTTCTTGCGATCGCCGTAGCCCGGCGCTTTTACTGCAAGCACGTTGAATGCGCCCCGCAGTTTGTTGACGACGAACGTGGCGAGCGCCTCACCATCAACGTCGTCCGCGATAATAACAAGCTCCTTCTTTCCCGATTGCGCAATTTTTTCAAGAAGGGGCAAGATGTCTTTAATCGCTGATATCTTCTGATCGGTAACGAGAATGGAAACATCCTTTGCCACAGCCTCCATCCTCTCAGCGTTGGTGATCATATAGGCACTTACATATCCCTTGTCGAATTCCATTCCTTCGACTACTTCCTTATCAATTCCCAAAGATTGGGATTCTTCGACGGTCACAACACCTGTAGGTCCTACCTTTTGCATTACTTCTGAAATTATCTCGCCGAGATTTTCAGACTCGGAAGCAATCGTGGCAACTTGCTTAATCTCTTGTTTCGAACTTATTTCACGCTTCATAGCTGCACTGTTAAGGACGTCAACCGCATCAGTAAGAGCTTGCTCCATCCCTTCACGCACAACCATTGGATTTACCGCAGGACCAAGGCGCTTAAGTCCATCTCTCACCATTGCCTGAAAAAGTACTATTGAAGTCGTTGTTCCATCACCTGCTTTATCGTTTGTCTTTTGAGCAACTTCTTTAACAATCGAAGCACCCATGTTTTCGAACTTATCAGCAAGCGTGATCTCTTTTGCAATTGTGACACCATCGTTTGTAATTGTCGGACCTCCCCACGACTTATCGAGTGCAACATTTCTACCTCGAGGCCCGAGAGTCAGCTTAACAATATCGGCGACCTTATCGATGCCGTTTTTTAAAGCTTTTCTTGCTTCGTCGGATTGTAAGATTTGTTTTGCCATATCTATTTGATGATCGCTTTAACATCGCCCTCGTGGATAAGGTGGAGTTTTTCGTCATCCACTTCAATTTCACTCTCCCATCCGGGGTTGAAATATACTTTTTGTCCGGCGCGCAGTGACATCGGCAACACCTTGCCGTCGTCGTTCATTCGGCCGGGCCCGACGGCAAGTACGGTACCGCGCGTCGCTTTCTCTTGTTTTGCGGCGTCGGGAATAAGGATGCCCGAAGCCGTTTTTTTCATTGCCTCTTCAGGACGCACCAATACCCTATCGCCGAGAAGCTGCATGTTTATTTTTGATCCTTTGATATCTTTTTTCATAGCAAATTCTGCTGACTAACTGCTTCTTATAATTCGGTGCCTGGAGGGGTCTCCGAGGGGCTTAATATAGACGAACCCGACTTGAGGGGCAACTTGACGAGTGTACGGTACTGTGATATCGTGCCAGAACGTTGATTTTCTAGCCCTCCTGTGCTATTTTCAAGCGGATGGTTTTTCTCCAAACGGCTCTGCCATACGTGCAGATAGGGCTTTCGATACTCTTGATCGTAGCTATCGTGCTGCAGCGTACCGGCGCATCTTTGGGCGGAGCGTTCGGCGCCGACAACTTCTCGTCCGGTTTCCACACTCGGCGTGGTTTGGAGAAGACGCTTTTCCATGCTACGATCGTCCTCGGTATTCTCTTCGCCCTATCGGCACTAATTAATTTAGTAATAAGCTAACGGCTTCGCGTAGCGCCCCCAAAAATGGCAGTCGCGCGCGGCGCACATTTGCGCAATGGATTTCGATTCATATTCTGAAAAAACTGGAGATATAACAACGACGCTCACGAAAAAAAGGATCGTCCCGCATTTTTCTATGCTGGAGAACGCCCTCCGGTCGTTCTCGCCCGGCGAGCGTCTTGTTCTCTATACACTGACGACCATCCTCTCCCTCTCGACACTTGCCCTTATCACAGGCGCCAATGCACTCGCTTCCGTGACGGTTCCATCCCGCGGCGGATCTCTTACCGAAGGCGTCGTTGGGCCGGTGCGTTTTCTTAACCCGCTCCTTTCGCTCTCCGGTGGAGACAAAGACATCACCGCCTTGGTGTATTCGGGCCTCATGCGCGCAATGCCCGACGGGAGCCTCATTCCCGATCTCTCTGAACGATTCGAGGTGTCGGATGACGGAACGACCTACACCTTCATGCTCCGCCCCAACCTGACATTCCACGACGGAACTCCTCTTACATCGGCGGACGTGCTTTTTACAATCCAGCGGGCACAAAACCCTGATATCAAAAGCTACCGACGTGCCGATTGGGAAGGGGTGTCAGTATCGGCTCCGGATCCGCGCACCGTTACTTTCACACTCCCGCACGCATATGCTCCGTTCCTTGATAACGCCACGCTCGGGATCCTGCCCAAACATCTTTGGGAAACCGTGTCCGCGGAAGAGTTCCCGTTCACCCCTCTAAACACACGTCCGGTGGGAAGCGGTCCGTATAAGGTCAAGAACTTTGATATTAATTCGACGGGTTCGGCAACATACTATGAACTCGCATCGTTCAAAGATTTCGCGCTAGGACAAGCGTACGTCAATAAACTCCGTTTCAATTTTTATTCGAACGAAGACGACCTCATCGAGGCATTCAATGCGAGACGCATCGACATGCTCGCCGGAATATCTCCATCGCAGATCGATAAAATATCGCGTAGAGATCCTCGTATGGTACAAGTTCCTCTTCCGCGCACGTTCGGAGTCTTCCTGAACCAGAACAAAAATACGGCTTTTGCGGACGCGGCGGTCCGTGCCGCGCTCGATGCGGCACTCGACAAGCAAAAGATCGTCGATGATGTTTTTAGTGGATATGGGGCCGTACTCGAAAGTCCCATTCCGCCAGGTATCCTGGGAACAGTGCGGCCGGCGACTCCAGAGACGATGGAGGAAACACATGCGAGTGAACCCGAGGTGGGTAACAGCGAGCGTGCGAGGGCCATACTTTCGCGCAACGGATGGAAGTTCGATGAAAAAGACAAGGTTTGGAAAAAGAAAGGCGCCACTCTCGAATTCACGCTTGCAACTGTCGACGAGCCGGAGCTTGCCGCAACCGCGGAGGCGGTCGCGGCGGCCTGGCGTGAGGCGGGCATCAAGGTGGATGTGCACGTGTATCCGATAGCGGAGTTGAACTCCGTCCTTCTTAGACCACGGAACTATGAGGCTTTGCTTTTCGGAGAAGTCGTCGGTCGTGCGCTCGACCTGTTCGCCTTTTGGCACTCATCGCAAAGGAACGATCCCGGGCTCAACATTGCCCTCTACACGAACGCGAAGGTCGACAGCCTGCTTGCAAAAGCACGCGCCACGACGAACAGGCGGGAGCGGGAAAAATTGTATGAAAAATTCGTAGAGTACATCGCTGAAGATCAGCCGGCGATCTTTCTCTACGCGCCGAAATTCATCTACGTAGTCCCAAACGACCTCTACGGCGTGGAGCTCGGGGCGCTCACTGGGGCCTCGGACCGCTTCTTGAACGTTCATCAGTGGTACACCGACACGGAACGTGTGTGGAACATCTTCACAGATAAGAACGAAGAGTAACTATGAACTCCAATCTACCAAATCAATCATCAAATCAAGGTCCGCAAGGGCCGTCTCGACCGCCGCAGGGGCGAGAGCAAGGCGGAGCGCCGCGCCGGAATCCTGCCCGCAGGGAAGGTGGCCGTGGCGGAAGCCGACCCGGTGGATGGCGCGGCGGAATGCGCTCTGCGCATCCGAGACGACCCGGCAGAGCACGTGTTGAACATCATCCGGGAAGTGCGCGCACCCCTTCCCCTTTGATACCGGAACCTAGTGCCGAGTCGGTCCGCATCATTCCACTCGGCGGCGTTGAGGAGATCGGCCGCAACATGACTGCTGTCGAATTCGGCGGCGACATTTTCATTCTCGATTGCGGGTTCCAGTTCCGCGAGGAAGAAACGCCGGGCATCGACTACATCCTCCCGAACACCGGATACCTAGAAGAGCGTCGCGATCGCATCCGTGGGCTTATTATTTCTCACGGCCACCTCGACCACATCGGAGGAATTCCTTACATCATGGACAGGATAGGAAACCCGGTCATCTACACCCGAAAACTCACGGGAATGATGATAAAGAAACGCCAGGAGGAATTCGTGCAAGGCTCGCAGCTACAGATACGAGAAGTCGAGATGGACGAAGCGATAAAGCTTGGGAACGCCACAATTCGCTTTTTCAACGTCACGCACACTGTTCCCGACTCGATGGGCATTATCTTGGAAACTCCGTGGGGCGACGTGGTCTTCACTGGCGATATCAAACTCGACCATGAGAACGGAGAACCTTCCGAAGAAGAGCACCAGGAATACTCCATATTCCAGAAGCGGAACGTCTTGGCGCTTCTCATGGACTCGACGAACGTATGGCAGCCGGGATTCTCTATCCCCGAATCGACCGTGTATCGCACGCTTGAGAACATCATCAGAGATTCAAAAGGCAGGCTCGTGGTCGCCATGTTCGCCTCGCACCTCGAGCGCTTGATTCGCGTTGTGCACTTTGCGGAACAATACGGTAAGAAGATCGTCATCGACGGACGCTCGATGCGCACGAACATCGAGATTGCGCGCGAGATCGGCCTGATCAAATACAAAGACGATACGGTCGTCGCAGTGGAAAACATGGGTCAGTACCCGCCAGAGAGGATCATCATTCTCGCGACAGGCGCCCAGGGCGACGAATTCGCCTCGCTCGCGCGCATCGGCAACAAAACGCACAAATACATCCGGCTCACGCTGAGCGATACGGTCGTTCTTTCTTCGTCCGTCATTCCGGGCAACGAGCGCGCCGTTCAAAAACTGAAAGACAACCTCTCACGCCAGGGCGCGCACATTATCACCTATCACGCGAGCGATGTGCATGCATCCGGCCACGGCAATCGCGAAGAAGCGGCGTGGATACACCGCCAGATAAAACCGAAATTCTTTATTCCCGTCCACGGCTATCACTACATGCTCCGTGTACACGCCGACCTCGCGATACAGGAAGGCGTCGCTCCAAAGAACGTTGCTATCCCAGACAACGGCTCGATAATTGAGATACAGAAAGGAGAGAAGATGACCAAGTTGTCGGTGAAGGCCCCGTCAGGGCTACGAGTCGTTGAGGGCCACACCGTGACCGAACTCTCGGACGTCTTGATGCGCGACAGAAAGGCGCTCGGGCAAGAGGGGTTCTGCGTCGTTGTCGCAACGGTCGACCGCCGCACTGGCAAGCTCCATAAATCTCCCGACATCATCTCGCGCGGATTCGTCTATCTGCGCGACAACAAAGAACTCATGGACCAGACGCGGCTCATCATACGAAAGAGCGTCGAGGTCTCGATGAGGAACCCTCGCGCGGCCGATCTCGACGCCGCCCGCGACGACCTTGCCGAAAGCGTCGCCCGCTTCCTTTTGCAGAGAACTCTTAAGAGGCCGATCGTTATCCCAGTGATCGTGAGCGTCTAAATTTTGGGCCATTTGTCTAAATAGGTCCGGATGCCTTTCGCCGCTTCACTTTGCATTATCGAATCGATAGAACCGGCTGCCCATCGCGCGTCTGAAGAACTGCGTCGATAAATCTCTTCCAATGGGAGGATCTGCCAAGATAGGCCATGTCCCTCTTTTTCGAAACATACACATCTTTCCAAGGAATCGAGACCGGCAAGAAGTGTGTGAGTGACAGACCAGTCATGCGCTTTTTGTATGACTCCGAACGATTTACCTAATGCGCCGCGAACGTATTTTGCTAGCTTTCCTGCAGAAGAGTATGTTTTGTAGCTCTCAAGGGGGAAAAGTCCGAAATCATAGTCTAGACCCTTGGGATCTCCCTGATGTATAAGACCAACTGCGTACAAGGCGGTCTCGTGGCAGTTTATGTGAGCACGCGCCCCGCGCATCTTTTGGTAAAACTTTTTTCCTTGCTCTGTAGTCCCTTCTTGAGCCGCAAAACGCTCTGCTTTTAGTGCCGCGCTGACCACATGCGCAACTTCCGCTGGAATCTCGGCACCGTCTGACCTATTATCAAAACGCATGAGCCATTTTCCATCTTTTTTGTACACACCGTTTTCTGGAGCAAGTTTTTCTGGCCGCTTTAATACGTTCAGGGACATAGGTGGATTCTACCAGATTCGCCACTTCCCTTTCTCCTTGAGAATAAGCCCGTCGCGCGTGACCTAAAATTTACGCCTTTCAAAAAGCTCTTTGTTCTATAACAGTGAGATAACATCTCACTGCATATTCCTAACTTTCTCCGACCGATTAGTCTTAGGAACACTTACAAACAACTCCACCTAACGCTTTAAGGAGCGCGGGGTAGTGCCGAGCGAGGGTCTCGCGCAGGGCGACGGCCCGAGCGGGAGGAAATTTTCAGCAGAAAATTATCCGTGCTCCGAGAATGCATAGGCCGTTGCGACTAATACTAAAGCTCATACACCACATCCTTCCGTTCGACCACCACCTTCCACTTCATGCGCTTCGCGTAGGTAAAGAGTTTTGAATTCGGATTGAAGCAGATGGGCTGCGCGACCATTTCCAAAAATGAAATATCTGTCTCCGTGTCGCCCACCCCGATCGAGTGCGCAAGGGTAAGGTTCTCCTTCTCGGCAGCCCGTTTCAAAATGGCGGCTTTATTAAGGATGAGGTGTTGCTCCAGCATATTGCCCGTAAAGCATTCCTGCGGACCGATCTCGTAAACGATACCGTACGCTTTGTCGAATCCCATTCGAGGACAGAATTTATCGAGTACCGTTTTCGGCGAATGAGATACCGCAAGAAGGTAGTAGTCGCGTCTCTTCAAATCCTTTAAAAGATCGCGTGTGTAGCGATAGACGCGTTTCCATTGCTCTTCCACTACCTCCTCGGCGGCGTCGGCGAGCGCCCCGTAGTGAACGCCTTTCAGATATTTATTGAACGCCAGTACAACGGCGTGAATATATTCCTGATAGTCTCCCTCTCGGTTGAGCCACTTCTCGTATTCTCTGGCATATACTTTCCGCGCTTCTTTCGGGAATGCTCCGTCTTCGATGAGCCTGTCTACCAGTTGGATGAGGAGACTTGAGCGGAAGATGGTCCCGTCTACATCAAAAACCGCCACTTTACGTTTCTTCTGCATTGGCTTCATCCTACCAGACCACGCAACGTACAGCGGGAGACGTTGGTGTTTTCTTGCAAAAAGTATCGAGGTCTAATACTATTTGGGGATAATAGTCGATTTGTTCGCTAAGTATATAGCTAATTTCGCTACAGAATCATGAAAATATCCCTCATTTGCGGCGGCCCTTCCCCAGAGCGAGGAATCTCGCTTAATTCCGCGCGTTCCGTGATGGATCACCTCGGCTCCGAAGACATCGAGATAGTCCCCTTCTATCTTGATGCCGAGAAGCGGCCCTACCGCATTTCGCGCGCGCAACTCTACAGCAATACGCCGTCCGATTTCGACTTTAAGCTTAAGGAAACAGCGGCGGAATTGAGCACCTCCCAATTCGTTCGTGCACTTGCCGATACGGACATAGTGTTTCCCGTCATGCACGGCGCATATGGCGAGGACGGCGGTATACAGAAATTTCTTGAGAAGCACCGCATACCATATATCGGGTCGAGTGCGACTGTATGCAAAAAAGCTTTTGATAAATTCACCGCAAACGAGTACCTACGGGAGCAAGGATTTTTCACGCTACCCTCAGTGCTTCTCAAGCTCTATGGAGATGACCACGCAGATATTGTCAAAAATTTCTTTAAGCAACACGGCATCCGCCGCGCCATAGTGAAGCCGGCCTCCGGCGGCTCTTCGATCGGCGTGTTCTCGGTTTCCACGCCCGAGGAAGCGCTCGAAAAAGTGCGTCTTCTCTTCGGGAAACGAATGGATACGCGTGTAGTCGTCGAGAAGTTCGCCGAAGGAACAGAGTTCACGACAATAATTCTTCAGAATCGTTTTGGTATGCCTGTGGCGCTTCCCCCGTCCGAGATAGAGACTGACTATTCCGAACACCAGATATTCGGCTTCCGGAAAAAATATCTTCCGTCGCGCCATGTGACCTACCACTGCCCGCCGCGCTTTCCTGACGAAACGATCGAAAAGATACAAGCGCAAGCAGAACAATTGTTCGCGCTTTTCGGCATGCAAGACTTCGCCAGATTCGACGGCTTTGTGCTTCCATCTGGCGAAATATGGTTCTGCGATTTCAATATGATAAGCGGCATGGAGCAGAACAGTTTTCTCTTTCAGCAGGGCGCACGGGTCGGACTTACGCACGCGGACATTCTTCATTACATACTCGAACGGTCGTGCCAAAAGTACGGCATCTCCCTTCCGGATACACGTGCTCTGAAGCGGGCGGGGCGAAAAGCGGTCTCTATTCTTTTTGGAGGACCGACGTCGGAGCGACAGGT
>MFMA01000018.1 GCA_001783355.1 Candidatus Kaiserbacteria bacterium RIFCSPLOWO2_01_FULL_54_20 | reverse complement strand
GTAAGCCTGCTGAAAAAGTAGGAGAAGAAGTTGCGCAAAAGTTTTTAGAATTCAATAATTCTGCCGAAGCGGTCGATGAGCATTTGGGAGACCAGCTGATTCCGCTGATGGCTTTGGCTGAAGGAAAAAGCGCGATTCGCACGAAAAAAACCGAGCATTTGCTTGCGAACATCGCGGTTTGCGAAAGATTCTTGCCCGCAAAGTTTTCACTGGACGGCGAAAAAACCTGCACCGTCGCCTTAACGTAGCAAAACCCACACGAGCAAATCGCCGGCGTAAAGGCAGGCCATCAGGCCGGCAAGCACGTACGGGTTGAAGCGGATCAAATTTTTGTAAACCGGGAATTTTTTCATCCTTCCGCTCTTGCTCAACGCCTTGAGCTTCGCGAAAACGCTTTTCGTAGCCACTTTCCCCAGCCCGTGCTTTTTCACGAAATCTCGCGGCAGTTTGTCCAGAGCCAGAACATCCTCGTCCTCAACGCCTTTGAGCGAAACCCACTGGACCAAAACTTTTTCAGTGATGGTTCGGTAGAACAGAGCAAGAAAGACTGCGGAAATGGCGAACAACGAGAAAAACAATTTCGCCAGAGGTGCTACGGGAAGCAGGTAAAGCAAGAATGCGGCTGAAACGCCCAAAACTATGAAAGCCGCCGAGCGGATCTTGCCAAACGCATTCGCCTGCGAAAGTTTTGCAGCGTAAAACGCGGTCGAACCGAAAAGCGAGAAAACGCTTGATGCAAGGAAAACGCTGGCCACGAACGGGAACGAAGGCAACGGGCTTTGCACGAACGACGGGTATTCCGGCAGCAAAAGCTGCAACCCCAAGAACAGCCAAACGTCTCCCTGCCCGAAGCTTCCCCTACGCCACAACAAATACCCGAATGCGGCGATGAACAAGGCGGCAGGCAAAGTTGAAATGAAGAACGAGACGCTGAAAGACAACGCGTTGAGCAACAACCCGGCTCCCACTAGTGCGTACAAAACCTTGTCGTCCACGTAGGAAGTTTTGTTGTCCTGCCACGCCGCGATTGCGGTAAGCACAACCGCAATGACAACGCGCAAAATTTCGAAGTCCATCATTTGCAATCAATCCTTCCAAACAAATCCTTTATCGAACGCGGCTTGCGTGTGGCCGAACAACGGCGAAGGCAAATCGTCTTTCGAAAACCACTGCCAGCCGTCGATTTTGTGCGGCTCGGGCGAGCTTGGTTCTCCCGAAAACTCGGTGCACCTGAAGTAAAGCGTAAGCCAAAACTGACTAGGCGGATAGGGCGTGTCAACATACCCTGCGAAATCCAAATTCAAAGCGGCCATTCCCGCTTCTTCAAGCGTTTCCCTTTTCGCCGCTTCGACCACTAGTTCTCCCGGCTCGATTTTCCCGCCTGGAAAACACCACGTTCCTCGTCCGTTAGTGCCAGTCCTCTGTCCGAGCAAAACCTTGCCTCCGTTCAATACGATGACCGCAACCGCGCCAAAAACCCGTTTTGAATCCATTCGCACACCAAAATGCAGAAAGCTTAAATCTTGAAGTTTGGCATCATCTTGCCGAATTTCTTGAGCAAGCCCTTGTTGCCCTTGAATTGCTTCATCATCTTCACGCTCTTCTCGAAATTCTTTATGAGCTCGCGCACGTCATCCTCTTTCAGCCCCGCGCCCTTTGCCACCCTCGTCTGCCGTGTTTTTGACTTCATCAGGTCGGGGTTCTTGCGTTCTGCCGGCGTCATGCTTAAAACTGCGGCTTCGAAAGCCTTCATTTTCTCTTCGCTCTGCGCCACCATTTCCTCTGGCAAATCGTATACGCCGAGCATCTGCATTATTTGCTTCATGGGCCCCATCTTGCGCATCGCCCGCATTTGCGCCAGAAAGCTTTCAAAATCCAGTTTCCCTTCGGCAATCGCCTTTTGCACCGACTCTTCATCGCTCGCCTCCTTCATTTTATCCAAAAGCGATGCGAGGTCTGGAAAACCGACCAATTCCGCAACAAAACGGGTGGAGTCGAAAGGCTGGATGTCAGTGATTTTCTCGCCCGTGCCTATGAACGCCACGCGAGAGCCGGTCACCGCAAGGCTGCTCAGCGCGCCTCCGCCCTTGCCGCTCCCGTCCATCTTCGTTACTATAACGCCGGTCACGCCGACAGTCGAATGAAATTCCTGCGCCTGTTTTCCCGCAACCTGCCCCAAGTCAGCGCTCACAACCAAAAACTTTTCGTCGGGCTTGAACGCATTTGCTACTTCCTTCAGCTCTTCCGCCAACGCGCCGTCGAAAGCGCTTCTCCCGGCGGAGTCGAGAATCAAAACGTCGTATTTCCCTTCAAGCTCCTCGAGCGATTGCTCGGCTATTTTAACCGCGCTTTTCTCTCCGCGAACTCCGTAAAAACCGCTTTTCACCTGCTCTGACAGCTGCTGCAGTTGGTCGAACGCCGCGGGACGATACACGTCCGCGGCTATCAACGCGACTTTCAAGCCTTTAGACTGGTAGAACTTCGCGAGTTTTGCCGCGCTCGTGGTTTTCCCGCTGCCGAACAAGCCCAACAGCAGGATTTTTTGTTTTCCAAGGCGGGGCTCGAACTTTCCGCCCAAAACCTTCTGAAGCTCGGCGTGCACCACGCTTACTACGTGCTCTCTCAAGCTCAAGCCCGGCACGAGCTTTTCCTTCAACGCCCGCTCTTCAATCGTTTTAGTAAGCTGGAAAACGAGCTTTACGTTGACGTCGTTCGTGATGAGAACGCGCTGCAAGTCTTTGACTAGCTCTTTAACTGCATTTTCGTCGACGACGCTCGCTCCAGTGATCCTGGCCAGCGCCTTGCGGATGCCCGAACCCAAATCCATTTTTTAACCCCACAAAACACTGCGGGAGCAAAGTTAAAAACCAGGAGGCGGAAAGCTCACACGCCGCGGTAATACCGCGCGTAGTACTTCAACATGAAGTCGTTAACGTCGCCACCTTGCGCCACGCCTTCCTTCCCCAAGTCTTCGATAATCGAAACGCGCTCTTGAATCGCGTTCTTCACGTCGTTGATGCTCACGTTCAAGGCTTTCGAAAGCTTTTCCACGGCCAAGCTCTGGAATCGCGTTCGCTCTATCGTGTCGGACTGCGGGTCGTACAAGAACAAGTCGTTCATCGCGATTATATCCTCCTCGATTTTCGACACTTCCGCAACCTGCACCACCCTGCGGATGGTGCCTTTCTTCCGGTCGTTGAAACGCTGTTGCACGATAATCAAGTCGCACAACGGCAGGAGCCCGCGCGGCACGTTCATGGGCTCGTTCTGCAAGCGCGTCATCGCGTCCGTTGCATTATTTGCGTGCAGCGTCCCTATCACGCCCCTGTGCCCCGTGTTCATCGCGGTAAACATCGTCTCAGCTTCGCCGCCGCGAATGTCGCCGACAATAATCCGGTCCGGGCGAAGGCGGAGGGAGCTTTTCAGCAACGCCTGCATGTCAAACGAGGGAGTGGAAGTCGCCTGCACCGAATTTTGCTTTGAAGACAGGTTTAGTTCTGGTACGTCTTCTATGATTACTATTCGCTCTGACGGCGGAATGAACGCGGTGCACGCGTTAAGCAAACTCGTTTTTCCCGCGGAAGTGCTGCCCACTATCAAAAAGTTGAAGGGAGTGACCATAAGGCCGTCAACGGCAGTCCACAAGAACGCAGCCAGTTCAGCCGTAATCGTGTTTTTTTCTATTAAATCCATTATGCTCAGGGGGTGAGTGCGGTATTTGCGGATTGTTACAGACGGATTCGCCACGACCGGCGGCGTCAACACGCTCGCGCGGCTTCCGTCCGCAAGCCTCGTTTCCACTACTTCCCCATCCGGCTTTACATCTAACTGCGCCAAAAACGCGGCCAGCTCTCCGCTAGAAAAAGCAAGGTTGGTTTTGCACACGCCTTTCTCTCGGTGGTAGATGAAAACGGGCTTTTCCCCGTCGAACGTGATTTCCTCGACGTCGTCGTCGTCAAGCAAAGGCTGTATCACCTGATACCCGTGAACCGCATTCGCAACCGCAACCGAAAGCTGCTGGGCGTTGGGAAGCGCGAGCGCTGCCAAAAGCCTTGAAACGAAATCCGCCCGGATTCTGGAAGAAACCGGCCGTCCTAGCGACATGACGTCTAGGGACGAGACGAAATCCTGCATTTTCTTTTGCTCAACGCCGTACTTGCGGCAGAACGCCGCCAAATCGCCGGATGAAGTGAGCACTTCAAAAAGCTCTTTTACTAGCGCAAGCTCTTCCGACGACAGTTCCTCGTGCAGTTCGTAATCGAAAAAAGGGTAGTCTTGCGTTATTTTCGCCATGCAAAAACTACGCTGCCGGGCAATAAAAAAACCCCGCTTGCGCCTCAGCGCGAATGCTTTAAAGACGCGCTTCGCTTAACAGCTATTAAAGGCGTTTCCGCATGAAAAGCGTTGCAGCACTCAAAAAAAAGGTTTTGGGCAGAATCAGCCCTTCAGCCTCAGAAGCCGAAGCTGAAAAGCGGTTCGCGTCAAGGCTGAAAAAAATTCTTGAAGGCGCGGGCGCAGAAAAAGTTTCGTTCGTCGGGTCGGCGGCAAGAGACACTGGCTTGAAGGGAGACAACGACATCGACTTGTTCTTGCAATACCCGCCCGAGCTTGAAAAAGACTACATAGTAGAGAAGACTTTCACCTACGCGCGCAAGAACATTAAGGCAGATTGGATTGTAAGGTATGCCGAACACCCGTACCTGCAGGCTAAAATCGGGGCATTCAAGGTCGAAGTAATCCCGTGCTTTATAGCAAAGCCGCACGAAGGCATCAAGAGCGCCGTCGACCGTTCGCCCCTGCACATGGACTACCTGCAAAAACGGCTTTCTCTCAAACAGCGCGAGGACGTTCGCCTGCTCAAACAGCTTTTGAAGAACAACGGGCTTTACGGCGCTGAAATCGCGGTGAAAGGATTTTCCGGCTTGGTGTGCGAGTATCTCACTCTAAACTACCGCACTTTTGAAGGAGTCGTTGAAAACTCCGCGAAATGGCGCACGCCGGTCCGCATCGACATCGAAGGCACATCGGAAAAGCAATTCACCGAATCTCTGGCAATAGTCGACGCCATCGACAGAAACCGCAACGCCGCCGCCGTAACAAGCGAAGAAAACGTCTTGCGCTTCATCGCTCTGTGTCAGGCTTTTGCAAGCAACCCGTCGGAAAAATTCTTTTTCGCAAAACGCAAGGCGCGCACGCTCGCCGAATCGAAAGCCGCTTGGAAAAACCGCGCTACGCAAATAGCGCTCGTGGAGTTTCCCTCGCCGGACGTGGTGGAAGACATTCTTTCTCCGCAATTGGAGAAAACGCGAGAGCGCGCGGAAAAGCAACTTGCGTTGGACGGCTTTTGCGCCCTTGGCGCGCATTCCTTCACGGAAAAAGGGAAGTGCTTCATGCTCTTCGAATTCGCCTCCGCAGAAAAGCCGCTGGTGGAAAAACATTTCGGCCCTCCGGCCCAGGACGGAAAAGCGGTGGCGAAGTTTTTGAAAGGCAAAAAGATTTTGCGCGGGCCGTTCATTGAAGGAAGTAAGATAGTGGTTGAAACCGCAGGAAAAAAGGAAAACGCGTTCGAAAAACTCGCGGAACTGAAAACGCGTGCAGTAAAATGGGGCGCTGCCTCGCACTTGCTCTCCCCGCTCAAGAAAGCCATCGTGAGGAAGAACGAAGGCGTTTTCACTCCAGGCGCAGCGCAAGGCTTGCAGGACTATTTCTTCAAGCGCGAACCCTGGTGGTGAGTGAGGCGCGCATGCCAAATCGAAAGAGGTCGCCTGCTTTTGTTGCCGACGCGATGCTCGGAAAGCTCACGCGGTGGCTTCGCCTTCTCGGCGCGAAAGTTTTTTTCAGCGAAAGCAAAAACGACGACGATGCAATCAAACAGGCAGTGAAGGAAAAGGCGGTTTTGCTCACGCGCAACGAGGCCCTCGCGCAAAAGGCGGGGGATTACGCAAAAACAGTTCTATTCAAAACGAACGATTCTTTCGAGCAGCTGCGAATCGTGATGCGCAAGTTCGGCCTGAAGGCGAACGGAGCACAGTCGTTCGCCTTGTGCCCAAAATGCGGGGGAAAAATCAAGAGGATTGTGAAAGCTAAGGTGGAAAGCAGGGTTTTCCCGCGCGTGTTCGAGCAGCAAAGGCTTTTCTGGGCTTGCGGCAAATGCAAGCAAATCTACTGGAAAGGGTCGCATTTTAAAAAAATAACGAAAAAACTAGAAGCAATTAAAAGGAACGCCTCCAATAGAAAAACGAAGTGATTTTCAAATGAACAGGCGAATGGGCGCGGAACTCGTCAGAATCGCAGGGGTCGAGCACGTAAAAGTTCCATTTGACCACGGCAAAATATCCGCGGCCGCTGGAAACGAAGATATTATCGGAATATTTCACGAAGTCGTCGGGCATATCGGCGTGGACCTACCGTTCATTCCCGCCCAAAACGACCACTCAAGGGAACCAGAAACAATTAAGCTGTCAGGACAGAAAGAAGCGAAAGTCAAACTCCTGAGGGAGTTCGTTGAAAGGCTTGCGCCGCTGGAACAGGGAGACCACAGGCATTCTGAGGGAGGTTTCCAAGTCGACATCCAAAAAAGCAGGCACCACGGAACCCACGGTGGAAAAACAATCGACCTTAATCATTACGTGATTTCACACCAAAATCCCAACTCTGAAGAATGGCGGGAATTCGTTCGTGGAATACTGGTGGAAAAGCTTGCTCCGCCGGCTTAAATCAAGCCCACTTCCTCGACTTGAACGTTGCTCACGCCCGCGATTGCCTGCACTTCACTCTCGAAATCCCTTCCGCTGCCGTCTTCAGTAACGAAAGAAGCCTGTATGACTTTCGCGCCGAAAACGTAGTCGATTATCTTCGCCGTATTGCACCCGTCAACGGCTTTCACTTTCTCCAGAAGGTCTTCTGGAGCGACGCCTTCGTCGGGAAAAACTTTCATTACGCAAAGCACCTTACCCAATCAAACCACCTTATTTCCTTACATGAACTTGAAGCTTCGCCAAAAAACCGCTGGCAGTCGGCTCTGCTTCAGTGAAGATCAATTTTGTTCCAGAGAGTCTTTTGAATTCATTTGAATCTTCAACCTGTTTTTCCAAATCTTTCAGCCCGGTTGACACCATTTGCTTTAGAAGGCTTTCTTTCAATCCCCCGCGGAGGATTTCGAATTGAGCGTGCACCACGTGCGAAACCTCGTCTTCAGCAAGAGAACTCCACACGCGGTGGTTCGCTTCATGCACGATGGCACGTTCCAAAAAATTCCTCAACGCTTCCAAGCTGCATCACTTTACTTTCAAAACGGCTTTCACTTTCTCCAGAAGGTCTTCTGGAGCGACGCCTTCGTCGGGAAAAACTTTCATTACGCAAAGCACCTTACCCAATCAAACCACCTTATTTCCTTACATGAACTTGAAGCTTCGCCAAAAAACCGCTGGCAGTCGGCTCTGCTTCAGTGAAGATCAATTTTGTTCCAGAGAGTCTTTTGAATTCATTTGAATCTTCAACCTGTTTTTCCAAATCTTTCAGCCCGGTTGACACCATTTGCTTTAGAAGGCTTTCTTTCAATCCCCCGCGGAGGATTTCGAATTGAGCGTGCACCACGTGCGAAACCTCGTCTTCAGCAAGAGAACTCCACACGCGGTGGTTCGCTTCATGCACGATGGCACGTTCCAAAAAATTCCTCAACGCTTCCAAGCTGCATCACTTTACTTTCAAATACGCTTTCACTTTCGTGCTTTTGAAGCGTTCCGGCATCCAACCCTTGCGCAATCGCACCACGCGCAAGCGCAATCCCTTCTCCGCAAAACGCTTTTCTATCTCCCGCGCCGAAGCGGCGTGGGAAACGCCCAACAGCCTCCCGGCGATTAGCAATTGGTCGTAACCCAAAACCAAAACGTCAGGCTTGACATTCAAAACGCCTCGGTACATGCTCTTTCCGTCGCCCAACACCACGTCATCAACGATTCGCAGGGACGAAAGCAATTGCATGCGCTCGCGTTCCTTAAAGAAAGGAAGACGTTTTTTTGCTTTTCGTACGGTCGAGTCTCTTGCCACGAGGACGGTCAAGTGGCCGCCGTAACGCTTGGCTTGCTTGAAAAACCACAAGTGCCCCAAGTGCAGCAAATCGAAAACTCCGCACACTAGCACCTTACGCATGGCAAACCAACCCGGCAATAACGTGAAAAAAACGTTTCAGGGGCCTTGAAAACCGCAGTCCACGCACGTGTAAGAGTTTTTTTCCTTGCGGCAAGTAGCGCACCTTATGATGTGCGATTTTCCGCACGACGGGCACGGAAACTCGGTCGCAGTCTGCACTTGCCTTCCGCAATTCGAACAAACTTTAGCCATCCAACAATCACCGTTTTTAAAACGAACGCTTTCGCGCTCAGTAAAAGGAAAAATACTACGCTTGTTTGGGCTTTTATACTTTGCTAGGCAAATATTGAAAGTGGGCCCGTAGTATAACCTGGACAGAATGCGAGCTTGCGGAACTCGCGATTGCACGGCAAATTGTGGGTGCAGAAAGCTTGAGATCCGGGTCCGAATCCCGGCGGGCCCGCTTTTTCATAAAAAAAGGCGGTTAAGCGAATTGAAAAAATTCCGTTTCGCCTGCACTGGCGGCACTTTCGACCGTTTGCACAAAGGCCACGACGCGCTATTGAACAAGGCGTTCGCCATCTCGGAAAAAGTTTTGGTCGGGCTGACGAGCGACGTGATGGTCAAACGCACCAAGCAGTTTTACGAAAACGCAAAGCCCTACGCCCAGCGCAGGAAGGAACTGCTCGCGTTTCTGGAGAAACGCGGCTGGCTTTTGAGAGCTAAAATCGTGGTTTTGAACGACGTTTCCGGGCCTACTGTTGAAAAGGGCAACAAGTTCGACTGCATCGTAACGTCTCGCAAGACACTCGCCGGAGCGAAGGAAATCAACAAACGAAGGCGAAAGAACGCACTGAAGCCTTTGCCAGTCGTAATGGTGCGCATCGTCGAAAGCGAAGACTCGAAGGCGATTTCCTCCACTCGCGTGCGCAAGGGGCAAATCGACCGCGCCGGCCACGTTTACGAAAGGGCGTTCTCAAAAACGCTTTACACCACTCCGGAAGTAATCCGGTTTTTCAAAAAGCCCTTCGGAAAGCTCGTGCCCGCAGCGAAAGCTTCTTCGGAATTGCGCAAGCTCAAGCCCTTCAAAACAATAGTCGTGGGCGACGAAACCGCGAAAATCTTTGAAAACAAGGGGATTTACGCGAGCGTGGTCGTAGTCGACGGAAAGATTAGGAGGAGAAAAACGAGCTTTTTCCCCAGCAACCGCTTCGACAAGACCATGCGCATTGCCAACAAGCACGGAACCGTAGCAAAACGTGCGGCGAAAGCGATTGAAAATGCGGTCGAGGTGAAAAACCACGACAGGGTCTTGGTGCGCATCCGAGGGGAAGAAGATTTGCTCACGCTTCCGGCGGTTTTGTTCGCGCCTTTGGAGAGCGTCGTGTGCTACGGCCAGCCGGGAAAAGGAATGGTGCTCGTAAAAGTGACGGAAGAAAAGAAAAGGCAG
>MFMA01000017.1 GCA_001783355.1 Candidatus Kaiserbacteria bacterium RIFCSPLOWO2_01_FULL_54_20 | reverse complement strand
ATGTACGTGCAATGCAAAAAAATTATGCGCTACGCACCTTTCATCCAATATCCCGGTGCCCAGGTCCACGGTGGACTGCGCGAATGGCCTCGCGTGCGTCTTCAGCGGCTCCGTCGCTTCCGAGAGGAGCACAGATTCCTTGTCAGTTCAGTGGCGGCGTCGCTATTTGCCGGCATTGTCGTTGCAAGCGGCATGAGCTCGACCTTTTCGGGTTTTGGTGCCTCTCCGGATTTCCGCAGAGAGTCCGCCGCCGCGGGTGTTGTGAAGCAAGATATGCCGATACAAGGGCTCAACATAGCGGGCAACGGGCTGACCTACATTCAAGGCGCCCGCGTCGCGCGCGTCTCCAATTCGTATCTTGAGGTTGTCTCCGAGTGGAATGCCGGCATGTTCCGCTGGACAATAAACCTTCATGCGGAGACCCGCTTCGTTCTTCCCAACGGTGAGGCGGGAACTCTCTCCGACATTAACGTAGGAGATTTTGTGGCGATCACTGGTACTCTTTCAGGCAACTCTCCAGGCGTTCTCATTGAGGGGGATGTCGTTCGACTAGTCTCTTCACAAACCAGCGACGCTCCGGTCGTATATCTGCAAGAAGTACAAAACTGAAAGACAAACTGAAAGAGTTGGCCTCCCCGGCCGTCTTAACGCTTATGTTCGTGCAGCGACCATAGGTGCCTGCGCGTTCCGGATCGGTCGAAAAACAATCAATTAACCAAGTAAAACAGGCACACATAGTATGACGAAAATAAAACAACTGCATTCACGGAATGTGGCACTGGTCGCGGGCGCTCTCCTCGTGCTCGTTATCGGGTTTGCCGCTATCGCGAGCGCAGACGAACGAGGTGAAAGGAAAGAACGTGACAACCGAGGCCCTGGCAATGGCATGCTCAACATCGTCGCGAAATTGAACATCTTCGCGCCGGACCTTAAGGTGCGTATCGACAACGAAAACGATGTGCGCGTCCAAGGTGCGACGGTGACTGCCACTTCCACGAGCGGCTTTACCGCGACGACGGTCTCGCCACCCTTGACGTTCATCGTGCAGACCGACGCTTCGACGAAGTTCAACATTAAAGGTATCGGCAAGGGGACGATCGCGAACATCGCGATCGGCGATACGGTGAACTTCAGAGGAGTTGCGCTCTCCGGTACGACGACTTCAACCTGGACAGTGAAGGCGACCCATGTGGAGGATAAGATGCAGCATCCGAAACCTCCCAAGGCGCCGAAGGGAATCGCGACGACGACGGTGCACGTGAAGGCTACAACGACAGCCCAGATACAGATCGACGCCCTCACGCGTGTCATGGAGCGGTTGCAGGCCATGATCGATCAGATGAAGATACGGTTCGGTCTGTAAACCGGCTCTGCCGGGAAAAGTTGGATCGCGACAAATAGTTGGTTTTGTTAAGGCGCGACCCCTCTTAGGGGGTCGCGCCTTTATGCACGGTTCAACCTTGCTTAACCTAAACACGTCCATGCTATAGTCATACTCCCGATATATGAGCGACTCATTGAAATTCATCCTCGGTTGGACGGCGGTGTTTCTCTTTCGCCTGATCCCCTTCCGCCCGCCGAATTTCGAGCCGATACTGGCGACCGTCATGCCGTTCTCGAAACGCTATGGCATAGCAGGCAGTTTCCTTTTCGGGTTCTTGGGCATCGTTCTCTACGACGCCGTGACGAGCGGGTGGGGAAATTGGACGTGGGTAACGGCCATCTCTTACGGACTCTTGGGCGTCGGAGCGCACTACTTTTTTAAGCATCGCGAGGCGAGCGTAAAGAATTTTCTTATCTTCGGCATCCCTGCGACTCTCGCCTATGACGCTGTGACCATGCTAATCGGCCCGATATTCAGCGGCCAATCACTCACGGTCGCATTCGTCGGGCAAATTCCTTTCACCCTCATGCACGTGCTCGGAACTACCGTTTTTGCGACTCTGCTTAGCCCGGCGCTATATCGGTGGGTGGTGCAGAGTGAGGCGATTGAGTGGAAGACCGTGTGGAGCCGGTTTCTGCGGAGGGTATAGCGGGTGTATACTTGCGAGCAATGAAGATGCACCACCTCGTCGAAACGCAGCAGTTTGACAGAGAGTCGCTCAAGGAACTTTTTGCGCTGGCATCGTCTCTCGAAGGAAAACGAGAGGACTCGCTTAAAGGCAGGATACTCGCTTCGCTTTTTTATGAACCATCGACGCGCACGCGTCTTTCCTTTGAATCAGCCATGCTCCGCCTCGGCGGCGGCGTCATAACGATGGAGAGCGGCGCCTCGTCGTCGCAATCAAAAGGCGAGACGCTTGAGGATTCGATAAAAGTGGTCAGTCAGTATGCCGATGTCATCGTCATGCGTCACTCGGAGGTGGGTGCCGCGACGCGCGCGGCGTCCGTTTCAAAAGTGCCCGTTATCAACGCTGGTGACGGCAATATGGGTCAGCATCCTACACAAGCGCTCCTGGACCTATTTACGATACAAAGCGAATTGGGAAGGGAAGACGGCATACATGTCGCGTTCGTCGGCAACCTGAAATATTATCGTTCCCCCCGCTCGCTCGCGTATCTTCTCGGCAAATATAAAGATATGAAAGTCACGTTCGTTTCCGCGCCGGAACTTCGTATGGAGAGCGATGTTTTAGAGTATCTAAAAGGCCATGGTGTTGCCGTAGAAGAGACGGAGGAAATGGGCGATTCGGTCAAAGACGCAGACGTTTTGTACCAGACGCGTATCGCGAAAGAGTGGATAAAGAACGACGCGGACTACGAGAGGCTTAGGGGGCGTTACGTCATTACGCGCGCGACGGCGGACGCCATGAAGAAGAACGCCATCATCATTCACCCACTTCCGCGCGTGGGAGAAATATCAGAAGACGTCGACCAGTCGCCGCACGCGGTCTACTTCAAGCAGGTCGGCTACGGACTCTTAGTCCGTATGGCGATACTCAAAACCATAGCGAATGGCGACTGAGCCGCTCCGAGGCAAGTATCCCTAGAAAGAGGAATATCCCGGCGATAAAATATCCGGCCAGAACGTCGCTCGCAAAGTGCAGGCCAAGATAGAGCCTGCTGAAGCCGACGAGTGCGACGAGAGTTCCAAGACCCACAAGCACATACATACGCCAGCGCGGAAAGTTTTTCCATGCGAGATAGACGATAAATCCATACAAAGCGAGTGATAACGACGAGTGTCCGCTCGGGAATGAAAACCCGTCCGTTAGGTACGCCTGATATATCACATCCGGACGCGCTCTCCCAACCAGTTCTTTAAGGGGAAAGACCACTGCTATCGTGCCCATGACGGATATGCAAAGTCCCGCAAAATTCGAAAGTCTCTCGCGGATCATCAGGAAAAGTCCAAGCGCGAGGGCGAGCCCGCCTATCATGATAGTGCTTCCGAATTGTGTGACGTAGGTGAGTAGTTGCACGAGAGCATCGCTCCGCGATGAATACAACAGCTCCAGAATATATGTATCAAGACCGCTCATACAAGAGAGAGAAACCGCGGCAGGAATATAATTACGCCAACAACGAAGGCGGCCGCTGAAGCGAGAAGGACAGCTGCGGCTGCCAGGTCTTTTATCTTCGCGATGTGCGGATCGGGGTCTGATTGGAACTTATCGCACAGCTCCTCGAGAGCGGTATTGAACACCTCTGCAGACAAGACGAAACCGATCATGAATATCACGATGAGCCATTCGGCGGTCGAGATCGCCAATAGCCATCCGAGAAGAGATATCAGAAGTGCCGCACATACTTCAAGCTTGAAGCTAAATTCCTCCTGCCATGCGATCTTTATGCCGTTAATGGCAAATCGAATATTATGTATTTTCTTCTCTAACATACGGAATATTATACAGTGTATGCGATGAGCGACGATCGACTTGCTGGAAACGCTGTTTCTTTGTGCGGCACGAGGTTGGTGACAGCCAGCATAAGTGAAATGCCGATGATGGCCGCGACGATGTGCGGAAGCCACGTTCTGCTGACCTTGATCGACTCGAACGCATGAGGAAGAAGGTCGCGTACGACCACTGATAAGAATCCGCCTGCGGCGAATCCGGCGAGAAGCGAGAGTGTAGTTGCGAACGACGCGAGAAAAAGGGCCAGGATGATACCTATAAATATCGTCGACGAAGCGGAAAAATTCAGAGTAAGTGCTTTTCGCGTTCCATAGCCAGCTTCGCGCAAGACGAAGAATTCAGAGATGCCCTGGACAAGTTCGTGAAGAAGGATACCCGCGGTCGCTGCGAGTCCTATCGTCCAATCCACGAAAAATGCCGGAACGATAATGAAGCCGTCGGTGATGTTGTGCACAGCGTCGCTTACCAGTACCTTCCGACCATCTATCGCCGTGTGGGCGTGGTCGGAGGGGATCTCATGGTGGTGGTGAACATCGGGAAGCAAGTGATGGATGATCTCCATCACTATCACTCCGGCGAGTATTGACCCAGCAGCGAGCGCTGACGAGCTCTCGCGCAGCGATTCTCCTACCAGATGATACGAAAGTATCGTCAAGACGCCCGCCGAGAAGGTCGCGAGGTACGTAAGGCGCGAACCCATCCAAGCACTCAGTGCATGGGACGCAAAAATAATACCGGATAGTGAGACCAGCATAACGCTGAAACCGGCGGCTATGGACCAAAGTACCGGCGACATGAGGATTTACTGTAGCACATGTGTTATATAATTACCGAATGCAACCGACCATATGGCACGCGATGATAGGGATCGGCCTCATTGCTCTCTTTTTCTCCATAGTCGGCACTATCGCGTATTTGCTCTACGGCCCCGGCATCACGGTCACCCTTCCTGATTTTTTTGATTTCAACACGGCAACAACGAGCGAACGTGTGGCCACTCCGGACCTCTTGGAAGGCGAGAGTGGCGTGCTTTACGCATGTGACGGAGAAAAGGCCCTCAAAGCGGAACTGTCGGAAGGCAGCGTGCGCCTTGCGCTCTCCGATGGCAGGAAGATCAGTTTGCCGCAGGCGGTTTCAGCAAGCGGAGCACGATATGCCAACACGGACGAAAGTTTCGTTTTCTGGAATAAAGACGGCAGCGCTTTTGTCGAAGAAAACGGTTCTATGACGTACGCAAACTGCACGGCTTCGATGCCGAATTAGTGCTATTATCTCGAAATGAGCGAGGCCGATATTCGATCCGAGCGCACGCGAAAGCTTGAGCTCCTGAAGGAAGCCGGGATGGAAGCATATCCGGCGAAGTCGGCGCGCGATACATCGATCGCCGATTTTTTAGCTGATTTTGATGCGCGCGAAAAGAATGGGGTCGAAGCAACTATCGCGGGACGTATCATGGCGCGTCGGGGGCAGGGCGGCATCATTTTTGCGGACATATTCGACGGCACTGGCCGCGCGCAGGTCGTTCTGCAGGCCGAAAGTACCGCAAACATCGAACTCTTCGACAAGGCCGTCGACACGGGGGATTTTGCCGAGTTCACCGGCCTTGCTTTCAAGACCAAGCGCGGCGAGCAATCGCTCAAAGCGTTGAGCTGGAGCATGCTTTCCAAATCGCTCCTCCCGATACCCGACGAGTGGTTCGGACTCAAGGATGAGGAAAAGAAACTGCGCGAGCGCGATATCGATATCCTGCTTAACCCCGAATTGCGCGCGATGTTCGTGCGGAGAGCGAAATTTTGGCAAGCCGTGCGCGACTTCTACCTTTCACGCGACTTTCTCGAGGTAGAGACTCCGGCTCTGGAAACGATGCCGGGTGGAGCCGATGCACGACCATTTGTCACGCACCATAATGCTCTTGATATCGATATCTATCTTCGCATCTCATGCGGCGAACTTTGGCAGAAGCGACTCCTTATCGCGGGGTTTCCAAAAGTGTTCGAGATCGGGCGCATATTCAGGAACGAAGGCCAGTCACGCGAGCATTTGCAGGATTACACACAGCTTGAGAGTTACGAGGCATATGCCGACAGGGATAGCGGGATGAAATTCGTGAAGGAGCTGTATCGTCACGTTGCAAAAGCCGTCTACGGCAAGTACACATTCGAGATGGGAAACCACACGGTGGACTTTGCGGAGGAGTGGCCAGTGCTCGACTTCAACGAGCTGATACGAAATGCATTCGATATAGACCCTCTCACTGCAAGCGAGGAAGACCTCATGCATGCGGCATCGAAGGCAGGGGCGGGTGATGTCCCCAACAAAGAACGCGCCGCGGATGGTCTCTGGAAAAAGATACGGAAATCCATCGCAGGCCCTGCTTTTCTTACCGGTGTTCCGATATACCTCTCGCCGCTTGCCAAGCGTTCGGCTCAAAACTCCGACACTACGCTGCGTATCCAGATAATCATGGGCGGCTCGGAGGTGGGCAATGGGTACAGCGAGCTCAACGACCCGCAGGAGCAGCGCGCACGCTTCGAAGAGCAGCAAAAATTGCGCGAGCAGGGTGATGACG
This sequence comes from Candidatus Kaiserbacteria bacterium RIFCSPLOWO2_01_FULL_54_20, assembly GCA_001783355.1. Classification (GTDB taxonomy): domain Bacteria; phylum Patescibacteriota; class Minisyncoccia; order Phycocordibacterales; family UBA2100; genus UBA10103. The sequence goes on along the minus strand of MFMA01000017.1, from coordinate 681 downwards.
AGGCACAACGGCTCGATACTGAATATCTGCGAGCGATGGAGTATGGGATGCCGCCCGCCTTCGGCTTCGGCGTCTCCGAACGCCTCTTCTCTTTTCTCGAGAACAAGCCTGCCCACGAAGCGCAACTTTTCCCCTTGTTGCGCCCCAAGACGTAGTACACTGTCCTCTCATGCCAGGACCACTCTTCATATTCATTGCCGCGATTCTGTGGGGGCTTGATGGGATATTGCGACGCTCACTCTACTCGCTTCCGCCCATCACGATAGTTTTCTACGAGCATCTTATTGGCGCTATTCTCATTGCGCCATTCCTAATTCGAGCCTGGAAGAGCGAGCGCCTCACCAGAATAGAATGGGGCATGCTCGGGATCGTCTCTCTTTTTTCAGGCATTTTGGGTACGCTCTTTTTCACGACCGCGCTTCTCAAGACCGGCTTCATCGCGTTTTCCGTCGTCTTTCTCATCCAGAAACTTCAGCCGATATTCGCCGTAACCGCAGGAGCCATCCTATTGAAGGAACGCATTACACCCACGTATCTTGCGTGGGCTGCCCTTGCGCTCATTGCCGGTTACTTCGTCACATTTCCCGGCGGTATAGTGAATTTCGGTGACGGCGGGGCTCATATCACCGCAGCGCTCTACGCACTTCTTGCGGCGATTTGTTGGGGTTCCTCTACGGCTCT
>MFMA01000016.1:2603-10062 GCA_001783355.1 Candidatus Kaiserbacteria bacterium RIFCSPLOWO2_01_FULL_54_20 | reverse complement strand
TCCTTAGAGGCCCGTACTGGAACCGCACCAAGCATCTCGCGTTTTTCGTTGCGAGTTCTGACGAAGAATATCCTTTGGTACCTTCACGAATTACACGAGGGCGGATACATGATCGTCGTCCTCGCGATTGCATATGCCGCAGAACGTCTCCTTCTACCAGGAGTGCCGCATTACCCCATTCTCTCGTGGGTCGTACTCTATTACAGTGTGACGTTGTGCTTGTATCTGGCCCGAGAGATTATCGGCGGATTCTACTCAATTGAGAGCCGCATTGCTTCTTTGAGAGATCAATTTGCCTCAAAATGAATGAGAGCAAAAAACACTTATTTATTATCTATGAGCTCGAGCACCTTCCGGTGCTCGAGAAGCGCTTGGCGGCCGGAGAGAAATTCGAAGTAGTGGCGCTCGACTGGGAGATAGAGCTTGAACTTAAGAACCGCGGAATTCCGCATGTACCGCTCCGGCAGGTGGCGAAGTCGCCGGAAGGCGAGCGGGGGCCAGTTGAGTTCACGCGAAAGCTCGCGCGGACTTGGTATCGGAAGAAGGAATTCGCCTTTTTCGCGCACGACGGCATCCTCCTCGGGGAGCCGTATGAAATGCCCTTTTTATATTACTTCCAGATGCTCTACTATCACCTCTCCGTCATCGGGCAGGTACTCGAACGCCTGCGACCGAGCCGCGTCGTCATTCCCGAATCATTTCGATATGTGCCGAAGACGGCATTGCCGACCGAAGCGCCTTTCGTACAGATTCCGTTCGCTGTCGCCCGGCATCTTGCGCAGATGTGCGGTCTCGAATGTGAAGTAATCGAAGTTCCTGCGACGTATCGGCATCGGGGTGAACGACAGGCAATAGTGCGCGGCATTAAAGAACGTCTTGTGCGCGCGGTCACGGTCGTAGTGAATGCCGCGGTCAGTCTCCGCAGACCGCGTGCGATAAGGCTTTTCGCGACTGATCCGTGGTCACGCATAGCTCCCTTCGTGCGCGCCATGCCGGATCTGGAGGTCGTGATGTCCCGCCGCCGAGAGATCTGGTCCATGAAGGGCGATGTCTGGCGATCACGTGCTCGTTTCCACCACCGTCTTGACTTCGCCGACGCGCGCGAGAGAACGATCGCACACGAGAAAACCAGGGAGTTCATCCGCGCCTTCGAGGCTCTTGGAGAACGTCCGGAGGTTGCTAAGGCGTTCGTTTACAACGGCATATCGCTGTGGAAAGTGGCGCGCGAAGCGCTCAAAGCGGTGATAGCGAGCGGGGAAGATATGGTCCATACGATTGAGAGCACTAAGCGCCTCTTCTCGCGACGGCGGATCAACTGTGTCCTGCTCTTCACTTCGGTTAAGGGGTACAACAATATAATCGCCCGCGTCGCCGAACAGGCGGGTATTCCCTGTATCGACCTACAGCATGCACTTGCTCCGATGGACCTCAATCATCCGTATTCCCGTCTTTCTGCGCATTACCTCGCCTCCTATGGCCCGCATATGGCGAAACAGTACGAGACCTTCGGTGTCGATGCTTCACGTATCATCCCGATAGGCTCACCGCGCTTTGATGCATATGCGACGCCTCTACCGGAGGTTGAACAGGCTGCGCTTCGAAAAAAACTTGGACTCCACTCATCCGCACCGACGGCACTTCTCGGCATCCCATTCCTCTTCCCTCAACTCGATTATTATGGATTCACGAGCTATACCGCGCGAGACATTATCGAGGATCTCGCCTTTCTTGCTCGAGAAAATAAAAATGTACAGTATCTTCTGCGTCCGAAACCGGGGAAGGATCGCTACAGTTTCTATAACCGTAAGGAAACACTTGATCTTTTTGGTCCAGATGCGCATATGGCGCAGTTCGATAATCTCCGCGCGCTCATCGAACTTTCGACCATCGTTGTCTCTATGAATTCGACGCTTCTGCTCGAAACGCTCATTCTCCACCGGCCGGTTATTCTCTATCTGCCGCTCACGCTCGATCATGATTTTGATGCGTGGGAGACAGCAGGGGCGCTCCGCATCGCGCGTGACAGAACAGATCTTATGCGACACTTCCAAGAGCTTAGTTCCCTAGAGGTTCGTCAAAAGCAAGTTCGGCGCGCTGACGAATTTATGAAAGAGCAGTTCTGTTTTGACGGCCAGTCCAAGGATAGGATGACTGCGTTTCTGCGTAAAATCGTCGCCGAGCGTCAGCGCCGATAGTATGGTATGACAAGCTTATTGAAATCGCACATGAAGAAAAATCGCTATACGGGAATAGTCATCGGCTGCGGCGCAATAGGAGCGCGGTGGGATACGTGGGAAGGCCGCACAGCACCGCGTTCTCATGCGGGTGCGCTTGCGCGCGGGAAGCGTACCGAACTGGTAGCGCTTGTTGATTCTGATCGGACTCGGCTCAAAGAAGCGGGAATTATGTTTCCAAGGACGCGCCTTTATCTCTCCGCGGAGGAAGCTATTAAAAAAGAAAAGCCGGACATCGTTGTTATCGCCACACCGCCGAAGACGCACATTTCTCTCATACAACTCGCAGTGCGTAGCGGGGTGAAGATGATCATATGCGAAAAGCCGCTCGCCCCGAGTGCGCGAGAGGCCACGTCGCTTCGTAAAGTGTTCGCCAGACCACACTCGCCCGTCTTCGTGCTTAATTACCAGCGCCGGTTCTGGCCGCTCTTTAAGCGTGTGCGCGCGGACATCGCGAACAAAAATATCGGACGCATTCAGCAAGTCGCATGCTATTACAGCAACGGCCTCTATAACAATGCAGGGCATACGATTGATGCGATCCTCTTCCTGCTTAACGAGCGGATAACGAAAGTTTCCGGAGTGGAGAATACTTTCAATCCAGCGCATCCGGATGGCGACATAAATATAGATGGTATTTTAGAAACGAAGAGCGGCATACGCATTGCGCTCCAAAGCTTTGACCAGCGTGCGTACGCGATACACCATATGCAGTTTTTTGGCACGAAAGGCGCCATCAAACTCCTAGACCACGGATTCTCCGCGGAGTGGTCAACCATTAAGGGCGATGCGGTCATACCGGTATTTACCGTGCGCCACCGCGCGCATAATAAAGTAAGCTTTATGCAGGGAGCGCTCAATGAAGCCATCCGCTGTTACGAAAAGAAGACCCGGCCAGTAAGTGGCCTTACAAATGGCATGGAAGTCATCGCCGTACTGGACGCTCTCCGGCGGAGCGCCGCAAAACTTGGGAAGGAAATGCTCGTGCGCTATAGTTAGGCCATGAAAACGAAACGAAAACGCGGAGTTTTGGCGATAAACGGAGGGAAGCCGGTGATGGCGAAGCCTCTGCCAGCCGTCCATATTATGGATAAGGAGGAGATTGCGGCGGTCTCGCGTGTTATTCGTGGCGGCCCTTTGTCGGGGTTCGCGGGCGTGCACAACGACCGATTCTTCGGCGGCAAGGAGGTTCGCGTGTTTGAGGCGGAATTCGCCAAGAAATTCAAGATTAAGCATGCAGTGTCGTTCAACTCGGCGACAACTGCGCTTCACGGCGCCATCGTGGCGCTTGGCATCGGACCAGGCGACGAGGTCATCGTGCCGCCTTATACCATGTCTGCTTCGGCAACTGCAGTACTTATGAACGGGGCAGTACCAATTTTCGCAGATATTGACGAGCGGACATTCTGCATAGATCCGAAATCGGTGGAGAAACGGATTACGAAATATACGAAGGCCATTATGGCCGTGAATCTTTTGGGGCAGGGTGCTGATTTCGCGAAGCTCCTCCCGCTCGCGAAGAAGCACAATCTCGCGATCATTGAAGACAACGCGCAATCGCCGGACGCTACCTGGCGCGGGAAGCCGCTCGGCACTGTTTGCGATATCGGCGTCTTTAGTTTGAATGTGCACAAGGCGATACAGACGGGCGAGGGGGGCATTTTGGTTACGAACAATCCGACCTACGCACTTCGGGCGCAGCTGTGCCGCAATCACGGCGAAGCGGTTGTGGACGATATGCACGAATATGACTCCGGACCCATCTTCGGTAGCAACTATCGTATGACCGAAGTAGTGGCGGCGATGGCACGCGTGCAATTGCGCCGCCTTGATTTCCTGACCAAGAAGCGCGTCGCACTCGCCAATCGGCTCACCAAAGCATTGGCGAAGATCCCCGGCCTCACGCCGCCATTCGTGCATCCTGACAATACACACGTTATACATCGATACGCGATCCGAGTAGACGAAAAGAAACTTGGATTTTCGCGAGACCAACTTGTCGAGGCAATGGCCGCCGAGGGATTTTCAATGTCTCGCGGCTATGTAAAGCCCATTTACTTACTGCGACTTTTCCAAGAGCGGAAAGCGTTCAACCGAACCGGTTTCCCTTTTGAAAAAAATACATACTACAACGGCTCCCCCGATTACTCAAAGGGAAACTGTCCCGTCGTGGAGCGAATGTTTGAAAAAGAATTTACTTTCACCGATGTGTGCCAGTATCCGTATACGGCAAGGGAGGTGGACCTCTTCGTTGCGGCCATGAAAAAAGTCATCGCGCATAAAGATGAACTCTCCTAAGCGCATACTCTGGAGCGCGAATGACCCAGGCGGGATGAATGCCATCGCTCCGGTCATCAGGGCGCTTATTGCGCGCGGCGACGAGGTCGTCGGCATTACGACCGGTCCCGCCGTCGCCATTGCCGCGCAAAATGGAATAGCCGTGCAGGATGCCTCTGCATGTCCAGAAGAGGTCCTGCGGGGAAAAGTGGAGGCCGCACGCTCGCAGGTATTCCTCGCCGGCTCAAGCGTCGGCGATTCTATAGACAAAAAAATATTCAGGCTCATTCCACAGGTTCCGTCGGTGTATGTGCTCGATTTCTGGTCCAACTATCGGATGCGCTTCAGCGCGGGGGAAGAGGATCTCGGATACCTACCGACCGCCATATGCGTGATTGACGAGCTTGCGCGGCGCGAAATGCTCGCCGCGGGCTTTGACGGCAGGCGGCTCCATGTCACGGGCAATCCGCACACCGAGCACTTTACCGAAGGCATCACCCACGACCGAGAAAATGCGGACGAAATCGTTTTCATCTCCCAGCCCGTGCGCGAGGTGGACGGTGAGAAATACGGCTTTGATGAATATCTCGTCCTTGAGCATCTCGCCCGTGCCGTGCAAAAAATGCCGGAGCCGTTTTATCTGCACATACGTCTGCATCCAAAGGACGAGCCGCACAAATTTGACGGGCACCTCGGCGGGCGCATCTCGATGTTTACGGCCTCTTCTCTTGAAGAGTCCCTCTCCACTGCGGGGCTCGTGGTCGGAATGTTCTCGCCGGTGCTTATCCAAGCGGCCGCGGCGGGGAAGCAAGTGCTTTCATACGAGCCCGGCCTCAAAGGGGAGGACCCGCTCGCGACGAATCGTCTCGGGCTGACTAAGAAGCTCGCTACCGAAACAGAGCTGGAGGATGCTCTTCGCGCCTATGCTGCGGGCGAGCCGCCGCCCGCGACGCTTGACGTGAGCGTGCTCTGGCCGAAAGGCGCTGCCGAGCGCATAGTGAGGGTTATTGATTCTCTTGTGTCGCCACGTGAATGATATAGTCCCTCGATATGAGAAAAGTCGGAGTACAGGTTATCATCCAAGCCCGCATGGGTTCAACGCGTCTGCCGGGGAAGATATTGAAGCCGTATGCGGGCGGTTACACCGTCTTGGAATGGATTATCGCTCGCGCGCGCCTTTCCCGTCGCGCCGAACGCGTGGTTGTTGCGACGACGACGAATCCGAAAGATGACGCCACCGAGGATGCGTGCATGCGCGCCGGATGTGATTTTGTACGAGGAAGCGAGGAAGATGTGCTCGCGCGTTTTGCGGATGTCGCACGCGCATACCCCTCCGATGTCATCCTGCAGATAAACGCTGACGAACCGCTCGTAGATATTGACGAAATGGACCGTCTTGCGGATATCCTGCGCGAAGAAGGATTGGATTATGCAAACAATCATCCTGGCGGGCTGCCGCTCGGGACTGGTTCGGAGGTATATCGCGCCGCCGCGTTCGCACGTATGGTTGCAGAGGCGAAGGACCCGTACGAGCACGAGCACGTTACCCCGTATTTCTACCGCCATCCGAAAATCTTCAAACAACGCATTGTCGCGCCATCCACAATCCATCCGTTCGCGGAGAGCGCACGGCTCACACTTGATACTGCCGAAGATTTCGAATTCCAGCACCATCTCACAGAAAGCATGGGATTCTCGGAACCGTTACAACAGCCTTCGACCAATGGGGTACTGACGTTTCTGCAGTCGCATCCGGACATCGTCGCGATAAATAAAAATATGGTCCAAAAAACCTTCCCGAAAGCGTAATAACGGAGGATGTTTCCTTTATGCACTTGCTGTGGTTATAGTATAAGTCCCTCATGATAAATGCGAGCATCATCATCACCTGCTACAACAAGGAGCGGTATATCAGTCGCGCTGTCAATAGCTGTATCAATCAGGATTTCCCGCAGGATCAATACGAGATCATTATCGTGGACGACGCCTCCACCGACAAGAGCCGCGATGCCATATCGCTTTTTCACGGATTTTCGGGCTATCATTTTATTCGTACGAAGTTTTTGACGAAAAATAAAGGACCGGCGCATGCATCTAATGTCGGTATCGCAATGGCCAAGGGGCAATACATAGTGCGTGTTGACGGCGATGATTATATCCACAAAGATTTTCTTTCTGTGATGACAGAAACTCTAGACTGGAATCCGGATATCGGTTTCGTGTATTGTGATCTGGTAATCGTTACGGGTTCTGGTGCTCCGAACCAACGGAAGTTTCAGCGTAATACCCTTGAGCGGCTCCTCAATCATGGTGCGGGAGTATTATTCCGAAAGAAACATTTAAAGGCTCTTAACGGATATGATGAGTCGTTGCGCAACTGTGAAGATTATGATCTGTTATTGCGATATGAAAAAAAATATTCAGGATATCATCTGCGGCTCCCCTATTACCGCTATTTTAAGGAGGGAAGCGCCTTGAGTACCGAACATGCGGAGCGCAAGCACATCAAAAAAGAGATTCGTACGCGTCGTGGACAAAAACGGCAGAAATAGATATATTCAAGACTATTCATCATATGGCGAAAATCTATATCGGCAAGCGGGCGATCGGCGGCGATGAGCCGACCTATGTCATCGCCGAGGCGGGCGTGAACCACAACGGCTCGCTTGCCCGAGCAAAGGAGCTGATACGCAAAGCGGCCGACGCGGGCGCCGACGCGGTCAAATTCCAGACCTACAAGGCGGATAAGCTGGTTACCAAGACGGCCCCGCGATTTTGGGATTGGAAGGGCGAGGAGAAGAAGCGTGGCACACAGTACGACTCCTACTCCCTGCTTGATAAGTTTCCGCTCAAACATTACCCTGAGCTCATTAAGACCTGCCGGAAATACGGAGTGGAGTTCCTCTCAACCCCTTTTGACGAGGATAGCGCCGACGCGCTCGTGAAGT
>MFMA01000016.1:0-2581 GCA_001783355.1 Candidatus Kaiserbacteria bacterium RIFCSPLOWO2_01_FULL_54_20 | reverse complement strand
TCGGCATGAAGGCCATCAAAGTTTCTTCATCCGATGTTACTAACTTGCCGTTTCTTTCTCATCTCGCGAAACACAAACTACCCATGTTGCTTTCGGTCGGCGCCTCAACGATGGGCGAGATAGAAGATGCGGTCCACACGATTGAAGCGGCAGACAATAAAAAAATAGTCATCATGCAGTGCACGCTCGTGTATCCTACGCCGTTTGAACATACGAATCTCCGCGTTATCCCGACGCTCGCACAGATATTTCCGGAATATCCAATCGGCCTCTCGGACCACACGCTCGGTACCCACATCCCGCCTGCGGCCGTGGCGCTCGGCGCACGCATGGTGGAAAAGCACTACACGGTGGATAAGACGCTCCTGAAAAGCGCCGACCACTGGCTTTCGGTGGACCCGGCCGAACTCAAGGAGATGGTAACCGCCATCCGTCATGTAGAAGCGGCGCTTGGTACCTCGCGGAAACACGTGCTTCCAGCGGAGCAGCACACGTATCTCTATGACAAGCGCAGTCTCGTGTCCGCGTGCGATATAAAAAAAGGGGCGAGGATAACGGGAAAGATGCTGACCCATAAGCGCCCCGGCACGGGCGTCCGTCCCAAATATCGGGACATCGTCGTCGGCCGCCGCGCATCCGTCGATATCCCCGCTGACACCACCATTACCTGGGAGATGGTATAAGCGACCAATACATTTCGGTGTAGGTTATAGTAAATACCAATACATGAGAGACACTCTTTCAACGCTCTGGCGGGCGTTCGGCAGATATCGCTGGCACGTGATAGTGCTCGCGGTGTTCGGCATATTGAGCGCGCTTCTGGAGGGTATCGGCATCAATGCGGTCATCCCGCTCATCTCCTTCTTCACCGGCGGGGCGAACACCCCGACCGACTTCATAAGCCAGACTATCCAGGCACTGTTCGCTTTTCTTCACATACCGTTCAGCTTCCGATACTTGCTGGGCTTTATCCTCGGATTGTTCGTATTGCGGGCCGTCTCGGTGGTCGTGTTCGGATACATCCGCGGATGGATTGTTGCCGATTTCTTGGGCAAGGAGACCGAGGACATGCTCGGCAGGATGATGCGGGCGTCGTGGCCGTTCCTCCTGAAGCAGAAATTGGGGACGATGCATAACAACCTCGTGCGCGATATTCAATGCACGAGCAATTTGCTTTCTGTAGTTGCGCAAGTCGTACAGTCCTGGAGCGGCCTCCTCATGTATCTTCTGGTGGCGGTTAACATTTCGCCCACGATGACCCTCTATGCGGTCGGCGGCGGTGGCGCGCTCCTCGTCACGGTACGGCCGCTTCTACAGCGCATGCGGCGTCTTGGAGATACGGTTTCCATTACCGAGAAGCAGTTCTCGCAGTTCCTGTCCGAACACATTATCGGAATGAAATCGGTGAAGGCCGCGGGTGCGGAGGAGCCGGCACTCGCCGATGGCGCGTTGCAGGTCAATCGGTTGCGATCCCTCTCCATACGGCAAGCATTCACCCGCGCGTTGAGCGCCAGCTTCTTCCAGCCCGCGAGCCTCGTCCTCGTCATCGTGCTGTTCTTACTCACTCACCGCTCGCCCGACTTCAACATCATCTCATTTGCCGCCGTGCTCTACCTCATCCAGAAAATATTTACCTACCTTGAATCCGGACAGAACGCGCTCATCTCGGTCAATGAGATGTTGCCGTACGCGCAGAATATATCTAACGTGAAGCAGGCTCTCGCGGAATACCGGGAATCGTCGGGTGCGGAGGGGGGACCATTTTCATTCAAGCGCTCGCTCGCCTTTGAGAGCGTGTCCTTCGCCTACATCTCATCCAAACCAACTCTTGAGGATATGACGTTCTCCATCGAACGGGGGCAGACCGTCGGTCTGGTGGGACCCTCCGGGGCGGGGAAGACTTCCATCGCCGACCTAATCCTGCGCTTGTTCCGACCAGCACAAGGCCACGTGCTGTTAGACGGCGTTGATGCCGAGGAGATACCGCTTGCGGATTGGAGGAAACATATCGGCTACGTTTCGCAGGACGTGTTTCTGTTCAACGGAACCATTGAAGATAATATTCGCTTTTACAATCAGGCACTGACGGCAGAAGACATAGAGGATGCCGCTAAACAGGCGAACATCTACGACTTTATCAAGGGACTTCCGGAAGGATTTAAGACGATGACTGGAGACCGGGGCGTGATGCTCTCAGGCGGTCAGCGCCAGCGCATCGCGCTCGCGCGCGCGCTCGCGGGCAATCCCGCTCTTCTTATTCTTGATGAAGCGACGAGCGCGCTCGACCACGAATCGGAAAAGCTTATCCACGAGTCCATACGCGCTCTCCACGGTAAGATAACAGCGCTTATCATCGCGCACCGGCCTTCCACTGTCGCCGAGGCCGACGCGATTCTCGTTCTCCACCACGGGCGCATCATTGAACGCGGGGCTCCACGTGAATTGCTTCGGAATAGTGTTTCCTATTTCTATAAGATGCAAAAATCGTAGAGGGTACATTCAAGAATATATTGCAACGCCCGTTGCGTTGAAGAATACCTCAACCGGAGTTAATCCGCCATGCCGCTTGCGCGGGCGCGTG
>MFMA01000015.1 GCA_001783355.1 Candidatus Kaiserbacteria bacterium RIFCSPLOWO2_01_FULL_54_20 | reverse complement strand
TTTTTTGTTTTCCCTCCCTCTCCCTCCCCTCCCTCTCCCTCCGCTCCGCCCCCTCCGTCCCCCTAGCCACAAACCCTCACGACCGTGAGTGATTGTGGCTTACCAGTTTCAGCAGAATTTTGCGGCCACAAGATTCTCCGAGAACCGACCTATGTGCTTTTTTGCTAGCCAATCTTCGCCATGACCCCTGGCACAAGTTTGGAGAGCGCTTTATTCGCCAGATGACCAAGCCCCCACCCTATAAGAGCGAGAATTATTGGAACGTAAATGTGGAGTGGGTCCAGCCAAAGCTCGAGAAGAATTGCCGGGCTGGAAGCGATTGTTATCCACCACCACTTCCCTTTTCCTTTGAGAAGATTGAACGAGAGTACAGTGAGAAATATCAAAGCCAATGAAATACCTCGAATCCATTCCGTAGCAGCAACTGGAATGAGACTGCCGCCGCCTAAAGAGCGGGGGAATAAATATCCATAGGCCATGCCAAAGTAAAGTGCTACGTAATAAGCAAGCACATACATGGCAATTATTGTCAATAATCGGATTAGTACGATTTTCATAATGCTAACAATCTTTCAATATCTGTTTTTAAGATTTGATATCCCTGTTCCGTTACCAGCTTCCCTCGATATGCACTCAACTGCTTAAGCATAGCCTGCAGGAGGGCTTTCGCAACCACGGGACGTGCTTTCTTTGCTGTTTGCAGCTGCGTTTTCAACGACTTGTAAATCCCAATGTTCACCCACTTGAGCGCGTAGATTCGCTCAAGGTCTGCGAGGGTGTTTGCATAGGTCACAACAGCTTCGAGCGAACTCTGCTCTATGGCTCCTTCCTCAACATCAAGATTTAGTTGCGATGTAATGCCCGGCCCTGTGTTGCCCGTAAACGCAGTGTCTGTCGTAGTGGCATCGCTAATCAGATTTATCTCGACAGTATAGGGGCCGCTCCCTGTGCCCTGTGTGTAGATTTTATATTCACCATCAAGAGGGTTGAGAATTGTGATGAATTCCGTATCGGTTGTGAATCCCGTGTAGAATGCATTCGGTATCCCGTTCACCTCCTGTCCATTGAAATCCTTGCCGATTTTGCTTCCGTCGGGAGCGATGACGAGCATGTCGGCTGGGGAAAACATTTTGAAGAAAAGAAGCTTTGCATCCGGTAGATTTATATTATGGACGAGCGTATCGGCATCTTTCGCAGTTAAAATCTTATAAACATTTCCCTCAGCGTTTGATGGAATCTCGGTGTGTTCAGAAGATATTGTCTGCAGATTTTGTGTGATATATGCAGCACTTGCCGTTGGTACTGTCGCATCTCCCTGACCACGAATGAGGCCGTGATCTCCAAAATTATCGGAAAATCCATCGGGGTACCCATTTTGCCACTTCGGGAGAAACGCCGCCGGATTCGTACTTTGGATGCCGATAACCGTCTCGTTCGTTCCCGTCTCTCCGATAATGTTGAAGATGCTGACTCCCGAATTCAGTAAGTCACCGACCCCACTGTTCAGGACCTCAAGAAATATATTGCGCGGATAATTGGCTGGATACGACCTGAGAACGTTTCCATCGAATATGTAATCGTACGTTGGCAAGAGCTCTTTGACCGACAGAATCGGTTTCGTTCTGATGTATGTGAAAAGATCGGTGTAACCTTGTTCTCTTGCCTCCTGGTTGAGCATGCGCTCGAGTACCTTGTCTTCGATTGGCAGTAGTCCGGGGACATATTCTCCGGCTTCCCAAATTGGATACGCCTTCGGGGCGCCGAGGTGCGGCGTGCCGAGGAAAATAAGCTGGTCGACATCGCCTTCGTAGGCATCGGATTGAATGTACTGCCGCGCAACGAGTCCGCCCATCGAGTGCGCGACGAGGTCCACCTTGTCGCAGTCGCAGATACCTTTCACCTCATCGATTTTCTCTTTCAGCAAAAGCGCCGTCTCGACGTTCGACTTCCGCCAGTTGTATGGGAAAGGAAACAAGTCAATGTCGGGCGTGTAGCCATTCGCATCGAGCGTCGCGATGAGGTCGTCGTACGTGTGCAGTATCGGATCGATGACCCACTCTCCATTATGCTGTTCCGAACCAAGGATCCCAGGAATAATAATGACGGGCTCCGGCACGCTCTCCGCGACGTCTTCGATAGTGAAATGCACGACCTCAAGCACTATCGGGGTAAAGCTTTGTGCATATGCGACATCCGCAAAGAAAAGTCGCGCGAGCCATCGCATGAGCGCGTCCTCAAAATTCAAGGCTGGCGGCGGTGTAAACGCAAGCACATCGAGCTCATATGCGCCCGTCGAGGGCCACGCAAAAAGGGCGTCACCATCATCCGGGTCTTCCGGGTCATCAAACTCTTGGTGGAAACGTATCCCCTCTACAAGTTCCCGCTCGCCGGCATCATCAATTCTGTAAAGATCTGCGCGAGGCAGTACGAGAAAGCCAGAGTCCGGCCCAACGGTTGGCGGCGTAAAGTAAATTGGAGCTGGCGTCTCGAGTGGCACCTCGTACGTACCACCTTCGACCATCACGATCTGCGCCGGCCCGTTCGGCGCCCCGCCCCACACGAGCGAAGAGGTATCGGCATGCACCGCAAGCGGCACCGAAAAAAGAAAAAGTGCCAAGGCTCCAACATGTCGCACACCTACCATTCCGCCAGTATCACCGTCACGACATCGACAGGCAAGCACAAGGTGTGCATGACTTTTGGCGAACCGCTGTTACGAACCGCGCCGGCTCCCCCAAGCCCCCACCCACCTAGCCACAAACCCTCACGGTCGTAATGGTTTGTGGCTAGCTCTTAAAGCCAAACTCCTCACGAAGATATTTATCGTTCTCGATGTGCTCCACGACAAGGTAGAGTGCCGAGAACCCGATCTTAAGTTCCGCTTTGAGAAGCGCGATGAGATCCTCGCAGTCATACGGGTATACCCACGCGCTGTCCTGGAGACGAACGAAGCCGAAAGATTTCATAGTCATGCGCAGTTTGTCCCGCACTGCCCTACGCCGTTCCGGCACATCGAACATAACGATGCGCCAGCGCTTGTCCCATCGGCGCCTTGGATATAGGCCGGTTTTCTGCGCTTCGAACGCAAACGCCCGCTTCCCTGTTTCTGTGATGCGCGCAAGGTGCTTCCCGTCTCTGCGCTCGAACACTATCCACCCTTTTTGCGCCAGTCGCCCCAGTGCTGTTCTCGCTTGCGCATTGAATCGAGAGCGACGCATGCCTGGTACTTTTCCGAGAAGTTGCAGGGTGTTTGGAGCGGCCATTGCGACCAGCAAAATACCGGCTGTCGCGACGGTCGCAAAAATAGCATTCTGAATATATCCCTTGACGCGTTTTCTCTTTGCTTCTTTTTCAACTATCCCCATGACCACAATGTATCACGACCGTGAGGGATTGTGGTCTATCGGCGTATGTACACTTTGAGCGAGTGGCGTAAAGCGAGAGCCTTGAGAAATAGGCACCCCGCCCCACGTAACCTCGCCGTCAGCGAATCCTGTCGAACACACCTCTGAAGAATTGCCAGGCTCCCTGCAGATCGAATCTGACGCCGCCTGGTGGACTGGTCGTCCCCACCGCTGGTGTTCCCGTGCTTTGCGCAGGAGCCTTCGGCTGGACGGGGGTTTTTGGCGCTACAGGTTGTGAAGGAGATACTGGCAGAGACGGGGTTTGTATGTTTGCCGTACGGGCTTTTTCTATCTTTTGCAGTTCGTCGGTGGTCAGAAGGAATGTCCGCGTGTAATTGCAGAATATTTCATTGACTTTTTTGCGCGTCGTGAGGTAGACGTAGCCAGTTGATTTGCCAATGCCCCACGGCGTCAGGATGTCTGCGGCATATTTGGTCTGGAACGCATGCACCGCGGCAAGTGTTGGCGCATCGTAGACCCCGTTCTCATCCACTTTTGCGCTCTCGTGGTCGCGCAAAAATCTCTGGAGCCGTTTCACCTGGTCAGTATCATTGTCCCGCCCCTCCCGGATAAAGGCCGTCAGGTACAGGTCGCACGATTCCGTCGTCGTCGAAAAACCAAGGACTAGACCCGTGCTTGGCGTAGTAGCGCCGGTACTTGTCCCGGTACTGGTGAAAAGCTGCGTCCCCGGCGGTAGCCCAGTTCCTCCCGCGCCACTTCCCCCACCTCCGCTACTCCCCCCTCCTCCAGACGAGGTCGGGTCGGGGGTATTGCCGCCTTCATTGCTGCCTCCCGAAGGGTCGGTCTCGTCGTTATCCGAAGCGCCCGAACATCCGGGATCAGCCGTGTCTGTCTTTCCATCTCCGTCGTTGTCCGTTCCATCCGCACATTGAGGTGTAGGCGGCGCGGCCGCAGCCTCATTGTTGAGGTTTTGATTGTACGAGGCCGAGTTTCCGGCATTAAAATCCGTGTGACAGCCGGGATCACTCGCGTCAACAAGACCGTCCGCGTCGTCGTCGGTGTTATTCGAGCACTGTGGTGGCGTTATGGTATCCACCTCGCTCGTATCCGTTGGGGACGAGCATCCAGGATCACTAGGAAAGTCCTTCTTTCCGTCCCCGTCGTCATCCTGGCCGTTCCAACACGCTGGAAGAGTACCTGGCTCTCCACCGTTCTGGTCATACGAAGCCGTATTGGTGGGATCCCCATCGGTATGACAATTTGGGTCGTTTGCATCCGTAAACCCGTCGCCGTCATCGTCGGTCCCGTTCGAGCATGCTGGTGGTGGTGGTGGCGGGGGCGGTGGTGGTTCCTCTCCACCGCTATCCGGAGGACAGCTGCCGCCGTTTAAGGTCGGGATAGGACTGCCTAAAGCGGTCAGTTCGGTGAACACGCGACAGACTATGTCACTGCCGAGCGGTTCAGCATGTACGAAACGCTGATTTCCAGCGAAGAAGGCGAGGAGCACTGCGAAAATCAAAAGCGCGATGACACTTCCTATCCGTATTGTGTATCGCAAAATCATGGCGTTCGAATATATATTCGGTAACGCTGGTTTCCGGCTCCAGGGTATGCTTCACGGTACTTGCAGTCAATGGACACGAGCACGATATCATTGTCCTACAAGACTACGCCTACGATGAGCTTTGCCTACATGTCCATTAGAGACGTAAATATCGGACATCGGCCTTGCTCAAGAACGTCCGATAAGCCGTCCGATACAAATCTCCTTTTCAAGCCATAATTCTGCACCAGGGAGGACGAGGGCAAAGACACCGGCAACAGGTCGTGTTGAATATTCGTGCATTTTTCTGGGCTATAATTCCCCGATGAGTTTGCGCGAAGATATTGCCCGCATTATTGAGGGTGATGCGGTGGATGATGCCGAAACACTTGCGAAATATAGTCGCGACACGAGCATTTTCGAACGCAAGCCTTCGCTCGTGGTTTTTCCCAAAAACGTATACGACGTCGTGGAAATCGTGAAGTACGTGGCGGAGGCGCGCGAGCGAGGAGAGAATATTTCAATAGCCGCGCGCGCCGCAGGTACCGATATGAGCGGAGGGCCTTTGACCGACTCTGTTGTGCTGGTTTTCACGAAGTACATGAACCATATATTCGGGGTGGAGGGCGACGAGGCAAATGCCGAGTCGGGGGTCTATTATCGCGATTTCGAGAAGGAAACGCTTGCTAAAACGGGCAAACTGCTTCCCCCCTACCCCGCCTCGCGCGAGCTCGCCGCGCTCGGCGGCCTTATAGCAAACAACGCCGGTGGCGAGCTCACCCTGCGCTTCGGCAAGATGGACCGCTATGTTCGCGAGCTTGATGTGGTGCTTTCAGACGGCTCGCGGGCGCGACTGCGACCGATGAGCATGCAAGAACTCGCCGGAAAAGAAACCCAGCAAGACCTCGAGGGCAAGATATATCGGGACATACACGCGCTCATTGAGAAGAATGCGGATGAGATAGCCTCGGCACAGCCAAGCGTGTCGAAGAATTCTTCAGGATATCCCCTCTGGAGCGTGTGGGATAAGAAGCGCGATGTATTCGACCTCACGCAACTCGTCACCGGCTCGCAAGGAACTCTTGCACTTATCACGAGCGCAAAGCTCGGGCTTGAAAAGCAAGAGTCGCACCGCGGCATGCTGGTCGTCTTCCTCTCCGACCTTAGTGTACTGCCGGAGATAGTGCGCCGCGTGCGCACATTTGAGCCGGAGTCGTTCGAAAGCTACGACGACAACACGTTTAAGCTTGCGACGCGCTTTGAGTGGGACTTTATACGACAAATGGGATTTCTCGATAGTATCCGCCTCGGCTTGGCGTTCTTGCCGGAGATCTGGATGGCTGTTACGGGCGGCGTTCCAAAATTGGTCCTGCTTGCGGAATTCGCCGAAAAGTCCGAGGGGGAGGCTCGCGAGAAAGCGGAGCAAGCACAGCTCGCCTTGCAGGACATCCCTGTCAAAACGCGGCTCGCCTATGGCATGATGGAGGAGAAGTATTGGAAGATACGCCGCGAAAGTTTCGCGCTCTTGCGCAAGCACATACACGGCCTGCACGCGGCTCCGTTCATCGACGATATCGTCGTGCATCCCGACGACTATCCGCGTTTCCTCCCGCAATTAAACGAACTGCTATCGCACTACAACATCATGTATACCATCGCCGGCCACATTGGAGACGGAAATTTTCATATCATACCGCTCGTGGACCTGAAGCGTCCGGAACACCATAAAACTATCCTGGAGCTGACGCCGAAGGTATACGAGCTCGTCGCACGCTACAAAGGCTCGATATCCGGCGAGCACAACGACGGCATTATCCGCACGCCATACCTATACCTCATGTTTTCTCCAAAAATGCTGGAGCTTTTTGCCGAGGTGAAAAAGATATTTGATCCCCTGAATATTCTGAACCCGGGAAAAAAGGTGGGTGGAACGGTCGAAGATATCAACCGTAGTATGATCGCTATTTCGCGGCCGCCTTCCGCGCAAAAAGCATGAGAACGATAAGGAAGGCAAAGAGCGAGAGGGACATCATCGGGAAGGTAATGTAACCGAATTCGAAGACGAAACGCTGTGCACAGCTCACGCCTTGGGCCGGGCACGGCAGAGTGCCTGAAGGCAATACCTGGAGCGCGTGGTTGTATACGGCGAACGCGATCCCGGCCAGAGACAGCGCGATTGAATACGTGACGATGGAGAGGTCCCGCTTGTAGAGCGCGATACCGAACATGATGACTTGTGGGTAGAGGAAAATGCGCTGCCACCAGCAGAGCGAACATGGTTCGATGCCGAGTACCTCGGAGTAATAAAGGGTGAGCGCACTCGCGGTGAGAGCAAAAACGAATCCGAGCCACAAAGCCCATGAACTAAGCAGGGCCGATATCTTTCCCAGTTCGGGGATTTTTTTATCAAGGAAAAGCACTGCGATAAGTACCAGCGTCGCGCCCTGCATCGCGAGGGTGCCAAGGGAGAGCCAAAAGTTGAGGGTTTCGAGAGACATTCTAACTCTGCGGAAGCGCGCATGCCGTTTTTTCGGCAAGTTCCTGAAGCGTGCGTTCGCCGGTCAGGATGTTTCCGTCAGTAAATATCCATGTTGGATACGTCTTAATTTCTTTATCTTTGCACTCTTGAAGCTGCGACTTGCCGTCAGGCGTTGAACACTCCACGTACGGCAGAAGCTTTGCCGAATTCCCGAAGAGCGCTTTCGTTCGCTGGCAATGCGGACACCAAAATGCTCCATAGAAAATAGCGCCTTTGTCTTCGAGGCATTGTGTGAAGCTATCCAAATCCCCCGGTCCCGTCTTGACGAAAAATGCCGCGCCGAGGCCAAGAACGATAACGACCACGATCAAACCCCAAAATATGAGTGCGCCTTTAGACATGTGGAAACTCTACCACAATCCATGTGCTTCGTTCAACCTTTCGATATAGATCATAAATAAGGTTACCCAAACGACACTGGATAGATCATAAGTAGGTTACCGTCGCTTTCATGACCATGAAAG
>MFMA01000014.1 GCA_001783355.1 Candidatus Kaiserbacteria bacterium RIFCSPLOWO2_01_FULL_54_20 | reverse complement strand
AAAAGATGACGGAAACCTCGCTCAGCCCGCTAAGCATGGTACTGTCGGCGATAACACTTCCTTCTGCATCAATAACGATGCCTAACCCTAGAAAAATTGGGTCTTTTTCGGAACTTGTGTATACGCGCACGAGGCTCGGCGTAATTTTTTCGACCGCCTGCACGATAAGGTCGGACTCCTTTACGACGACCGTCTTTTCGGTCGTCACGACTGCGGCGCTTTGCCCTGCGGGAGACGGCACTACTTTTTCCACCGTGCGTTCGATAATGCGATTGACCGTTTGCGCTATCGCGGGAGGCGCTTGGTCCATGAGAGAGACGGTTACGATGCCCGTTGCGATGGACGTAACGAAGCTGACGAGGAGCGTGAGGAGAACGATCTGGGATTTCGAGAGTTCTTCCATGTCCATTTCCGCAGTGTAGCAGGTCTATAAAGCCGTGCAATCACGAGCTCTTTCCGACGATCTCGCGTAGTGCCTGTACGGTTTGTGCGACGTCCCCCGGACGATTTCCGCGTCCGAAAGAAAAGCGAAGCGTGTTCTCGGCTCTCCATTTTTTGCCACCCAGTGCCTCCACCACGTGCGAGCGGCTGTCTTCCCCTTCACGGCACGCGCTCTTAGTCGAGACTGCTATGCTGGCGTGATCGAGCGCGAGAGTCACATATTCACTACTGATGTTCGGGATGGAGACATTCAGCATGTGCGGAAGCGAGTGCCGCAAGTCTCCGTTTACGATGAGCCCAGGGATATGCGCGACCAACTCGCTCGCGAGTTGGTCGCGCATCTCTCCGAGCCGAGCCGCTTCTTGCCGTCTTTCACGGGCAACGACTTCGTACGCCGCGGCAAGTCCCGCTGCGAGCGCGACACTTTCCGTTCCCGCACGAAGACCTTTTTCCTGCTTCCCACCGAACATAATCGGAGCGATGGTAATATTTTTTCCCACATACAGAGCGCCGATACCATGCGGTCCATACAGCTTGTTTCCTCCTAGCGAAAGCAGGTCCACCCCCAAAGTACTGACCACCGTGGAGAGGTAGAGTGGCGCTTGTCCGGCGTCCGAATGAAAGGCAACATGGATTCCGTGTTTCTTTTCGTGCGCTCTCAAAATGCGAGCTATTTTTGAGAGTGGTTGCACGGTGCCGAGCTCGTTGTTCGCCCAGCCGACAGAAAGAAAAACGGTTTCGGGGCGGAGTGCTTTCCCGACCGACTCCGGCAGAATAATTCCACGCTCATCCGGCTCGATGTGTGACACGGTGCCTCCCATCCGCTCTATTTCCGAAAAACAGCCAAGCACGGAATCGTGCTCTATCGAGCTGACGAGCCAATGCGTTCCCGCGAGAGTTCGTTTGGTACGTTCGAGGCGCTTCGCAAAGCCAACTATCGCTAGGTTATTCGCCTCTGTAAGACCCGACGTGAATACTACCTCGCGCCCTTTGCATCCGAGGAGACTCGCTATGCGCGTGCGCGAATCTTCAAGGCTTTTTTTCGCGGCGACGCCTTCGGCGTGTATGGCCCCCGGATTGCCGGAAAGGTTCTCCGCCTCGCGCATCGCCCAGCTCGCTTCAGGCAAAACAGGCGGGGCGCTCGCATGATCAAGGTAGATTCGCCGCTTATTGGAAAACCACATAAGAAGAGTATACTGCGCAAAATCCGCCGATATGGCAATCACCACGACATATGACAAAACCCACCGCACATACCGTAGAGCGTCCCTCGGCCGTTGGCCTACAGGCAAGGCCGCCTATTGTCGTGGTAATGGGGCACGTTGACCACGGAAAATCAACACTCCTGGATTTCATTCGCAAGTCGAACATCGTCGCAAAAGAGGCGGGCGGCATCACCCAGCACGTCGCTGCCTACGAGGTAGTTCATAAAAGCAAGAAGATAACCTTCATCGACACGCCGGGTCATGCGGCGTTCGCAGCCATCCGTGCGCGCGGCGCCAACGTCGCCGATATCGCCATACTCGTTGTTGCGGCAGACGACGGAGTCAAAGCGCAGACCTTGGAAGCGCTCGCGAGCATCAGGGAGGCGAAAATCCCTTTCATCGTAGCCATCAACAAGATCGATAAACCGAACGCGAACGTCGAGCGGACGCAGTCCTCGCTTTCGGAACATGGCGTCTATCTCGATAAACTCGGCGGTGACGTGCCATGGACGGCTATCTCGGCAAAGATCGGCACCGGTGTAGAAGAACTCATGGACCTCATACTGATAGTTGCGGAGATGCACGAGTTCAAAGCCGACCCTGAGATACCGGCCGAAGGATACATCATCGAGACGCATCGGGATTCCAAGCGAGGCCTAGCTGCGACCCTAATTCTCACGAACGGCACGCTCAAAAACGGCATGGCAGTACTCGCCGGGCGAACGGTATCCCCCGTTCGAATCATGGAAGATTACGCCGGCAAAAAAATTGTTGAGGCCACTTTTTCGATGCCTATCTCGCTCACCGGCTTCGACGACCTGCCGAATGTCGGCGCTTCTTTCAAGAGTTTTCGCAACAAGAAAGAAGCCGACGATGTGAGGAACGCGACCCCAGTGCAAGCGCAGGCGGCGGCAGTGCCCGAACCACAGGAGTCAGAACATTTTGCGCTTCCTATCATCGTACGTGCCGACACATCGGGCTCGCTGGAGGCCATCGAGCACGAGGCCGCAAAACTGGACGACGGTCGTTCTTCCGTACGAATTACGCTCTCCGGCATAGGCAACATCACCGAGAACGACGTGAAGAGTGCGATGGCAGGCTCTACACCGGCAACCATCGTCGGATTCAATGTCGGGATGGATAAGATCGCGGAAGACAAAGCGCGTCAGAGCGGTATACGCATCGAGACCTTCGACATCATATACAAACTGGCCGAGCATCTTGAGGAGCTTTTGCAGAGCACGCGCCCGAAGCGGACGGTCGAGGAATCGCTCGGTAAGGCAAAAGTGCTGAAGCAGTTCTCGACCCGGAAGGAAACGCATGTGGTAGGCGGTTCTGTCTCCGAAGGCTACCTGGCACGAAACGCTTCGGTGCGTGTGACGCGCCGAGGCACAATAGTCGGCGTCGGCAAGATAAAGAATATGCAATCGCACAAACAGAACGTCGACCGAGTGGAAACGGGAAGCGAATTCGGCGCGCAAATTGAGAGCCCGTTCGAGATAGTACAAGGCGACACGCTCGAGTGCTTCACCTCCTCTCTCAAGTGATATGCCCCTGCACACGAAATGACCTTGTTATGTTCTACGTCTACATGCTTATGAGCCGGAAAGACGGGAAGCAATATATCGGATACACTACCGATCTGAAGCGACGTTTTTCCGAACATAACGAGGGCAAAAACTTCTCGACAAAATCCCGCGTTCCATTTGATCTGCTCTATTACGAGGCATACATATCGCAGGCGGATGCCAAACAACGTGAGCACAATTTGAAGAGTTCCGCAGGGGCGACTACGGCATTAAAAAGAAGGCTACCGACAAGCCTGCGATCAGGTCATTTCGTGTGAGGGGTATGGGATCTCACCGACATACACAGGTCTCGGAAGCTCTCGCGCACCTCGCTGGCGACTTTTTTGCGCGCGAGGCGGCGAACCCTTCGGTCAACGGTCTTATTACCGTCACTCGCGCGGATCTGACCGACGATTTTAAGAACGTCGTCATTCTTTTTTCCGTCCTTCCGCAGACGATGGAAGAGGCCGCCCTCAAATTCGCAAAGCGTGCGCGCAGTGATTTTCGCGAGTACGTCAAAAAACACACCCTCTTCCATCCGGTGCCGCTCGTCGATTTCGAGATCGATTACGGCGAGAAGAACCGCCAGCGCATAGACGAATTAACTAGAAAGTAGCGATTTCTGCCACAATCCCCGGTTTTTCGGTGATGGCCCTGCATGTGACTATTTTACCCCTTATTATAATGGGGTGGGTATTAAATATAGAGTCAACGAGAGTTTTTTTAATGCGTGGTCTTCAAAAATGGCGTATGTACTTGGATTTTTATATGCGGATGGTCACTTGGAAGATTCCGCGTATATTCGGGGTAAATACATTCACGTGATAAATACCGACCGCGATCGAATCGAAATCATCCGAGACTTACTTGGCTCGGAACATGCGATTCTTGAAAGGGACAAGGGTGGTAACTACAAACGCGCATATCTACTACGTATCGGAAGTCACACCCTCTATAATCGCCTTTTTGAGATAGGCATGACACCGAGAAAATCTCTGACCATGAGATTTCCCGCGGTGCCCCAAAAATATCTGAATTCTTTTGTACGCGGATATTTCGATGGTGACGGATGTGTTTTTCTTGAAAAGTACTATGGCACAGACCACAGCCACGCGACAAAACGTATGAGAACCATTTTCACCAGCGGGAGTAGAAGATTTCTGTGGACACTAAACGACCAACTGATTAAACATGCAGGAATACGTAAATTTTATCTTCACGCACATTCGAAGAAAGGGGCATATCAGCTCCGGTATTCAACAGAAAGCAGCGTAAAATTGTTTACTTTTATGTATGGCCTCTCGGCAAGTCGAGGACTATATTTACGCAGAAAATACGATATATTTATGCAGTACTTCAAGGAACGCCCCGCGTGGGTAGACGTGCATGTATGCCGCATCTTGAAGCGACTTTGATAGGGCCCGATGGCGAAGTAGAAACGCAGGAGTCTGCAAAACTCTTATTGCGCGGGTGCAATTCCCGCTCGGGCCTCAAATCGTATATAGTTGTACGTGAGCCGGGATGGCGGAACTGGTCTACGCGCGACACTTAAGATGTCGTGACCGCAAGGTCATGTGGGTTCGACTCCCACTCCCGGCACAAAAGCAAACAAGCTCTTGGCCTAGGCCCACACCTGACCCACTCGCAAAAATCGTGTAATATCTGGTGACCGGCCATCTTTTCGTATGGATGGTGCGTTATTTCCGCCCATAGCTCAGCTGGTAGAGCAGACGCCTCTTAAGCGTAAGGTCGTTGGTTCGACTCCAACTGGGCGGACATGAACGAAGTGAATGGTCGACCAGTTGGATGAAAGGGGTCGGGAAAACAACTGTTTTCCCGTGGAGGAAGGACTGGGAAAACCGTGGGTTTCCCAGAGCCTACAGGGCGGACAAAGACACAAGAATCTGCCGGTGGCAGATTTTGTGCTTTGTCCGAGCCGGAGCAGCTTGGCTGCGAGGCGGGTGAGAGGCGAATACATGGAGCGTCGCAAGACCTTGAGAGATTTTCTCGAGCGTACTCGCGAAAAAAAAATCCTCAAGGTGTACTGATCCTGTAAGGATCGCGCAATTTTTCAGCAGAAAAATATGCGTGACGACACGAACGAAGTGAGTACCGCCAAAACACGGTCTCCAAGTCGAAGGAGGTAGAAAAGACCGACTGCTTACGGTTTGGTATTTCCGGTGGTATCCGGCACTGGAGTCGGTATAGTGACATTGATGTTCGTTGTGTCTGACGATTCTGGTGTACCGAACATGCCGCGCTGGTACATGACGATGCCACCTACGACGACAGCAATAACGATGACCAGCGCCACAGCCCATCCCGCTGCGCCGCTGTCGTTTGTCCCTGGAGAATTTGTGACGATTGTATCTGCCATAAATGATATGGGTGATTAAGTCCTAAGAGTAGTATAAACGTCATGAAGGAAGCATGAATTCTCCACCGTGCGGCAAGGTGAACAGACAAACGGTGCTTTTTACTATAGGATTAGCGGCTTGGGCAGGTGGTGAAATAGAATACACGCTAGGTTTAGGACCTAGTGCCGCAAGGCGTGAGGGTGCAAGTCCCTCCCTGCCCACAAAACAAATGAGAACGACGTGAGGCGTCGGGCGACTATTGTTTTGTAGGAAGCAGGGGGGACTTGCAGGCGAGCGCTGGGCACCCGTTCGAGAGAACGGGTCGCGCGAGCAGGGCCGAGAAACTTTTTCGAGCGGCGGCGAGAAAAAGTGTTCTTGGCCTAGTCCCTCCCTGCCCACCAGAGTAGAGACAAGGTCGGTTCTGACTAGTCGCGACCAGCGTCGAACGGCTCATGTACCGGTATTTGAGCCGTCTCGCCCTGAGCTTCGTCGATGGGTTGGATTTCAGCTGTCGGAGCTTCCACCACAGGAACATTTCGTCTCCGCTTCTCCGCATCCCACACACTTCGCGACACAATGTTCACTGCCGCACGCGTGGTTTGCATCATGCTCTTTGGCTTCCGCTCCACACACATCACACTTATACCCTTCAGTTGCTCCTCTACATGTTTTGCATGGCATATTTTTTGATCAATTTACTTGGTCCTGAGGGTTACGCGGTCTCCGCGCACGACACCCATGCTATTTTCTGCGACTAGGCGGAAGAAATAGGTGGTTTTCGAATTCAAGTCGGAAACGTCCGCATCAACGGATACAAGATTCGTACCCGAACCTGCCGACTGCCGCGCTGTCGTACTTCTCAATACTGCACCCAAGAGCGAGTCGGTGCTGTACTCGAACCAGTACGTCGTCTCGTCGCCATTCGGGTTCACACGGCCGTTCAGTGTCGCTGTAGACGTACCAACATCACTCGCAGACCTCGTATCTGCCGTGGGTGCGCCTGGAGAGGCAGGGCCTTTGGTGGTGAAGCTTTGTGTCGCGCCGTTGACCGTACCAAACTGGTTTTGTGCATTGATGCGGAAGTAATACTTCGTCAGCGGATTCAATCCGGAGACCGATGCGGAAACGGTAAGCGATGCTTCCCCGCTGCCGCCCGACTGGAATGCGGCGACCTGTCCGAGCTCAGTGCTGCCGCCATACTCAAACCAATAGGTCGTTTGAGAGCCGCGGGGATTCACCCGCGCGTTCAGGGTGGCGCTCACGCGCGTCACATCCGTTGCGGCATTCGTGCTCGCCGTCGGAGGCAAACCCGGAGGCGGAGGGTCGTCGTTGGTGTTGAAACTGTACATCGCGCCATTCACGGTCCCATATGCGTTTTGCGCGCTCAAGCGGAAGTAGTAGAGGGTATTCGCGCGCAAACCGGTGATGTAGCCTGGAGAAGGAATGGCGCTCCAGCCCGAGCCCACCGACTGTGAAGAGGTTCTCTCACCGAGAGTGGCCGACACACCATACTCGTACCAATAGGCAGTCGGAGCTCCGTTGGGTGTCACTTTCCCCGTCACGACCGCGGTCGAATTGGACGGCGACACATTCCGGTCAGTGACCACGCTCGGCGCCGCCGCGCTTCCCGTATCAGGAGTCGGTGTCGGCGTAAAACCCTGCGTGTCGGTACCGGACGGCGTCGTGGTCGCCGTACCCCCCGGCACGGCATTTATGGTAGTGAGAAACATCCATCCCCCTCCCAAGAGAACGAGCGCAACAAGCAACCCGATAATGAAACTTTGATTATTCATAACGTGTACCTAATTAATTTTTCGTGGATAAAATAACCGCTGCGACCGGCGCCTGACGCTTTCCGACAAAAAAGCGCGGCTCTCATGAAGACGTCGTACTAGGGCGTCACATTACGACGCATAGCATGAAGACTTAATGAATCTCCGGTCCTGCAAAGCTGGCTAGAGTCTCGAGCTAAAGTGGATGTGCGAATATGTGCATTTTATGCAGGAAATACGATCTAAATTGAGTTCATGATTTTTTCATGTAGAGCAGGTATACTGGCGGACATGCGCCTGCTCATCGTAGAGGACGAGGAGGTAGTAGCAGTAAATCTCAAGAAACTTCTTGAGTTCAAAGGGTTTGCGGTTGATTGGCTCAGCACGGGGGAAAAAGCGCGCTCGCGCATTCTTCTCTACCGCAACGAGTACGACGTCGTCATTCTCGATCTTACGCTCGGGGACATGGATGGTATGAGCTTGACCAGAGGTGTACGGCAAGAAGGCGTTACGACGCCCATCATTATCGTCACCGGTCAAAGCGAGACCAAATACAAAGTCGAGCTTCTCAACAGCGGTGCGGACGATTATGTGGTCAAGCCGTTTTCATCTGAAGAGCTCATCGCTCGCATCGGTTCCGTCTTGCGACGGCCGACCGTCGCACAGCTGGTCGTGTACACCGTGGGCGAACTCACTGTAGATAGTGCCGCCCGGCGTCTTTTCGAAGGAAAGAAGGAGATATCGCTCACGCTCAAAGAGTATTCTCTCCTCGAATGTTTTCTCCGCCGTCCCAACGAGGTGTTGAAACGGGAAGATCTATGCAATCAGGTGTGGGACTTCAATTCGCTCACCTGGAGTAATGTTCTCGACGTACATATGAAGAACCTGCGCAAGAAACTCTCAGGTGTCCGCGACTCGGCCCGTTTTGAGACGGTTCGGGGTGTCGGCTATCGTTTCGTGACGTAAACGCGCTTCCCTCTCGATGCTATGGCACCAGGACCCACGGACGCAGCAAGCTCCGCTACGCCGAGCACGGAGGTCCCTCTGTTCAACGCATTAGCGGTCCGTCTTGCTGCATTCACGAAACTGCCACTGTCCGACCCCTCCTTCTCGCTTGTCCTTTTTTTGGTACTCGTCGCGACCGCCGGTTTCGGACAATACATTTTCTACGCATGGGACACTTCACCCGCGGTCATCTGGCCGCCAGCAGGCATCGCGCTTGCCGCCGTTTTGCTCCGCGGCTACAAGATGTGGATACCGATAGCGTGCGCACTCTTCCTCGCCGCCCTTTTCAGCCCTTCGAACCCCTCGTTCATCACCATCGCGGTCGCCACGTTCGCCCAAACGTTCGCACCTATCGCGGGCGCGTACTTGCTCAAGCGCTACGGGTTCGATGGCTCTTTTTCCAACATGCGCGACACGCTTATCTTCACCGGGCTCGCGTTCGTTATCGCTGCGATAGCTCCGACCATCATCGTCAGCATGCAAGCGCTCACCGGCGCGCTTCCGGAGACGCTCTACGTTTTGTGGACGAGGTCGTGGGCGGGACGCCTATTGAGCATTCTCGTTCTTACGCCCCTTCTTACCTCGTGGATACCGTGGCGGCCGTTCGGGCTCAATAACCTTTGGCAAAAAGTTGAAATTGCATCCGCCTTTGGCGCCCTATCGGCAACGCTGTATGTGCTCTTCTGGACACCACTTGGCCACTCATTCTCATTCATCCTGCTCGCTGGTCTCATTACGATCTTCGTGTGGATGGCGCTGCGCTTGAATGTCCGCGCCATGATACTCGGGCTCTTTTTGCTCGCCGCGTTCGGCATGGCCGGTCCCCTCCTCTCGCCGCAGCTCTCCGAAACACCTCTCAACCAGCGCCTCTTCTCGATCGAGCTTTTTACCATTCTTATCGCACCGATCTTTCTTTCGTTCGCCGCTCTCACCAAAGAGCGGCGAGACGCGACAGAGCTCCTGAAGTCTCACATCGACCAAATGGAGGTAGCGATGCAAGAGCTCAACTCGAAGGATGAGGCAAAGAACGAGTTCATCGCCATCCTCGCTCACGAACTGCGAAATCCACTGGCCGCTATTCTTAGCTCCGTGGAACTCCTGAAGTTGGGGGGACGTAATGCCACCGACTCACCTGCCTTGCTCAAAACGATAGACGAGCACGTTCGGACTACGGCGACTATTTTGGACGACCTCTTGGATATCTCGCGCATTTCGCAGAATAAACTAGAGCTTTCGAAAGAGACCGTCGCGCTGTGCGACACCGTCGACCGCTCCGTCGCTACGACGCAATTCCTCGTACACGCGCGCGGACACACGCTCTCCGTGACCAAACCGCCCGAAAAGATATATCTGGAGGCAGATCCGGTGCGACTTGAGCAGGTATTCGTCAACCTCCTGAACAATGCTGCAAAATACACGGACCCCGGAGGAAGGATAGAGGTCTCGGTCGCGCGCGAAGGCAAGGTGGCAATGGTCCGCGTGCGCGACAGCGGCATCGGTATTCCAAAGCATATGCTCTCGCGCATCTTTGAGCCGTTCTTCCAGATCGAACGCAAAAAATACGGTTCGGCGGGCATCGGCATCGGGCTCTCGCTTACCCGCCGGCTCGTGGAGATGCATGGCGGCACCATCGAGGCCGTGAGCGACGGGGAAAACCACGGCTCCGAATTTGTGGTGCGTCTGCCTGTTCCGGTGTACTTGGAGTCTTCGACGCCGGTCGATAGGAGGACCCTCCAAGGGGGCCGTGCCTTGAAGCATGCGAAACATGCACGGACGATACTCGTGGTAGACGACAACGAGGCGGCGACCAACGCTCTCGGCAAACTCTTGCGCATGCGCGGACATGACGTAGAGGTCGCGTACACGGGCACTGAAGCTTTGGAGAAAGCGGGGCAATTCCACCCGCAGGTCGCCATCATAGACATCCAGTTACCTGATCTGAACGGCTACGGTGTCGCGAGACGCCTGCGGGACGAAGAGAAGAAAGGCGGAACGCATGCCACGCTTGTCGCGCTTACGGGGTACGGGCAGAACGAAGACAAAGAAAAGGCGCGGCGGGCAGGTTTTGATCACCATCTCACTAAGCCGGTCGGCTTGAAGGAGATCGAGGTGATACTGCGAAAAATACCCCCGACATCCTAGCTATAGGTCAGATCTCAAGAGTCCGATACAGTTACGGAACAGTATGGACTTCAAGTATTTCTCGAAGAACGGGGAGCTCCTGCCTGTCGAAGACGCCGTTGTCCCGCTAGCGAACATCGAGTACCCGTATGGATTCGGCGTCTACGAGACGATTCGTGTGGTACATGGGACTCCGTACTTTCTCAAAGACCACCTCGAACGGCTCGTGGAATCCGCCCGCATAATCGGACTTGAGCATCCGTTCGACAGTTCCATACAAGGAACTGTGCAAGAGCTTGTAAAAGAAACGGGGTCGGAAACCTACAATCTCAAAATACTATTGATAGGAGGAAGCCAGCCTTCCCTCTTCGTTCTTCCCCTCAACCCCCTCTTCCCCGACAAAAAACTGTATCGCGGCGCCGATTTCGTCACATACGAATACGAGCGTCCGTTCCCGCACGCAAAAACTCTGAACA
>MFMA01000013.1 GCA_001783355.1 Candidatus Kaiserbacteria bacterium RIFCSPLOWO2_01_FULL_54_20 | reverse complement strand
TTCAAGTACCACGAGAGCATCGTGCAACCGTTCTTAAGGGCCTCAAACAAGCGAAGCAAAAAAGGTACGCATCCGCTGCTGCCATAAAAAAGGCGCTCCGCAGTAGGTGGGCATGAAATTGCGACTTATCCCGCAGGCAACCCAAGACCTCCACGACATCCGCGCGTACCTCGTGCCTCACAGTTCAAGTGGAGCTGAACATGTTCGTCTCGCTATCGAGTCGACGATCGACCTTCTTGCGCTGTTCCCAGGAATCGCGCGTAATACGGACATTGAAGACGTTCGCGTTATTCTCGTGACAAGCTATCCTTATCTCGTCTACCATAGACTCACCAAAAAAGAAGTTGTTGTCATTCACGTCAGGCATAGCAGTCGCGATTTTCCAACATCGAGTGAACTCGAAAGGCAGTGAGATAACATCTCACTGTAAGCACCCTTTCCTGAACGCGAGTTCGGCGTTCAACGTCATCAAGGCGTCGCCTTGATGATCGAGGGCAGTTTTTCGTCCGCCATTAACGTGCCATAATCGCCTCAAGGCGAACGCCGAATCGCCTCATTTCTCAAGATTTGAGGCGAAAGTTTCACTCTCTGTCAAATGCCGTAAATCGAAACACAGTGAGATAACATCTCACCGTATATCGTTATGCCCATCGTCCCCTGGTAGGCTATGATGTAGGAATGGTGGAAAAAATGCGGCAAGGCACAGAAGACCAAGACAACGGGTTTGAAAACATGCAGCAAACAAACATCGGAATTTTGGGTGCACAGGGACACTTCGGACAGAGCCTTGCGAAACGACTGGACGAGATAAAACCGCCGGAGATGCGTGTCACCGGCACCGTCGACAAGAATCACAACCCTGAAATCGCGTCTCGATCGGATTTGGTGATCATCACAGTGCAGCCACAGCATCTTACTGCTCTTGCCGCAGATATACACCAAACACTCAAACCGCGAGCACAGATCCTGTCGTTCGCAGTAGGAGTCCCTATGAAAAGCATCCGGGATATCACGGGGCGTCCTGTCGCGCGAGCAATGGCTGATCCATGGTGGAACTACATGGGCTACGTGAAGGGCCTCGACTTCGACGAGTGCAATTATCGCTGGATCTTTGAGCGGCTCGGGAAAAGAAATATTATTTTCGACGACGAACAAAGATTCGATGCCTTTACCCCCGGTATCACACACCTATATACAACACTCCTCTATTCAAAGGTGCATCCGGATATGGACGTCGCCGAGCACCTGAAATATCTCGCCTGGTTATTTCATTCGTATCCACAGGAACTTCTTGCCACCGCGCCAAAGGGCGAACCCGACGAACTCCTCAAAAAAATGGCGACGAAAGGGGGCGTGACGGAAGCGGCTCTTCATGCGCTGAACGACAACCCCCGTATCTCACCTGAGGAACTTTCCGAGGCGATCACGAGACGGCAGGAGGAGATCAAGAAACGAGTCCTTTCTTGAATGCGAGTTCGGCGTTCAGGATGCCGCCGCCGGCGGCGCCGCGGATGGTGTTGTGCGAGAGTGCCGCGAATTTGAAATCGAAGATGTTGTCTTCTCGCAGGCGTCCGACGGTGACTGCCATTCCCTTGTCGGCGTCGCGGTCTTTTTTCGGCTGCGGACGATTCGGCTCTTCGCGATAGATGATCGGCTGCTTAGGCGCGAATGGCAAGTCGAGTTTCTGCGGTTCACCGCGGAATTTCTTCCAAATATCGAGTATCTTCTCGCGGCTCGGCTTCTTTTTGCCGAAGAGAATGTTGACGCAGGCAAGGTGACCGTCGGAAACCGGCACGCGGTTGCAGTGCGCCGATATCGCGAGGCCTTTGTGCGGAACGAATTTCCCACCCTTCGCCTCGCCGAGTATTTTGAGCGGCTCTTGCTCTGTTTTCTCCTCCTCGCCGCCGATGAATGGCACGACGTTGTCTACGATGTCCCAGCTTGCGACCCCCGGGTATCCGGCCCCGGAAACGGCCTGTAGGGTCGTGATGATGAGCTTCTGCACCTCATAGCCTGCCTCCATAAGGGCATGGATAGGCGTCAGATAGCTCTGGAGCGAGCAATTGGGCTTCACGACGATGAAGCCCTTTTTCCAGCCGTTCGCCTTCTGCTGTGCGGGGATGATATCGAGGTGATGAGGATTTATCTCCCCGATGAGCATCGGCACGTTCTCTGTCCATCGGTGCGCGGAAGCATTCGAGATGACAGGCATGCCCGCGGCCGCGTAGCTCTCCTCGAATTTTCGTATCATGTCTTTCTCAGGCATTTCGAAAGCGGAGAAGACGAATTTGCATACCCCTGCGGCTTTTTGGACATCGGCGACGTCCTGCACCGTGAGGTTCGCCACAGCCTCCGGCAATTCGCCACCGACCACCCAGCCGCTCTTCAGCGCGTCCTTGTACTTCTTGCCCGCCGATTGCGGCGAAGCCGCCACATATACAACCTCGAACCACGGATGGTTCTGCAGCAACTCGATGTACTTTTGCCCGACCATGCCTGTCGCGCCGAGGATTCCTACTGGAATTTTCTTCATGATTCAACTGTACTAACTGATGTATGCTTTGTGAAGCACCTTGAGTGCCTTCTCGGCGTCGCGCTCGCGCACTACGAACGTGATTGAGATGCCCGAAGCTGCCTGCGAGATAAGTTCGACGGCGATATTGTTCTTTCCGAGAGCGGTGAACATCTTTCCGGCGACTCCCGCAACGTTCACGCTACCGCCCACGGCGCACACGATCGCCTTTCCTCTCACGACACTGACACTGCCAAGCTTCTTGAGCCTCTCTACTATCTCGTTCAAGTGCTTATCGCTGTCGATAGTGAGCGTGACGCCCGCAACCGAGGTCGCAACGATATCAACGCTGGTGCGATATCCGTCGAATATCTCGAATATTCTGGCCATGAGACCGTTGACGTCGAAGAATTCGGGTGATTGCAGATGGATGACGATGACCGGGCGTTTGAACGTGAGTGCTTCGACCGTGTGGCTTTTGACCTTTCGTTCGGCAAAACTGGAAACTATCGTCGTGCCTTTGTCGGCCGGCTTAAAGGTATTGAGAACACGGACCGGTATCTTCTCTCGCATCGCCGGCAGTATTGTTTTCGGGTGAAGGACTTTTGCGCCGAAGTACGCAAGCTCACCGGCTTCTTCGAAGGCGAGTTCGGGCACAACCTTTGCGTTCTTAACGAGGCGCGGATCGGCGGTATAAACGCCGGAAACATCCGTCCATATTTCTATCACACGCGCGCCGAGCGCCGCCCCGACGATGGCTGCGCTGTAGTCGCTCCCGCCGCGGCCTAAGGTCGTTGTTTTTTTATCTGGCGACGCGCCAATGAATCCCGTCACTATCTGAAGCTTTTTGTGTGTGCGGAAGTATTTCTGCGTAGCTATATTCGTTGCCTTGAAGTCCACGCTCGCCGCTCCAAAGTGTCCGTTCGTTACGATTATCTTCCGCGCGTTGAGATATTCTGCGGCAACTCCCTGATCGTTCATTGCCTCCGTGAGGAGGTGCGCGGAGAGTCGCTCACCGTAGCTCATTATGTAGTCGAGCGTCTGCGGAGAAAGGTCGCGCATGAGCCGAATACCCTGAACCGCCTCGGAAAGGTATCGGAACATTTTCTCTATCTCGACGCGGGCTTTCGCTTGATTCCGTTCACTGACGAGCTTCTCCACGGTATCAAGATGCCGCGTCTCAAGAGCGGCAAGGAGCTCTTTGTATGAAAAATCCTTTTTCGATGCGAGCACCGCTATCTTGATGAGCTGGTCGGTCACACCGCTCATCGCGGAAACGATGACGGCGGCAATACGCGCGTCTCTCTGCGGCCTGCGAACGACGGAGATGACTCGCCGCATCGCTTCAGCGGAGCCCATCGAAGTGCCGCCGAATTTCGCGACTTTAATCCCCCTCGCAGCCATATCTGATAGAAGCTACCAAGTACAAAACATTTTGTCAAAGTGTCAATCCTTCACCATCCGACGGCTTGGCACGAGGCCATTTAAACTGTTCGCTTCTTGGAAGCGCGAGCCCTCACCGACTTTTTTAAATGCCGTCCTTTTCGTGCGCCTTTTGATTTCCTAACCTTTGTGATGCCGAGATTTTTTCGCACGCCCTCAAGCCGGCTTGCGTACCATCGCGCCGAGCCGCGAGCAACTCCCCGCTTCTTTTTTTGCGTGTTCATATGGGTATCTATGATGCAAAACCGATCAGGTTTCGGAAGAAATCGAGAAAGAGCGTGAGAACGGAGATAAGAAAATTTACGAAGAGCGTGACGAACTGGAGGAGAAATGAAAGCAGGGTCTGTAGGATGAGCGTTACCGTATCCATAACGAAAATAGTACCATATTGGCTTGCCAGCCGCACCCTACCACACTGAAAAAAGAGAACGCCGGCGTGAAAGCCGGCGATTTTCTTTATGCAACAGGGTTAGTTGCGGGAGTCGCTGGCGCTGCGGGAGTCGCAGGCGTCGTCGAGGCCACTGGCGTTTGAGGCACAGCCGCCGGCGTAGCCGGTTTTGTTTCATCGGTCATAGCAGGAAATATTGTTCTGGTAAACGAGATGCGACCTTCATAAACACTATAGCACGATGTATCGATCTCACCTAGAAATACCGGCGCTGTACGATCGAGACCCGTTCATTCAACTCTCGATACCCTCTGTGACCTTGATGCTGTTGAGTATCTTTTTGACCTCGTCGATGCTCTCCGGCCCTCTTACTTCAAAGCCTCACAAATTTCACTGAACAGCGGACGCTCCGATACGCTTGCGTTCATACAAGCGTCTTGTAAACTTCGCAGCTTTGCGATGTCCTCCGTAGGACTACCTTTCTCACACCGACTCAAGAGGTCGTCCATGAGACACCCGAATGCCCTTACATCCAATCGCTCCCGTGCTTTGCCTGACGATGGGTCATAAAGTGATGCCGCGCCAAAATCTCCGAGCAAAGAATGTCCCTCGGCATTTGAGAGGGTGTTGTGGGCGTAGAGATCTCCGTGCGCCAATCCGTGCCCGTGCAGATGTCTTCCTGCCGAAGCCACACCCCGTAGGACATTCCTGACATAAGGCAAGGAAAAAGAAACGCTCTCAGGAAACGTATCTCGCGTGCATGTATCGAAATTAGGAGGAAGGCCGAGCTTCGTATACGTAGAGGGGACGAGTGAAAGAACAAGCCCATGTTTATCGTCCGGAGTTTGCGTAAGTTGCCCGATGATTCGTATGAGATTTTCATGTTCCCCTGCCGCAATAGATGCGTGCATATCGTCGGCGGGGTACCCGTCACTTGCCAATCCCGTTTTAAATATTTTTACCGCTACTCGCTCATCCGTCGCCGTAACCGTGGCTTCGTAAACGGTCGTCGAGGGGCTTTCGTTTATCATTCGACCGAGTGCTATCTCATTCCAGGATATCTCCGACAGAGGAGTTTGTTCTACGGCACTCTTGGCGGAAAAAGGATTGCCGGCGTCCCCATACCAAGCGAGGCGAGGAAGACTGAAAAGCCAGTCGGGTGGCGGTGACGTAAAGTTATTGGCCGAGATGCGGAGAAGCTCCAACTCCCGGCATGCGGCCATTTCATCGGGCAGAGAGCTGAGGCGATTTCCTGCCAACGCGAGTTTTTGCAGGTGTGTTAATGCGCCGATAGAAGCCGGTAGTTCTGTGAGAAGGTTGTCGGTAAGCATTAACCATCGAATACTAGGGGGGAGTGCGTTTTCCGGAAACCGGGCAATTTTGCACGATTTGAAGGCCAGCATGGAAAGATTTGAGCATTGGGAAAGAACTTCCGGGATTTCTTCAAACAGATTGTTAGAAAAGAAAGCGACCTTGAGATTTCGCAAGCGTCCGAAATCTTGAGGTAAAGCGGATAGCCCGCAATTCGAGGCATCAAGAATTTCTATCGAATCAGCGAAGTCCAGCACCTCAGGCGGAAAGTGCGTCGCGCCGCGAAGCGTTAGTTTTTTACTTTCGGGGTCGTAACCGGCAAAAAAGGGAATCTTCCCCATTTGCTCATATTTTGCTCCCGGCGTGACGAGGGTT
Organism: Candidatus Kaiserbacteria bacterium RIFCSPLOWO2_01_FULL_54_20; assembly: GCA_001783355.1. Taxonomy (GTDB): domain Bacteria; phylum Patescibacteriota; class Minisyncoccia; order Phycocordibacterales; family UBA2100; genus UBA10103. The sequence continues at coordinate 13,246 of MFMA01000013.1, read as the reverse complement.
TTGCCGCCGGCCTCCTCCATCGCACTCATACTAAGAGATTATCATACGGATATCTCAGATGCTTTTTGTTAGAGACCTTTTTCGTCCTTGATGCTGTTGAGTATCTTTTTGACCTCGTCGAGCGTGTTCTCGTCGAGGATTGATATCGGCGTGGCGACTATTTTCTTTTTCTTGAACGCCGCGAGTTTTTCCGTGAGTTCCGTCTGTGGCACAGAATCGCTTTTGGTGAGAAACACGTGCTCCTCTTTTTCGCAAAGTGCGGGATTGTATTTCTTGAGCTCGCTGCGAACCGTTTCGTAATCATGTACGACATCGTCAGATTCGACCGAGACGAGATGAAAAAGTGTTTTCGTGCGCTCGATGTGTTTGAGAAATTTTACGCCGAGCCCCTTGCCCTCCGAGGCTCCTTCTATGAGGCCGGGAATATCGGCGATAATGAGTCCGTAATATGCGCCGAGGTTCGGCTCGAGGGTTGTGAACGCATAACTCCCCACCTTGGCTCCTGCGGCGGTGAGCTCGTTGAGGAGACTCGACTTGCCAGCGTTTGGCAGTCCCACAAGCCCGACGTCGGCTATCAGCCGCAATTCGAGCCGATACGTCATCGTGTCGCCCTCCGTGCCTTCTTCGAACTCTTTCGGTGACGTGTTGGTGCTCGAGCGGAATTTGAAATTGCCGCGCCCGCCCTTGCCACCGCCAGCAACCAAGACGCGCTCCCCTGTGCGGGTGATTTCCTGCACATATCCGGTCTCCACGTTGACGATGCGCGTGCCCGCCGGCACTTTGAGTATCAGATCGGCTCCGTCCGGGCCGTCGATAAACTGTCCTCGGCCGTTGCCGCCGTTCTTTGCCTGTATTTCCTTGCGGCTCGCGAATGGCTTCAGCGCATTTATATCTGCGACACCCTCCAGGTAAATAGAAGCACCTCTGCCGCCGTCGCCGCCCGTGGGGCCCAGCATCAACTTCACTTTGTTGAACGCAACGGCACCGCGCCCGCCATTCCCTGCGTGAAGCTTCATCGTGACTTCGTCTATCAACATCGAATGCATGCTACCACGATTGAGTGCCAAACTTTGCAGCGACATTACATCACCACATAAAAAAGCTGCCATGGCGCGCTGAGCGTGCCATGGCTTTGTTGCTTGGGATCCTGCCCTAGACCCGGGCCGCTTCTTTGACGACCCTGGGTTTCTTCTGCTTTTCGCCGTCCTTTTCGGACATTTTTTGGCGAGACGCATGCAGGTGCTTCACGAACTCGAGCATCTCACCGATAGTGTCGAATTGCATTTTCAGTTGCTTCCCATAGTTGCGTACGCATCCTCTCATCTCCAGCACACGCCGAGAAACACCTCAAAGTCGATTTGGGGTGTCGCTCGAACAGAGGCAGGAGCGAGGATGTGCCTGCAATGTAACCTATTTTCGACTGTTCGTCAAAGTTTTGACCTTACTGCACAGAATTATCCTTGTTATGTCACGCTCACACTCGTGATGATCATCGGCTCCACAGGCCTGTCGCCCTCGCCGGTCTTGCATCCTCCTATCGCCTTTACCACGTCCATCCCGGCGGTCACGCGACCGAAAACCGTATGCTTTCCATCGAGAAAGTTGTTGTTCGCGGTGTTGATGAAGAATTGCGAGCCGTTGGTGTTGGGTCCGGCATTCGCCATCGCAATCGTCCCAGTCTGGTTCCTATTGTTGGCATGTATCTCGTCTTCAAACTTGTATCCCGGACCGCCCGTCCCCCAGCGCGCCATCAGTGCGTCGTCTTTCGTCTGCGGGTCGCCGCCTTGTATCATGAAATCCTTGATGACGCGGTGAAATTTGGTGCCGTCGTAAAAGCCCGATTTCGCGAGCTTCACGAAATTCGCGACCGTCTTCGGCGCGTCCCTCTCCATCATCTCCAGCGCTATGTCTCCCTTGCTGGTATGCAATGTAGCTATCACCATTTGTAGCCCGTCTTCTCGAGCATGACGCGTTTCGCTTCGAGACGCTTCTTCGTCTTTTTGGAGCGCGACTTCTTCCTCCTGATATCCTGACTCGGTCGTTTTGCCATAAGGTGATTATTGAACGCTCTTGAATCTAAGAACACCGCCGCGGTCCATGTAGACGAGTTCAAGCTCTTCGGGCGTGAGCTTGCCGAGCTTGAAATTTAGCGCGTCGGCCTGCGTGCCCTGCATGGTCATTTGGATGTAGACGGCGTTTGCTTCAAGCGGGAACGCGACTGTTATCGGGTTTTCTTTCGTAAAGACCCTCCACGTTCCGTTCGTGACATTCTTGCCCTCGTATGTGTCTACCGCTACACCGCCATCTTTGAATTCGCGTGCGAACTTTGCATCGTCTACGCTCTGCCATTTCCCGACGATGCTCTCGCTCACGATAAGACCGACGTCTTGCTTCACACCGCCGCCCTCGCCCGCGTCGCCCCAGTTCCAGGGCGGCGAGTCGGGATTCGGTTTTGGATTGCAGGTCGTCGTCTCACTACCCACAGTCAACTGCACCCCTTCGCCTGCGCCGATAAAGACAACCGTGTTACCCGCTGTACTGCCTTCGTAGCGTGCGCCCGCCGTCGAGGTCGCTTGGTTTAGAGTGACACTGCCGGTGAACATTCCCTGCGACCCGGCAGTCAGCGTGATAGAACGCATGTCGGATGATGGCGACATCGTAAATTCCGCGCCGTTCTCACATGCGTAAGGATATGCGCCAAGGTCTTCAGCAGCAGGGGCGCTTCCTGCCCCTTGCATCAGCCAATATCCGCCAATAAGAATTAATACTAAAACCCATGTTAGGTTCTTCATATGCGCGACAGTATGAACTATCCTGCTTGCTTGTCAAAATTTCCTATTTTTGTTCTCCTCCCATTACGTCTTTCGTCTGTATAGGACTCATCATCCCGGGCTTCCACTCCGCCTTTATTTCACTGAAATTCTTCTCGTACTCCGCTATCTGGTGCGTGAGATATTGGGAAAGGCGCTTCATGTGCTGCGGCGAGAGTGCATAGGCGATGCCGGCCTCGCCAGTCATCATCGCCATTATGAAAAACTCCTGCGAATAAGCGACGGAAATGTTCTCACAGAATTGCTTGGGCACTTTGTTTATATCCATATACACACATCATCCCACACATCATTGTATTGTGGAAATCATCGTATCAAGTCCAGTTTCTTTTGTCGCGTCCAGCGTTTTATCTCGGCTTCGCGCTTGAGCGCAGAACCTCTGTCAGCATGCCCCTCCGTGTAGAGGATTTTCTCTGCCCCTTTGGCCCGGGTGTAATTTCCTCCCACGCCGGCCTTATGTCGTTCTAGTCGTTGTTTCAAATCATTGGTAATGCCTGTATAGATAGACCCGTCTTTGCATTGCAGGAGATATACAAAATACATATTTCGGTGGTCCTTCGAGGCTTCGCCTCTCAGGATCACTGAAAATCTAACACGCCTCTGGCGTGAAGATTTTATAGTGGCACATTCGGCCTGCTGGCCTCAGTACGCCCTCGCTCGACGCTCGGTTGCTGGGGGACTTGGACTCGAACCAAGATTCACGCCTCCAAAGGGCGCTGTCCTACCATTAGACGATCCCCCAAGTGCCTACGTATCTTGCCTTACTTCCCTTCCGACTTCAAACCCTCGGTCGAACAAATATCTATCACCGCCAGCTCAAGCGGCAAGTGCGGCACGGCGGCGTAGGCCATTTGCGAGTACGCCCCGAGAAGCAAGCGAAGCGTTTCGGAATTCACGCCCGGCTCTTTAGAAAGCGACTTCGCGAGAGTGAGGTCGTCTGCAGTCATCTCCCGCGAGAGTGTCTCTGCAAGATCCGGCGCATAGCGCATAAGGAGGACAACGCGCATGCGATGTATTAGAAGTTTTGCCAGTGTGCGCGCGTCCATGTTCTCGGCAACGGCCGTGCGTATTGCCTTGAGCGCGCTGTCGGCGTCTTTCTTTCCCAGTGCCTCAAGCAGTTTCCGCACCAACTCTCCGCGCGGCGCGCCCGTCACCGCTTCCACTTCGCCCACCTCGATTTTTTTATTATCTGATATGGCCAGTACTTTCTGCAGGATGGAGAGTGAATCGCGGAACGAACCTTCGGCGAGAAGCGCGACGAGCTCGGCCGCCGAGCGCTCAAGGGAAAACCCTTCGCGTTTCGCAATGTCGGCAACGTTTTCCGCGAGCATCTCCCGCGTCGGCTGTTTGAATGTATATATCTCGCAACGCGACTGTATCGTCTCCGGCACCTTGTCGCGCTCCGTCGTCGCGAGGACGAAAATGGCGTGGGATGGCGGCTCCTCAAGCGTCTTCAGGAAAGCGTTCCATGCATCTTTCGTGAGCATGTGCGCCTCGTCGATAATGTAAAACCGGTACGGAGATTCGAAGGGCATCGCATACACACCTTCACGGAGCTCGCGAATGTCGTCGATTCCTCTGTTCGAAGCGGCGTCTATTTCGTAGAGGTCTTTCGCAGAAACACCGAGCTCCTTCGCGAGAATGCGCGCTACCGATGTCTTCCCTGTTCCCCGGCTCCCAGCGAATAGATAGGCGTGAGATATCTTCTTGTTCTTTATCGATTTTTCCAATACTCCCGTCACGTGCTGCTGCCCCCTGACCTCGGCAAAGCTGGCGGGCCGATACGTGCGATACAAAACCCCCTGCCCTGCCTCCTTTTTCATTCAGACAGTATACATAGAAAAAGACCGGCCGGCGGTACGCATGTAGTTGCGTTCCGCCGGCCGAATGGTCCTCACGTGCTATCGGGAGATGTTGGGGCGCCCGGTTTCCCGACCATTTTTTTCTTTTCGGCCGAGCGCAGGTATGCCAGGCGCGCAATGATACGTTTGTGTTTTCGCGCCTTTATGTGCTGGATGCGCATCCTTCTGTAGATATCGCTGAAGTTATTACTTACCGATGTCAGATTGATGTCCATTTTTGCGCCGATTTGCGCGCCCGTCTCACTCCCTGTACGCAGGCACCTTAAGGTAGCCTGCAAGCCAGGCGGTAGCGCATCGACACACTCGGCCAGCACATCAAGATCGAGCCGGTAGTAACCGATGATATCTTCCGGTATTGCGGGCTGGTTATTCCCCGACCGCGCCGGCTTGCCCCTCGGTTTTTCGCGAGTAAGCCCTTGAACTTGTTGGACATTTTGGCTTCGGATGACGGCGAACTCGCCGTACCACTTCGCTGCAGTGCTCCTCATTTTCTTTTCGCTACTGAGGTGAGAGAGGTCGAGCTTGACGCAGATGTCTGCGAAGATCTCGCGTGCGCTCTTTTTCGGCTCATCACGAAACGTTTTGACTAGAAACAGAGTCTCTATTTTGGGTATATCATGCCCAAGAGACAGTTGCTTCAAAACAAACATCACGTCATCACGAAAGCCCAAGAAAGTATTGTAGTTCAATGGGCTCAACGCTGGAGCCTTGGTCATGGGTGTGTCCCCTCTAGTTCGAGTTAAGCTTCAAACCTTCGCGCCCTTTCTTCACGTGTGAAAGAGCAGCTGGGCGTAACAATAGGCTTATTTGGTGCTATCAACAACCTCAACAAGAATCTTCCCCGCCTGAGCAATACTTTCCGTTTCCATGAGCCGAGCCCGCAATTCTTTTGCTCCATTCCATCCCGAAATATACGACTTGAAGTGCTTTTTCATCGTCGCGTAACTCGTAGTACCTGAAAGGAGTTCATCGAATAGCGTGAGGTGCTCTATCAGTGCGCGGCATCTTTCTTTAGATGTTGGAATATATGGATGTGCGACATCCATAAATAACCACGGGTTGCCGAAGATGGCGCGACCGAGCATGACGCCGTCGCATTTTGTTTCTTCAGCTTTCTTTCGAGCGTCTGCGATGTCCTCCACATCGCCGTTGCCAATGATGAGTGTCGAGGATTTTATAGTGTCCCGAATTTCAACGGCGCGTGCGACGCTGCCCCACCGCGCGGGCACGTCGGACATCTCCTTGCGCGTCCGCGCATGAATAGTGACAGCGGCAGGCTCCTCGGCCAGCAATTCTGGAAGCCACGTTTCGAGCTCGTCTTTGTTGTATCCGATACGAGTTTTTACCGAAACCGGCAGTCCGCATTTTTTGGCTGCGCGGATAAGCTCGCGAGCGAGGCTTGGCTTTTTGATGAGTGCCGCACCGCAGCCGCCTTTTTCGATAGCCTTGTCGGGGCATCCCATATTGATGTCTATCCCGTTGAAGCCGAGCTTCGCGCACAAGTGCGAGGCTTCTTCCATGTGCTCGGGTACCGAAGTGAAGAGCTGCGCAACGATAGGGCGCTCCTCCTCTGAGAAGATGAGCTTCTTAAGCAGTTTTTTCTTTCCCTCCTCGGGAGCAAGCACCAGCCCGTCGGCTGAGGTGAATTCCGTGAACATCACGTCCGGCTTGCCATATTTCGCGATAAGCCGCCGAAAGGCGGCGTCGGTCACGTCGTCGAGCGGCGCGAGCGCAAAAAACGGCTTCGGTAATGTGTGCCAGAAATCTTGCATGCCCGCACGATAGCACAATACCGAAACTTGCTGTGGAATAGGGGCTAGAAGAACCTGTATAGTATCATTGCGGAATGGCAGAAGACTTATCGGGGGATTTACCGGGGAAGGAAAGACTTCCGAACGATCCCCGTGTCTATGTCAGGGAGTTCGTACACGAGCGCACGGAGGCGGCAAAGTCGAAACCAATCGGCACAATACGAGATGCGGTCATCGGCGACTTCTGCGCTCAAAACAATATCGATCCCCTTACGGCACGCGGCCTCAGCCATCTTGTTAAAAGATTCGATCGCGTCAAGAAACCAGAAGACGCGGAGCAACTTCTTCTTTTCGCGCTTTGGGTGCGCGATCGGGTGCCAGGTGATTTTTATGGCCGGAATGCGATGACATATCTCGCTAACCAAGATACCCCCCTCCAAAATGTGCTGGAAAATATGGCTGCCAACTATCTGTATTGGACGCACATCTTCGGTCAGAAAACATTTGAGACATCTCACGACACGGTGTCACCACGCGAAGGCATTTGGAAATCATGGCTTCCGCTTGAGGGTTACTACCTTTCTCTCAAGGGGGGTAGCGGTTCGGGAACGTTTTCAATGGACATCGCCATCGGTCACGATAATAAATACGAAGAGCACAAAGACATGCCTCAACCTCTCCACGATACAGGGGGTGAAATATGGCGGGTCGGCTTTGACCTTGAGATCTCCGGAGAAAAAGAGAAAATATTCAGAATAATCCGCACGGGTAGCGGACAAAAGAGCCAAAAAGATCCGGAAAAGCAGGTTAAACAAAAAGAGATCCGGAAAACCTTTCTTGATAAGTACAAGACTTCCCCACAACGTCTGCTTCTTTTTTTAGCGCTTGAGATCGCGTATACCTTAAAATTCGATAAAGCTAAGGCTCTTTCGACCGAAGGAGCCATGAGGCTTTCGCTTTTAGCACAAGCCAAGAGCCCTCTAGACTATAGCGCTTCGATGACGGGGGCTGGCTTTGAAGATCGAGGGGGAAACTGGCTTGAAATGAACAATCTTCAAGAAGATTATTACGATATACTCGCAGGAGCTGGGTACGAGGAGGCCCTTCAACCGCATGAGGTTCGCGGGTTTGGGATGGTCATCGAGGCATTCAATAAGCTCGGCCACATGGACGCGGGAGAACTCACCCTAAAGCTCGCACACGAAGAGCCTGAAGAACTCCAAAAGGCCTGGGACGCATACGCGCGCCTGCGGACACAAGAGCGCGAACGGCAGAGCCGAACCGATCTAGCCGGAAATCAAAAAGAATAGTATCGATCGCGTGACACTCTTACTCGTTCACTCACTGCGACGTGTCCGTAGCCTCGGCTTCCCCCTTCAATTTGAAATACACCCGGTTGCCGAAGCGGAGGTCGACGTATTCGAGTTCATCCTCCTTGCCTCGCAGAGGTTCGGAAGCAAGTATCAATTCCAGGTTCTTCACGAGCGCCCCCACGTCGGCCCCGTATGAGGCGCGGACCTCAAAGCCTTGCTGGAGACGCACAGTGAAATCACTGCTGTCTTTGGCGATTATCTCGCGTGCGGGATATCCTGCTTGCCCCAAACGCTCCAATAGCGCAAGCACTCCGGCAAAGTTTCCCGGTAGATACTGCTGTCCTATTGCCGAGGTGGTTGAAGATATACCGCCGCGGAAAACGTAGCCCGAGGCGGTCGGCGCGCTCGAACTTGCGGAAGCAAAGACGAAGCCTCCGTTCCCGAGAAAATAACATGCATCGTCAGAACACCACTTGGCAAACGTTTCGCGCTCCTCCACTAGAACGGTGATCGCGGTCGCAAGGAGCGACTCGCGCGAGACCTTGGCGCTTTTTATACGTGGAAAATATTCGACGACAGCACGCTCTATGGAGTCGCGTGGATAGAAGAAGATGTTGGAACGCGACAAAAAAGAGTACCGGCCGTCATGGAGCTTGGTCTCCACGTATGAGCGGACGAGCTCCTTCGGTACTTCGCTCGTTCCTGATACGCGTATGTCCTGTATGGAATAGGCTGGCCGGTACGAAGCCCAGCTCACGCCGTACGCGGCGGCAAGTAGAACCACGACGGCGGCAAGCGCGCCGATAACGCGAAAGCGCCTGCGGCGGGTGCGAAGCCTCTCCGGAGACGACGATGAGCGTCGCGGAGGTTCCCTGAACGAAAACGGGCGTGTGTGCGCACCTGGCTTTCGCTTCCGAAGGTCAACTATTGCTCGAGATGATCCGGTACTAAATTTTGCCATAGCCTCTTTATGCGCGTGTGAAGTCTTTACGCATACTCACCCCGCGCGCATGCATACAGGATATCGCGAATGAACTCGGCACAAAATGGCAAAATAAGTCACCGGACTATCGCATCTTTGCCCATGTAGCCCCGGAGCGCCTGGGGAATAGTTATCGAACCATCTGCTTGCTGGTTGTTCTCGACGATCTGGCAGAGTATACGCGGTGTCGCGAGCGCTGTATTGTTGAGCGAGTGGACGTAGCGCACCACGCCGCCGTCATCGCGGTAGCGAATGTTCAGTCGTCGCGTTTGAAAGTCATGAAAATATGAAGATGAGTGCGTCTCTCGATACGTTCTCTCGCTCGGCATCCAGGCCTCGATGTCGTATTTTTTCACCTGTCCCAGCCCCAAGTCGCCGCCGCAGTTGATGACAACGTGGTACGGAAGCCCGAGAACTTGTAAGAGTTCTTCCGCGTTCTTGGTGAGTTCCTCGTGCCATTTTACCGATTCTTCGTGGTTCGCCTCGCAGAGGACGACCTGCTCGTACTTCAGGAATTCGTGGATGCGGAAAATTCCCTTCGTGTCTTTGCCGTGGCTCCCCGCCTCTCTTCGGAAACACGGAGAGAAGGAAACGAACTTCAGCGGCAGGTCTTTTTTTTCCAGTATCTCGTCCATGTAGTATCCCATTGTCGCGACCTCGGCCGTGCCCGCGAGATAATCGCCGTCCTGTGTTCTGTAAAGATCTTCCTCGCTCTGCGGAAGATATCCGGTGCCGACGAAAGCTTCGCGCCGCACCATCGAGGGGACGACCATCGGTGTGAACCCGAGTTGTACGAAGCGCTCTTCGACAAGGTGATGCAGCGCCCACACCAGCCGCGCACCGTCGTTCTTAAGAAAATAGCCGCGGAAGCCAGCGACTTTCGCGCCCCTCTCGTAATCCGCCATGTCATGCAGAAGCAGGAGCTCGGTGTGACTTTTCGGCTCAAAGTCGAACTTCGGTATCTCTCCCCAAGCGCGAACCTCCTTGTTATCCGCATCCGATCCGCCGTCCGGCACCGAGACATCGGGAACATTCGGGACCTGGACCATCAGCACTCGCCACTCCTTAAGTATTTCCTGCATCGACTCCTCCTCCAGGCGGAGCGTTTCTTTGACGTCCTGCATTTTTGAAATGATGGCCTGCCGCTCTCCATCCGCTTTCGCGGACGCGATAGCGTTCGAAGCAACGTTCTGTTCGGCGCGTCGCTCATCTATCTTCGCCTGTAGTTCCCGGCGCTTGTCGTCGAGCGAAAGCAGTTTGTCGAGATCGATATCAATGCGCTTCTTTTTCGCGCTGGCGGCGACAATGTCCTTGTTTTCTCGGATAAACTTAATATCGAGCATGATAGGATAATAACACTATGAAAGACGAGCTCAAATTGCTTTCCCCCAAGCAATTTCCGCCGCTTCTTCGACAGATCCCCGATGCGCCGAAGAAACTCTACGTGCGCGGCGAATTGCCGAGTACCGACCGAGCATGGCTCTGCGTCGTCGGCAGTCGCGCTATAACGAACTACGGACGACAAGTGTGCAGACATCTGATAGAAGGCTTGCGCGGATATCCTATCGTTATCGTTAGCGGACTCGCGTATGGAGTTGACGCAGAGGCGCACAAGGCCGCGCTTGAAGCAGGGCTTCCCGCCGTTGCCGTGCCCGGTTCCGGATTAGGTTGGGACGTTCTGTATCCGCGCGCCAATGTGAATCTTGCCAAAGAGATACTGAAAGCGGGTGGTGCTCTCCTTTCTGAATTCGAGCCGGAAACGAAGGCGGCGGATTGGACGTTCCCGAAACGGAATCGCATCATGGCCGGTCTCTGCAACGCGACCCTGATAATTGAAGCACGAGAGCTCTCGGGCACTCTTATTACCGCCCGGCTCACCGTGGAGTACAATCGCGAGCTTCTCGTGGTGCCGGGTTCCATCTTCAGCGATGAATCGAAAGGAACGCATCAATTTCTTCGGCTCGGCGCGACGGCCATTACATCTGCAGAAGATATCTTGGTCGCGCTCGGGATAGCGAAACGCGAGGGCGAGAACCTTACTTCCCTGCGCGCCGACCTGTCGACGGACGAGCTTCGCGTCATTGAGATAATTCGTGCGCCTATTCCTCGCGAGGAGCTTGTGCAAGCGCTCGAACTTCCGATAACCGAAGCAAATGTCCTCCTTTCGACAATGGAGATAAAAGGACTTATAACTGAAGAGTTGGGCCTGGTGCGTATACGATGAATCCCGTTGTGAAGTTTCGGTTAGGTTATGTTCTACATCTACGTACTCGAAAGCTTGAAAAATGACTCGCTTTACATAGGTTGGACCACTGACCTAAAGAAACGATTGCAAGAACATAACCAAGGATTAAATCTTTCGACCAAACGTCACAAACCGTGGAAACTAATTTATTATGAAGCATGCTTAAACAAGAAAGATGCCGCGAGACGAGAAAAGTGGCTAAAGAGTACTCATGGGTGGAGAATGTTCAAGGCAAGAATTCGCGAATACGTGCATGAAAAGTCGAAGGATTTAAACCGAAACTCTACAACAGGATGAAAGTCTACTCTTGGAACATATTTTTTCGGAACACCGACTTCGACCGGGCGTTCGAATTTATAGCAAATCTCGACTTCGATATATTGTGCCTTCAAGAAGTGCCGGAATCATTTCTCGAACGGCTTTCGAAACTCGACGTTCATATTGCCTCCGCGCCCGATGTCGATCGACTCTTCCCTCACGGAACCGAGCGCAATTTTTTGGTCATCTTGAGCCGCCACAGAATAGTAGCCAAAAGTGCCTTTGCGTTCACCGCGCTCAAGATGCCTCTGCGCACAATATTGTTTGTTCGCGCCATGCGGCGAGCACATTGGTCGCGCGTCGCGAATAGGCACGGTTTTTTTGCCGATATTGCCATAGAAGGATACACAAAACCGGTTCGGGTGTTTTGCCTCCATCTGATCCTTGCACACCCGGCGGCGCGCCGGCAGGAGTTCGACATGGCGATGAAAGAGATCGGCCCTGGTATGCCCACCATTGTCTGCGGTGACTTCAATATCCTGGATACTCCCCTCGTTGCTCCGTTCAATTGGCTCTTGGGCGGGCGCGTGAGCGACGCCCTACGGTGGCGCCGCGAGCGGCGTGAGATAGAATCCCGTTTTGCCGCGAGCGGCTTTGTTAATCCGCTGCGAGGCAGGCACACGCACGTCTTTGGCGCTCAGCTGGATCATATTCTTGTTTCGCCGGAATTTTCTGTCATTAGCGCGAAAGTAGAACGTCGATGGATCGGCTCCGATCACTATCCTGTTTCCGTGGAATTAGGGGAAGCGGTCGCAAACGTCGTTTGACTGTGCCCCGACACTCACTTTGGCATAGTTTTGCGAGAGTAGGCGACTTGTGGTAATGATGTAGCCTCGCACAGCAAACCTGACCATACAGAATCAAGCCGCGGCAAAACATTCGCGATGCCAAAGTGAGTGTATGGGCATGGTACGCTTATGCGGTATCACTACGCCTCAAATGAAACTTGTAATCGTTGAACCCGTTCGACAAGCTCAGGGCAAGTCGCCGAGATGTCGCGTCATAAATATATGAAATTAGTCATTGTAGAGTCTCCTGCCAAAGCCAAAACGATAGAGAAATATCTCGGCAAGGGATTCGTTGTCCGCGCGAGCGTGGGGCACATCCGCGATCTGCCGAAGAGCAACAAAGACGCCGTCGATATCGAAGGCGGCTTCGTGCCGCGCTATCAACTCGTGCACGAAAAGCAGAAGGTGATAGATGGCCTGCAGGAGGAAGCGGAGAAGGCCGACGAGGTCATCCTGGCGACCGACCCCGACCGCGAGGGCGAAGCTATCGCGTGGCACCTCGCCGAGACGATAGGGCTCAAAAACCCAAAGCGCATCGTGTTCCACGAGATCACCGAGCACGCCGTCCAAGAAGCGCTCGCCAACCCGCGCGCCATTGACGATGAGCTTGTGAAAGCTCAGGAAGCCCGCCGGGTGTTGGACCGATTATTCGGATATGACCTATCAGGTCTGATCTGGAAGAAAGTGAGATATGGATTGTCCGCTGGGCGGGTGCAATCTCCCGCGCTTCGCATACTAATGGAAAAGGAGCGCGAGATACGCGCGTTCGTGCCGGAGAAATTCTGGGTCTTGAGCGCCGACCTGAAGACAAAGAAGGGTGAACAATTCACCGCCGTTTGCGCTGAAGAACCACGAGATGAAAAAGAAGCCCTGCGCGTTTTCAAAGCTGCCGAATCCGGAACCTGGAGCGTTGTGAGTGTGGACGAATCCGAACAGGCTCGCACACCTCGTGCGCCGTTCACGACCTCGACACTTCAACAAACGGCATCGACCAGACTCGGATTTTCCCCATCGCGCACTATGCGCGCTGCGCAAAAATTGTATGAGTCCGGACATATTACGTACATGCGTACCGACTCGACCAATCTTGCAAAAGAAGCTGTTGCACAACTCGCGGCAACGGTCAAAAGCGAATTCGGAGAAAAGTATCATCAAG
>MFMA01000012.1:17769-19855 GCA_001783355.1 Candidatus Kaiserbacteria bacterium RIFCSPLOWO2_01_FULL_54_20 | reverse complement strand
AGGGCGTACGCAAAATGTATGACGAAGTCCTTGGAACACCATCTACAAAAATATTCATGGAATGCGGGCGCTACATCACCGGACCGCACGGGTACTTGGTTTCTACGGTTCGGCACGTAAAGGAGTCCTATAAACAGTACGTTGGGCTTGATGCGTGCATGGCAAATCTCATGAGGCCGGCGATGTATGGCGCCTACCATCATATAACCGTTCTCGGCAAGGAAAACGCACCCGCGAACGAAGTCTACGACGTCGTCGGCTCTCTTTGCGAGAATAATGATAAGTTCGCTATCGACAGGCACTTGCCGACTATTGAGCAGGGGGACATTCTTATCATGCACGATGCTGGAGCTCATGCACACACCATGGGTTTTAACTACAACGGCAAGTTGCGTTCGGCCGAATTCCTTATGCGCCCTGACAAAACCTTCAGGATGATACGACGCGCGGAAACGGTAGACGACTTGTTCGCGACCTTGGTCGATTGACGACGTTTTGCTAGGATTAGATAAAATATGAAAATCGCGCTTATAGGGTATGGCGGGATGGGACAGGCGCTCAAGTCTGCTGCGCTCCCGCGCGGCCACACCGTGCCTGTCATCATAGACCGCGCTTCGGGAGAGGCGACCGCTGCCTCGATAAACGCAGAAGCACTCGCAGGCGCCGACATTGCGATAGATTTTTCGAGCGCGGAAGAGGTATTGGATTCTGCCAGAGCGGCCGTTGAAGTGGGTATTCCTCTCGTGGTCGGGACCACCGGATGGTACGACAAAATGGATGAGGTAAAGAGCGTCGTCGGCAATAAGATCGGTTTTCTATGGTCGTCGAACTTTTCCGTGGGCGTCCACATGTATTTTCGCATCGTTGCCGAAGCGGCGCGTCTGGTTAACAACGTAGACGAGTACGATGTATGGGGACATGAGATACATCATGTGGGCAAAGCCGACAGCCCGTCGGGCACCGCAAAAACGCTTGAGAAGATACTGCTCGATGCGATAGCCCGAAAAAAAACGGTCGTGGAAGACAAGTTGGACCGAAAACGGGCCGATTCGGAGATACATTTTTCTTCCGTCCGTGGAGGCGTAGTCAACTTCGGACATACCATCGGTTTCGATTCCGCGGCCGATCGCGTAACGATCACGCATGAAGCGCGAAACCGCGACGGCTACGCGCTCGGCGCCGTGAAGGCGACCGAGTGGCTTGCCGGCAAAACCGGTTTTTACAACATGGACGAATACATACGAGATATTTTTCCCGACTCCAAAAACAACAACGTATGAAAACGAGAAAATTTGCCGGCACGTGGACCGCGATAATCACGCCGTTCACCCGCTCCGGTGCGCTCGATGAGAAAGCGCTGCGGCGTATCGTCCGGAAGCAGATAAAGGGCGGCGTGACGGGAATCGTTCCTATCGGCACGACAGGCGAATCGCCGACGACCACACCTGCGGAGGACCGCAGAGCGATAGAGATAGTTGTAAAAGAAGCGAAGGGACGCGTTATGGTGATGGCGGGTACCGGGAGCAACAGCACCAGAGAAGCTGTGGCACATACCAAAGCAGCAAAAGAAGCGGGCGCCGACGCGTGTCTTGTCGTTGCCCCGTATTACAACAAGCCGACTCCCGACGGTCTGAAACAACACTACGCCGCCATCGCGAAGCTCGGTCTTCCGGTCATCGTATACAACATCAAAGGACGCACCGGCATCAACATCGACACCGACACGCTCATGGAGATGGCGAAGAACCCTATGATAGTGGGCGTCAAGGAGGCGAGTGGCGACATCGAGCAGATGAAAGATGTCATAGCGCGGCGGCCCAAAGGTTTTACGGTTCTCTCAGGCGACGACAGCATGACACTCGCCTTGATGCGCGCTGGCGGGGACGGTGTCGTTTCTGTCGCCTCCAATATCGCTCCGCGCGAGGTCTCGACGTTGGTGGCATACGCGGCAGAGGGCGCGTGGGACAAGGCCGAGCAGACGCAGGCACAGCTTGCTGAAATGTTCAAGAAACTGTTCATAGAGTCCAATCCGGTGCCAGTGAAATACTGCGCATCGCGTATGGGCCTCTGCGATCTGGTATACCGA
>MFMA01000012.1:0-17740 GCA_001783355.1 Candidatus Kaiserbacteria bacterium RIFCSPLOWO2_01_FULL_54_20 | reverse complement strand
TGGGCCTCTGCGATCTGGTATACCGATTGCCGATGTGTGCGCCGACCGCCGCCTCGCGGAAAATACTCGACGCCATGCTCAAGGAGTACAAGCTTACGCCCTGACGCTATGCCCGGTAGGACAATTTCGAATCGCCTTGGTATGGACATTCATCAACTTGAATCGCACTCGACCACACTTTACGTTTTGCAATTCGGTCTTCAGATCATCCACGGCAGGAATAATTCGAAATTGTACTAACCGGGTATGGATATAAAACCCTCAAAAAGGTTGTCGTCTCTTCCACCGTACGCTCTTGCGGAAATGGACAAAAATGTGGAGGCTCTGAAGGCACAGGGAGTAGTACCGATAGATTTCGGAGTAGGTGACCCGACGGAGCCGACGCCGGAGTATATAGCGGAATCTCTGACGCCGTCGGGACGAGCGCACGCGACGAGCGGATATCCGAGCTACATTGGCAGCAAGGAGTTCCGCGCGGCAGCGGCAGGATACATGAGCCGCAGATTCGGTGTCGCGCTTAATCCTGATACGGAGATATCGTCGAGCGCGGGCTCAAAAGAGGCGATATTCAATTTCCCTGAAGGTTTTATAGAGCCGGGCGACGTGGTCATTTGCCCTTCACCGGGATATCCGCCCTTCAAGACGGGTACTATCTTTGCCGAGGGTGTGCCATATTTCGTTCCGCTTCTGCCGGAGAACAAGTTCCTCATCGATTACGAGGCGATACCCGAGGATGTCGCACGGAAGACGAAGATAATTTGGATAAACTACCCTAATTCGCCGACGGGCGCTGTCGCTTCGCGTGAGTATTACAGAGGGCTCGTAGATTGGGCACATCGACACAACATAATTATCGCCGCAGACGAGGGGTGTTATATAGATATCTACTACGATGAGCCGCCGCCCTCGATCCTTGAAGTCGACCGCGAAGGGATAATCGCATTCTATTCACTCTCCAAGAGGAACAACATGACGGGTTATCGCGTCGGCTTCGTGTGCGGAGATGAGAGGATAATAAGTATCTTTAAGCGACTGAAGACAAATATAGACTCAGGCGTTGCGCACGTGATGCAAGACGCCGCGATACGCGGGCTTGCCGACGATACACACGTGGAGACAATGCGTCGTCTCTACAAAGAAAAAAGGGATATTTTGCTTCCGGCATTACGCTCGATCGGCTTAGAGGAAGCAGACTCAGCGGCGACATTTTACATTTGGCAAAAAGTTCCCGGAAACGACATGGATTTTGCTAGAAAACTGCTTGATCCCTCGATCGGCATCGTGGTAACGCCGGGCAGTCTGATATCCGACCCGTGCGAAGGCGGCGTAAACCCGGGAGTCGGCTACGTGCGCATTGCCCTTGTTCCGCCCGTCGAACAGGTGCGCGAAGCGGCAAAGAGGCTCATGAGGCTTAAGAATTCAGCGTGATGTCCTTTTTCTCCGCACAGAGCAGAGTTGAATTTATTGCCCGCAAGGTCTAGAGTCTACCAATGGAGACCCTACAACTCGGAATATTTGCGGCACTACTACAGGTCGCCGGATATGCGTTCTACGGCAGCAAGATCCTGCGCCGCGATATCCGCCCGAACGCCACGTCATGGCTCATGTTCGCATACGGCACGACCCTTCTTTTTATCGTAGAGTGGGATCGCGACGCGAGTTTCGCGCTTCTCGCGCTCCCCGCGGCCTGCGCGCTTTCGAGCGTGTTCGTTGCGTTCTACGCGCTTAGAAAGGCACGAGGTTGGTGGCCTGTCCACACTCTCGAGCGTTTTTCGTTCGTTCTCGATATCCTACTTACTCTTGTGTATCTCGGCACTTGGATATTGCTGGCGAAGGGACTTATCGCTGACAGAGATAAAGACCTGACCGAGATACTTATCCTGATCTGCGTTAACATAACGACATTTACAGCTTTTTATCCGCTGCTACGTCAAGTCTACAATCACCCGTACACCGAACACGCGGTTCCCTGGACAATATGGTCGCTGGCATATACTTTGCTTGCCGTCGTCACGTTCGTTGAAAACGGTTGGGCAACTGAACTCATGTTGTATCCATTATCGAATATCTGCATGCACGGATACGTTGCGGCACACACAGCCCTGTGGCGCTACCGTCACAACGAGGCGATCCTGTCATGAAAAACATCATTATACGGCGCAGCCCCATTCAAGGTTTGGGCATATTCGCAGGCGAGAGCATTCGAAAAGGAGAGTTCATCGCTCTCCTCCGAGGGAAACTGCACCATAAGGCGTATCCCGCGGGGAGTAGACTAACAAAACGTGAAGATATATGGATGCCCATAGCGATCAATCGATGGATTGATCCCGCGTTACCATTCCGATATATCAACCACTCTTGTGAGCCGAGTGTGGGTTTCAAAACACCACGCCGTGCCCATGCTCTCAGAGACATCAAAAAAGGCGAAGAGCTGACGTTGGATTACTCTACCATCGAGTACGTCGACCACTGGAAAGTACGGTGTCGCTGCGGCACGAAAAAGTGTAGGAGAACGATACGCGCGATCCAATATCTCGCGCCGCGCCTTTACAAACGATACTATCCCTATATACCCAGATTTCTACAGAATGTCTATATGCGCCGCCACGGTAGGGTATGATGGGGGGGTGAAATCTTTAAGTCCTCGTTTGCAATTCGAGCTTTTCTGTCTGGTGTTTTTGACGTGTCTCGTGGTTGTATGGTTCACGATGATCGTAAAAAAAGATTTTATTTTCTTTACGGATCCGGAAACAGTGCCCGAGCCAGCTGAGATTATTCCGAATTTATTGGGAATATCTGGCGCGCCAGAAGAATAAATATGGATCCTTTAGCCTGTGGCTGGGATACTGCACGATTCCTTATCTTTTCCGAGAATGTTTTTGCGCCGCTGATCTACTACTCACATCTTGGTCCGCTTGTTGCGTCACTTCTAATTGGCGTCGCGGTGCTGATCAACAATCCCCGTGCCTTGATAAATAGGGCGCTCTTCGTTATGACTGCGGCATTCGCCGCTTGGGTTTATGCGGACCTCGTACTATGGGCAAGTGAAAAGCCCGAATACATCATGTTCTTCTGGTCGGCGATGGCGCCGATCGAGCTGCTGATATTTGCGGCGGGATGGTATTTAGTCGTCGTCCTTGCAAATCGTGGGGAAGAACCATCGTTCCGTGAGAAGGTCATAGCTGCCGCAACATTTATTCCTATATTTCTTCTTGCACACACCTCGTACAATCTTCTGGGTTACGACCTTACCAACTGCGACCGTGAACCGATAGAGGGGCCCCTCTGGCAATACATCTACTTCGTGGAGGTCTTTTTCATTGCGTGGATCATCGTAAAGGGTGTGATGGGCTACCGCCGCTCGTCAAATCCAACGGAGCGTAACCAATTGGCGCTTGTCTCAACCGGTGTCGTTTTGTCACTCCTTGTATTCTCCGCCGGAAACTTTTTGGTGCTGTTTCTCCTCGACGTGGATTGGTCGTATGAACAATACAAGCTCTTTGGGATGCCTATTCTCGTAGCATTCATCACCTATAGCGCGATACGATTCAAGACATTCGACCTTAAGGTCATTACGTCGCAAGCGCTCGTTATCGCCGTGTCAGTTCTGGTATTTTCACTTTTGTTCATCCGTCGGATAGAGAACGTGCGCATTATCACCATTCTCACATTCATCCTTGTTTGTATTCTTGGCTACATCCTCGTGCGCAACGTGCGGCGTGAGATAGAGCAGCGGATCCTCATTCAAAAGCAGGAGAAAGAATTGGAGGTTGTGAATCAACAGCAGGAAAATCTTCTTCACTTCATCAGTCACGAGGTGAAAGGTTATCTCACGGAGAGCGAAGCTGGTTTTGCGTCGATAGCGGAAGGAGATTATGCTCGCACTCCGCCGAAACTCAAGGAAATGGCGCGTGGTGCGCTCGCGACCGTGAGAAGGGGAGTACGCACGGTAATGGAGATACTCGACGCCTCGAACCTGAAGAAAGGCACGATGAGTTATAGAAAAGATTCCTTCGACTTCAAAAAGGACGTGCTTGATATCGTTGCTGAGATGAAGCCTGCCGCCGACGAAAAAGGACTTCTTATTGACGCCACCATTGGCGAGGGTACGTTCATGATTAAGGGCGATGAAGATAAACTGCGCCAGCACGTGATACGGAACTTGATAGACAACGCAATAAAGTACACGCCCGCAGGCGCTGTCGAAATTCGGCTCACGGATGGCGACAAACTACGATTCTCCGTGAAGGATAACGGTGTCGGCATCACCACGGAGGACATGAAGAACCTATTTACCGAGGGCGGACACGGAAAAGACTCAATGAAGATCAACGTCCACTCGACCGGCTACGGCCTCTTCATTGCTAAGGAGATCGTTGCGGCACACGGCGGCAAGATCTGGGCCGAGTCAAGCGGCTCTGGCATGGGTTCCAAATTCGTTGTCGAGCTCCCCATAGCGTAGTACAATCGACTGTATGCTGACGAACAAGGATATCGACAGCCTGATGAGGGTTTTCCCGACAAAGGAAGATGTTCGCAGGATTGTGCAAGAGGAGGTAGCCGACATCAGAAAGTCTGTCCGGGACCTTGTCAATGGTATCGATAAGCTCGTCACGGCGTTCAGCGAGTTGGGCCTCAAATATGCAGCAATGGGCGAACAATTAACTCGTCCCGAACGCTGGATAAAGCAAATTGCGAAGAAAGCAGGAGTTGCGCTCGCGGACTGAATTCTGGCCTTATGCAACGGCTTTTCACAGGCCTGCAACCCTCCGGCGCCTTGCATATAGGCAACTATTTCGGCGCACTCAAGCCGGCCGTGGAGATGTGCAGGGAATACGACGGTCTCGTGATGATAGCCGACTATCACGCGCTTACGTCGCTCAAGAATCCGGACGCCTTGCGAAGGAACATTTTGGGCGTCGTTAAGGACTACATGGCCGCCGGTCTCGACCCGGCACATACTATTCTCTTCAAACAATCCGACGTGCCGGAGCACACGGAGCTTGCATGGATATTCCAATGTCTCGTTACGGTACCGTTCCTTGAACTTTCGCACGCATACAAAGACAAGGTCGCGAAAGGCCTGGAGGCGAATGCCGGCCTTTTTGCATATCCGATGCTTATGGCCGCAGATATCCTTTTGTACGATACCGACGTTGTCCCTGTCGGAGAAGACCAGCGGCAACATCTGGAGTACGCGCGCGAGGCGGCGGCAAAATTCAACAACGCCTTCGGAGAAACGTTTAAGGAGCCGAAAGAAAAAATACTAAAATCCATCGCCGTCGTTCCCGGAATCGACGGGAAAAAAATGAGCAAGAGCTACGGCAACACCATTCCTCTTTTTGCGACCAAAGATGAAATAGCGAAACTGGTGATGAGCATCATTACTGATTCGAAAGCGGAGAGTCCGGTGAATGTCTACTCCATACACGCACTCTTCAGGACGCGGGAAGAATTGAGCACGCTGTACACAGAGAATAAAGGCAAATACAAGGTCCTGAAAGAAGCTCTTATCGATGACATTGAGGCACTGATTGCACCCATGCGCGCGAAACGCGATGCCATTTCCGACGAGGACGCGAAACGTATCATAAAGGAAGGAGGCGAGAAGGCTCGCGAACGCGCTTCCAAAAAGATAGCCGATGTTCGGACAAAAGTCGGAGTTAGTGTATAACTTTTACGAACCAAACATTGTATGGAACGGACACTGAACAAAGAATTGCCAAACTCGGTAGGGAAGAGTGTGTCTATATCCGGACGAATAGAGGTGCGGCGCGACCACGGCAAGCTTATTTTTCTCGATGTGCGCGACAGAAGCGGCACCGTTCAGGTCGTCGTTTCGCCGAAAGCGCCGGGAGCGCTTGAGGTCGCCAAGGACCTGCGTGCGCAGTGGGTAGTTTCTATCGAAGGCGAAGTAAAAGCGCGTACGGAAAATACAAAAGGGGAAGGACCTCTCGGCGGCGTCGAGCTCGTAGCGCAGGCGATACAAGTTCTTGCCAAAGCGGAAGAACTGCCATTTGAGCTCGGCACAGAGGTCAACATAGACACCCATTTCGACCATTTGCCGCTCACGCTAAGGAGTGAGCGCAGTCGCGACATTTTTACGATGCAGGCAAGCATCCTGGAGAGCTACCGCGCATCCTTGCGAAGACAAGAGTTCACTGAATTTCAGGCGCCCGCCTTGGTCGGCGGCGACGCCGAAGGCGGAGCCGCGGCGTTCAAGGTGGAGTATTACAACGACAAGACTGCGTTCCTCGCTACCTCCCCGCAATTCTACAAGCAGATAATGGTGGGCCCGTTCGAACGCGCCTTCACCGTTGCAAAGATCTTCCGCGCGGAAAAATCCGCGACCACACGGCACCTTTCGGAAGCCAACTGCATCGACTTCGAGATGGGATTCATCGACGATGAGCGTGAACCAATGCACGTCTTACAGGAGGTGATGCGCGACGTCGTGTCGTATGTTTCGAAAGAGCATGCCGATATGTTCGCCCGTTTTGGCACCACGCCTCCGCTTATTCCGGATGAGATCCCCGTGCTTACGCTTCAGGAAGCTCTCAAGACGCTCGGCAAAAAAGAAGCGCCCGATATGGAGCCGGAAGACGAGCGCGGTATTTGCGAATGGGCGAAAAAGGAGAAAGGCTCCGATTTCGTGTTCATCACGCGTTATCCGACGAAGAAACGTGCTTTCTATACCTATGAAGATCCCGCAGAAGCGCCTTACTCGCGCGGATTCGACCTTCTCTTCCGCGGCCTCGAGATAAACAGCGGCAGTCAGCGCATCCACGACTACGAGGCGCTCATTGCACGCATGAAAGAACGCGGCCTCGACCCCGAAAAATTCTCGTTCTACCTGCAGGCGTTCAAGTATGGCCTGCCGCCGCACGGCGGCTGCTCCACCGGTCTGGAGCGCTTCACCGCGCGTATGCTAGAGGTACCCAACGTGAAAGAAGCGTCTGCTTTCCCGCGCGACATGAGCCGCATCGACACCCGCATTTCGGACTAATTGTTCGTGGTCGTGTGATAAAATTCACCGATGGAGAGGTTTTCCATAGCAACTGAAGCGTACTCCGGCCCGCTTGAGGCTCTTCTCAATCTCATTGAGGAGCGCAAACTTCCGATATCGCAGATCAACCTCGCAGAGGTTACCGATGCATACCTAGCCTACGTGGAAAAACTGCCCGAACTCCCGCTTGGGGAAACGGCGCAATTCATTCTCGTCGCCTCGACGCTCCTCCTCATAAAATCGCGCACACTGCTTCCGACGCTCACTCTTTCCGACGATGAACGCGAGAGCGTGCAAGAGCTTGAGCGCCGGCTTGCCCGCTACGCACTGATACGAAAGGCGTCGCGTGCTTTACGAAAAGAGTGGGGGAGTGCGCCGCTTCTTTTTGCGAAGCGTGCACCGGAAAGAGCGCCGGTCTTTAGTCCTGCCGATGCCTCGATCAACATCCTCGTAGAAACTGTGCGGCGGCTTGTGAGCATTTTGCCGAAGCCCGAAGCTCTTGCGAAAGCCGCGGTTGCGCCCGTCCTTGCGCTTGAGGACGTGATAAAACAGGTAAAAACACGCATCGCCTCCGCGCTCAAGGCTAAATTCTCCGAACTGACCCGCTCGCGCGACAAGCACGAGACTATTGTCTACTTTCTCGCGATGCTCGAACTCGTGCGCTCCGGTTCGCTCTCCGCGACGCAAGACAAACTTTTTGCCGACATTTTACTGGAAGCGGAACATGCGGGCATCCCCCGATACGGCGCATAGTATGGAAAATCAACCCGACATTGCAGCGCGAGCCCACGCATTTCTCTTTACCGAGGGTGGGGAGGTCACTTATCGTAAGTTAGCAACGCTTCTTGAGTGTAAAGAAGCAGAGCTAAGGGTGGCTCTCGACGAATTATCAAAGCGTCTCGATGGAAGCGGTATCGCGCTTATCAGAACGGACACAGCGGTCTGCCTCGCGACGTCCAAGGAGACGAGCGAAGTGGTAAAAGCCGCCCAAAAGAAAGAGCTTGAGCGCGATATCGGGGACGCAGGTCTCGAAGTGCTCGCGATCGTTCTCTATATGGGACCCTCGACGCGCACCCGCATCGATTACGTCCGCGGCGTCAACACTTCTTCGACATTGCGAAATCTTCTCGCGCGGGGACTGCTAGAACGTACGGAAAATCCCGAGGACGCACGCGAATACCTGTATCGCCCGACCGTCGAGCTCCTCGCATACCTCGGCGTAAAAGATACGCGAGAACTTCCCGACTATGCTACAATCGTCCCCGAACTTGCCACCTTTGAGCAACAAAGTGAGCCCGGTGACCAAACTTTGGCATAGTGTCTTCTCTATTGTGCCTCCAGATATGGTAGAGATTCCAAGATCGTTGGTGGACAAGGATATGTTCTTGGGAGCACGATTTCCACGCACAATGATGCCAAAGTTTAGTACCGGGTGAGCCGTCCAACATCAAATACATAGTTATGATCGAGGAAACGCAACATAGCGAGGAAAAAACCATCCGAACCGCAGGTATTTTCGTGCTTGCCATCGCGACGGTCGCGCTCACCATTGCCGCCGTAGCCGCCCTTGGGGGCGGGACGACGCCGCAAAGCCAAACAGCCGCCGCTCCCGCGCCGTTCGACTCCTTTGCCGATGTGCGAATAAAAAGCAAGGCGGCTATTGTCATCGATATACCGAGCGGGAGGACGCTCTATGACAAGAACTCCGATGTGCCGCTCCCTCTCGCCTCACTCACAAAAGCCGCGCTCGCGCTTGTCGTTGCCGAGGCGCTTCCGCTCGATTCCATTATCACTATTCCATACTACGCCGGCGGCTCCGTAGGCGGTGAACATCTCTCCAAGGGCGAGAGATGGCGGGTGCAGGATGTCATCGATTTCACCCTCGTCACATCCTCGAATACCGGCGCAAAGATACTTGCGGAAGCGGTAGACCCGGTGATACGTGAACGGTATCCGGAATTCCCAGCGGGCGGGGCTGCGCTCTCACGGATGAACGCGCTGGTAAAGGAGCTTGGACTTCAGTACACCTACTTTCTGAATATCAGCGGGCTCGACCTCTCCACCACGCAGGCCGGGAGTTATGGCTCAGCGCGCGATATGGCCACGCTTTTTGCATATGCCGCTTCCGCGGAGCCCTCGCTCTTTTCTGGCACGGCACAAAACGGGCTCTTGCTTACCGACGCGAACGGGAGCGGTCGGGTCACGGCTTCCAACACCAACGACGCTCAGGGCGCGATCGCCGGCCTTATCATGGGCAAAACAGGGCTCACTGACCTCGCGGGAGGGAACCTCGCGGTCGTCTTCGACGTCGGCCTCGCTCATCCAGTGGTAGCGGTAGTTCTCGGATCGAGTGAATCCGCAAGGTTTGAAGACATGCAAAAACTGGTCGTGGCCGCTCGTAAGGCGATAATCGGGACAGATTAGAGCATATCGGACAGGGCGTGGCGATAAACCGTTATCGGTTTCGAGCTCCTCGGCTCGACAATGCGAAAACGGACTTTCGCATTGTTCTCGCTCTACGTCGCTCGTAGGGTACACCCGGTAGGACAATTTGGCATCGCCTTGACTGCGGCTTCCGTTCTGTTCATAAGCCTGTCGGACAAATCTCTTTATGTATATACATGCGACTATTCTGCGGCCTAAGTTATGCCAAATTGTACTGACCGGGTACAATAGACATAATGCCGACGGATCTGTCCGATATAGTGCGGGTTCTTGTCCCTGCTTTCGCCTCGTTCGTGGTGGGTATGTCAATAACGCCCTTACTTACACACTATCTTTATAAGTACAAGGCTTGGAAAAAATCTCCTGGAAAAACAGCTTTAGACGGCGCGCCGGCCCACGGGTTCAACCAACTGCACGACGTCCACGAGGTCCGCGCGCCCCGCATGGGAGGAATCGTCGTGTGGGCAAGCGTTGTCATAACCATAATCGGCATTGCAGTCGTCGCGCGGTTTATTCCCGATGCCGCGATACTGAAATTGGATTTTCTTAGCCGTAATCAGACGTGGATACCGCTCGCAACGCTCTTGGTCGGAGCCATCGTCGGACTTATCGACGACCTGTATGTTATCCGTCCGGGCGGCGAAGGGTTGCGCCTTTCGTACCGCCTCCTCATCGTCGTCCTTCTGTCTGCGTTCATCGGGACCTGGTTTTGGGCGAAGCTGGAAGTGACGGCAGTCGGGATCCCGTTCGGCTCGCCGCTTGAAATAGGGTGGCTCATCGTTCCGCTTTTCATTCTCGTCTCGCTCGCACTGTACGCTTCCGGCGTCATAGACGGTATCGACGGCCTTTCCGGCGGAGTGTTCGGTTCCGTGTTCGCCTCATATGCCATCATTGCGTTCGCCCAGAATCAGATAGACCTCGCGGCTTTTTCCGCGACCATCGTCGGAGGTCTCCTCGCGTTTCTCTGGTACAACATCCCTCCCGCACGTTTCTACATGTCGGACACCGGCACGATGGCGCTCACCCTGACCATCGCAACAGTTGCCTTTATGACCGACGACCTCGGTGGCGGCGTCGGTATCGCGGTACTGCCGGTCATCGGCGCACTTCTCGTCGCAACGGTCGCCTCGGACATAGCACAGGTCGTATCGAAAAAATATTTCGGCATTAAACTCTTGCGCATCGCGCCTCTGCACCACCACTTCGAGAGCTTAGGATGGCCTGGATATAAAGTCGTCATGCGCTATTGGATACTCTCCATCGTCTTCGCGTTCCTCGGCGTGATAATCGCACTGGCCGCTATTTAGAGGTCTATGCCCGGTAGGACAATTTCGAATCGCCTTGTATGAATATTCATCAGCGTATAGCAAGAAAAAACGACTTCGATATCCTGCCAAACTCTTGCCGTTGGATGTGCGGCAGTAATTATTCGAAATTGTACTAACCGGGTATGCGCGCCAGGATCGACAAGACACTCGTGCTATTGATAGCGACTCTTGTCGTCGGCGGGGGATTCATCTTTGCCTCGGCGGTCTTCGGACTTCTCGCGCGGGGGAGCTCTAATATGTCGTCCGTGGTTTTCAATCATGCCGCGCTCGGCATTGGCGTTGGACTCATCGCGCTCTTGATAGCAAGTCGGATACCCTGCACGACCTGGAAACGTTTTGCGCCGCACCTTTTCGTGCTTTCTCTGCTCCTCACGGCGGCTGTATTCCTTCCGCAGATAGGTCTCGAGCATGGCGGCGGACGACGCTGGCTCAACATCGCCGGATTTTCGCTTCAACCGTCGGAGTTCTTGAAGATCGCTTCCATCATCATGGCAGCGGCGTACTTCTCGACCATTCGGGCGCGCGTACAAACCTTGCAGTGGGGATTGGGTGGGCTTCTGCTCATCTTGTCAGGCCCCGTTCTCATCCTCGTGACACAGCCCGACATCGGTACACTTGGTGTGATAGTCGTCTCGGTCGTAGCTGTTTTTTTTGCGGCAGGGGCGCGTATCCGCGACCTGCTCATCATGGCGTTCGTTGCCGTCCTCGCCGTTGCTGTGCTCGCCTATGTCCGGCCGTATATCCTCGACCGCATCGAGGTCTTTTTTAATCCGTCTCTTGCACCCCAAGAAGAAGGTTACCAGATACGGCAATCGCTCATGGCGATAGGTTCCGGAGGACTGCTCGGAAGAGGGTTCGGGCAGAGCGTGCAGAAGTTCACCTATCTTCCGGAGCCGATGGGGGACTCTATCTTTGCCGTTCTCGGAGAGGAGTTCGGATTTGTCGGCGCGGTCGCTCTGGTCGGACTCTTCCTTTCCCTCGCCATGCGCGGATTCTGGGTCGCCACGCATACGCCCGACCTCTTCGGAGGGTACTTAGCAGTCGGTATTTCGACCTACCTCGTTGCCGAAGCCTTCATCAATATCGCCGCCATGCTCGGGCTCGCACCCCTCACCGGGATCCCGCTGACCTTTATCAGCCAGGGCGGTAGCGCCATGCTTGCCTCGCTTGGAAGTGCGGGCATTCTCCTCGAAGTTTCGAGGAGGAGGGCCCATTCGTGAAAGGTGCTAAAATAAGAAAAATATGAAGATCGTGCTTGCGGGCGGGGGGAGCGGGGGACACTTTTATCCCCTCATTGCCGTTGCAGAAGCGCTGGAAGACATCACCAAAGAAAAGAAGCTCATCGACCCGGAGCTTTTCTATATCGGGCCCGAGCCGTTCGACAGCGTCTCGCTCCTCGAACACGAGATCGAGTACCGGCCTTCTACCGCCGGTAAGTTGCGGCGGTACCCAAGCATTTTGAACGTATTCGACGCATTCAAGACGGCGGCCGGGATCATTCGTTCCATCTTCCAGCTTTTTAGTATTTACCCCGACGTTATTTTCTCTACTGGGGGTTTCGCGGCATTTCCCACACTGTATGCGGCACGCCTTCTTGCGATACCGGTCATCATTTACGACGCGGACGCGAAGCCGGGCCGCGTATCGCTGTGGTCTGCACGGTTCGCACGCTGGGTGGCCCTCGCGCACCCGGATGCCGCGAAACAATTTCCCGAAAAATATCTAGCGAAGATAGCTCGCACCGGGCATCCGATCCGCAAGGAGCTTGAGGCTCCGGCCAAAGAAGGCGGACATGAATTCTTGAAGCTGGAATCAGTCGTCCCGACTGTTTTCATCATGGGCGGCTCGATGGGTGCGACCACCCTCAATGAGGTCGTGCTTGATGCATTGCCCACGCTTCTTGAACGCTACAACGTCGTGCATCAGACCGGGAGCGCGAACCTCGAAGAAGTGGGAAGTTTGGCGAGCGTCATTCTGAAGGACTCGCGGTACGCCAGCCGCTATCGAAGCTTCGGCCTCTTGAATGCCCTCGCGCTTCGCATGACAGCCGGCATCTCTTCGCTCGTTGTTTCCAGAGCCGGCAGCGGCACGATATTCGAGATAGCCGCCTGGGGCATCCCGTCGATACTGATACCGATTCCGACGGAGATATCCCACGACCAAACGGAGAACGCTTTTTCATACGCCCGCATGGGTGCATCCGCTGTTCTGGAGCAGAAAAATCTTACACCGCATCTCCTTGTCGCCGAGATCGAACGCATCATGAACGATCAGGGACTTCATGCTTCCATGAGCGCCGCCGCCAAATCCTTCGCCCGCCCCGATGCCGCTCAGAAAATAGCCGCCATCATCGTCGAAACCGCCCTCGAGCACGCGCCTCGGTAACTTCCATGAACGTCGTCACTCGTTTTCCGCCATCGCCGACAGGCTATTTCCACATCGGGAGCGCGCGCACCGCGCTCTTCAATTATCTGTTCGCCGCAAAAGCAGGAGGGGTAATGTACCTGCGGTTCGAGGATACCGACAAAGAGCGTAGCAAGAAGGAGTATGAGGAGGACATCATCGCCGGATTGCACTGGCTTCAAATTCCTTACACCCTGGCGAACCCTCTTAGGCAGTCCGAAAAAATAGATGTATATCGCACGTATCTTCACAAGCTGATCGAAAAAGGGGCCGCATACGAAGCCGAGGCGGGCGAGAAAGGCGGAAAAGTCGTGCGATTTAAAAATCCAAATGTCCGCGTCACGTTCTCCGATCTCATTCGCGGCGAGGTCTCGTTCGAGACCGCCGAGCTGAAAGACTTTGTCATCGCGCGCAACGCCGACGATCCGCTTTACAACTTCGCGGTCGTCGTTGACGACGGTGAGATGGGCATCACGCACGTCATCCGCGGAGAAGACCATATATCGAATACCCAACGACAGATACTGATACAGGAGGCGCTCGGCTTTGAGCGACCCATATACGCGCACATTCCTCTCATTCTCGCGCCTGATCGCTCAAAACTCTCCAAGCGGAATTTTGCGGCGTCCGTCAACGACTATCGGGGCGACGGATACATACCGCAAGCATTCCTGAATTACCTGGTGCTTCTCGGGTGGACGCCGCCCTCCGGCAAGGAGAAGCTTTCTCTCAAGGAAATTATCGGCGAATTCGATATACAGAACGTTCACAAGAGCGGCGCGATATTCGACCTGCAAAAGCTTAAGTGGCTGAACCGCGAGTACATGCTTGAAATACCGGACGATGAGTATTTGGCCGAAATGCTTCGCCGCGCGCATTCGTGGGACAAAGGCATCGCGGCAAAACTTGTACCACTGGTGAAAGAGCGCGTTGGTGTGTGGCAGGAATTCGATACCGTAAAACATGATTTCGAATATTTTTTCTCCGAGCCAAAACCCGACCCAGCAAAACTTCCAGGGAAGGGAAGCGACGCGGAGGCTGGTAAGAAGCATCTCGGGCACCTGCGAAAGTTATTTGCGGCTATGCCGTCTCAAGGTGAGATGACGGCCGACCAAGTGAAAACGCACCTATGGGAGTATGCTGAAGCGGAAGGGCGCGGCAAGGTCTTGTGGCCGCTCCGCTATGCGCTCACCGGACGGGAAAAAAGTCCGGACCCGTTCACCGTCGCTTCCATTATCGGCAAAGAAGTCGCTTTGCGGCGCATCGACGCGGCATTACAAACTCTCTGATATGCCGCTGCGCCTGCACATACCGTCTGCGCTCCTCGCAGGATTACTATGCGTGTTGCTTTTGCCCCTATTGATGCGAGCACAGACAGCTGAACAGATCCAGGCTGAGATCGATACCAACAGCGCACAGATAGAGGTACTGAACAAAGAGATAGCCGCATACGAAAAGCAATTGGCGGATGTGGGGGCGAAAAAGCAAACTCTGCAAAATACGCTTAGTCAGCTCGACATTCAGCGCAAGAAGCTAACGGCGTCGATAAGCGTCACCAAGAACAAGATAAAAACAATTCAGCTCCAGATACAATCGCTTTCCGAGAATATCGAGGGGAAACAGGGCTCCATTCGCGTCGAGGAAGCGGGTCTTGCCGAGACTCTTCGTAGCCTCCATAAGGCGCAGAGCCAAACGCTCGCAGTCGCGATACTTTCTTCGGACGACATCACGGATATTTGGAGTGACATCGACGCAACACGCGCCCTTCAAGAGGCCATGCGGAACGAGATCGTAGAACTCTCCGAACAAAAGCAGTCTCTTACCGAAACGAAAACCGCGACCGAAAAAAAGCGTTCCGAACTTCTGAAAGAGCAGAACAATCTGCTCGGGGAGCAGGGCTCTCTTGATGCGACCCGAAAAGCGCAGAACGACCTGCTCGCGCAGACGAAATCGCAGGAATCGACGTTCCAATCTATTTTGGCCGAAAAACAAGCGGCGAAAGCGAGTTTCGAGGCGGCGCTTTCCGACTTGCAAGGCAAACTACAGTACACGATAGACCCTTCTCTTATTCCTCCCGCGGGGAAGGGAATTCTTCGCTGGCCGCTTAGCAGTGTGAAAGTGACGCAGTATTTCGGCAACACGGCCTTCGCGATGTCGGGAGCGTATGCCGGGAAAGGTCACAACGGCATCGACTTTCGCGCGGCGATCGGCACCCCTGTGAAGGCGGCGCTCACAGGCACTGTTCTTGGCACGGGAAATACCGACTCGGTGCGCGGCTGCTATTCCTACGGCAAATGGGTCGTGATACGGCACAGCAACGGCCTTTCGACCTTGTACGCGCACCTCTCGCAGATAGATGTCTCGACGGGGCAGTCGGTCTCGACGGGGCAGGTCATCGGGTACAGCGGCGCGACAGGGTATGCGACAGGGCCGCACCTGCACTTCACCGTCTATGCAGCCTCGGCCGTGCAGATAATCAAGCTTGGCGAAGCGACCAACAAGAGAACAGCCTGCTCAAACGCCGTGATGCCGGTCGCGCCACTCTCGGGATATTTGAATCCCATCGACTACCTATAGTTAGTCAACGTCGTTTCTTGGAACGTTTTGGGGATTTCCACTCGACGAGCTTCATCGCGCGTAATTCAATTTTGTATGCCTTACGGAGCAGTCGCAGATTTTTTTTCGGAACGGTAGGGAAGTGGCGGGTCTTATCAAGTGCTTCTACAAGCCAGAACAACTCCTTATCAGCCGTGACCCACCGCTCTGGAGCAATTTTCGAGAGGTCGAACGGCCCCGAATATGCACGGAGCGACTTCCTTCCGTCCCACATCAGGTACTCGTGGAAGAATGACATGGCGAGCTCGCGCACCGTTCTATAGACCGGGTCGCGGTAGCGCAGGATGGCATGGTTGGTCTTGCTGATGGCCCCCCAGTAGCCGTTTTGGCGAAAAAGGGTCACCACGTGGTCCTCATCGGCCGGAATCGTCCTAAAATCAAGCAATAAAGGCCTTTTACCATGATATGCGAGCGCCGTAGCGGCAAGCAGAGCCCCCTCGAAGCAATGGGCCGTTTTGGCCCGTATAACGCGTCTGGGAGACATATAGGTCTCTCCGGAAGCCTCAAAATTGACTGGGAGGGTATCCAGGTAGGCCTGTATCTTTTGCGGCGTCGAGAGCTTTTGGAACAGCCGACGCTCCGGGGGAGTCAAAAGTCTTTCTATACGGTCGGCATACGTCACAGGGGTGATTGTATCGGAATCTGCTCTCATTGGCATCATTTTCCGACGGTACTACGGCTCCGTCGGAAAATGATGCGTATCTTTTGCGCACGCAGAAGCCGGGGGCTTATGCGTCGCAAAAGATACATTGTGCGACGTGCTATTATTAGACCACAGCACACATTAGACCACTTCCCTGTCAAGAGCTGTCAACCCGTTCTCTAAAAAGTCGAGTCCACGATATTTCATACTCGTGTACACAATTTGCTGGATATTTATTTTCAGTACCGATTGTACTAATTTCAGCGTCGTACGTGCCGATGCGTTCGGCTCTAGGAAACCCGCATTGCGCCGGTAGTCTATCCCCTATTTTCTCTTGTCGGCACTATTTCTTCTTCCACGGGATCTCAAATTGCGTGAACTCTGGAAGAAGTTTTCTGCCATAGAGCAGACGCGAAATAACCTCGGCGTGTGAGAGCGCGCCGGTCAGCGCGTTGTGCGGGCTCGGCTCCGCGGGAATGCCGCAGTAGAGAAGCGCTTGATCGAGGTCGAGAGAAGAGTGTCGCTTCACTTTATCTATCGGCGGCTGAAGGCCGTTATTGATCATGTGCATGTACGCAAGCGTGTGTATGTCGATGGTGCGATAGGAGAACGGCCAGGTGGTGTGTCCTGCGCGCTCCGCCGCCGCTTTTAGGAAATCGCGGTCGAACGAAACGTTCTGCGCGCCCAACGTACGGTCCGCTACGCCCTCGCTCCAATGTAGGAACGCGTGCGTGAGATCAGCCTCGCTCTGCTTTTTCTTGTCGGTGACCTGCTCCTTCGTAAACCCGTTCACGGCGAGCGCCTCATCCATGATATGTGCGCCGTCCCATACGCGACATTCTTCGTAAAAACGATTTTGTGGTTTCGATAGGTCGAGCGCCCCCACGCTCACGATGGAGTGCTTACGACAGTCCGTTCCGGATGCTTCTACGTCAACGACTAACATAGCCTGTTGCCTGTAGCTGATAGCTTGTAGCAAGAATACATATAGCCCGCATTTTCGCATGGCCACGGGCTACTGGCTACTGGCTGCCAGCTATTCAAGCCCCTTGCAATTCTTAGCCGCCGCATATCCCGCTCGTTTGGCCGCCTCTTCGCTCTTGAACCACACCTTGTTCCCCTGCGAGATGGTCGCGGCGCCGGGGCACCAGGGATAGTGGTATGCGCTGCCGCTCCTTGAGGCCACGATAAGCCCTCCCGGAGCCATAGGCAGCGTTTCTGATGAAAACTCGGTTTAAAGAAAGAAACGGGAGGCTGGGATTAGCGCGCGTCTTTGAGTAATTGCGAAATCACTTTGTA
>MFMA01000011.1 GCA_001783355.1 Candidatus Kaiserbacteria bacterium RIFCSPLOWO2_01_FULL_54_20 | reverse complement strand
CCTCAAACTTACCAGATTGCAGAACCTCTGGCGCATGCCTCGCCCTGCATATGAAATATCCGTGTTTCTCGACGTTCTGCATTAACTGCCACGTAGCGTCCACCTTCGTATCGAAAAGTGCGACAAGGTCGGCTTTTTCTCCGCGGTGCATCTCGGCGTGTCCGCGTATAGCAACATGACCATATCGTTCATGTTTATCGACGTCAGTCGTTTTTTCCTCAAGGTACGTTACCTCGGCGTCGGGGAAGGCCCTCTCTATCGCAACATTGTTCAGGCTGTGAGGAACATAGATCTCTTTGATCTTACTCTTACCCTGCAGCTTCAGACTACGTTCGAATTCTTCGAGCGCTCTGATGTCTACACGCAGCTTTTCGTACTGCCACCCCTCTTTCTGTGCGAGATCTTTTTCATTGTCCTCTATTCTTTCCGCGCCCCCTACGCTTCCTCCGGCAAATGGTGTTTTCATGCCACTAGTATATCAAGTCTTTTCGGGAAATTTGCAAGCCACTAATACACACAGCGTGCTGGACGTTGCGCGCGCGCAGGGTAGGATTAACCGCATATGATCGAAGTCACATTCTTGCCGGTACTCTTCGCGGGTATCACGTCAGTCGTTATCGGCTTCGTGTGGTATCACCCGAAAGTTTTCGGAAGTATGTGGATGCAGCTCGCGAACCTCACGCCGGAATCTGTGGAAAAAGGAAAACGGCTAATGCCAATAATGGCGTTCTTCGGACTTCTTGCGAGCATGCTCACGGCATACGTGATGAACTACTTCGCTATAGCATGGGTCGTGTATGACGTCATCGGCGCCATTGAACTCGGATTCTGGTGCTGGGCAGGGTTCGTTGCGACGACAATGCTCGGCACGGTGTTATGGGAGCAAAAATCCTTCAAGTTGTACCTCATTAATGCCAGCTACTCTCTCGTGTCGTTCATCGCGATGGCCATCGTCTTGCTTTTGGCCAGCGTGTAAAGGATGAAAAGGATTCTCACGGTCGCGCTTCTCCTCACGGCGATCGCGTTCCTTATCTCGCTTGTCTATAAGCCGCTGTCGATCCCATCTCTCATTGAGGAGGAGAACGGGTCGCGTGCGCGTACGGTGGTATTGGCAGAACGCACTGTGTTCGTTGATATCGCCGATACGCCGGAAAAACGCAGCGTTGGTTTAAGCGGCCACAAAGAACTCGCGCCCGATGAGGGCATGCTCTTTGTGTTTCCGGAGGACGGGATGCATGCCTTCTGGATGAAGGACATGAGTTTCTCCATTGACATTTTATGGATTTCTCGTGGAGGTTTGATCGTGGATATGCAGCAAAAAGTCGCGCCGGAGACCTATCCTGCCGCATACGTGCCGAGAAAGGAGGCGAGATACGTATTAGAGCTTCCTTCCGGGTGGGTAGAGAGGTACACTGTCGAGCTTGGAGACGCGGTCCAGCTTTAGACAAGTTATCAACAGGTTTGAGTTGGATGTTCTCCGCGGGAGCGGGAGTACAATGAACGTCCTTTAAGAATTAACTTGATGCGCATGGCGAAAACAACTGTACGGGAAAGACTCTCAAGAGCGCGGCCTCACGTAAGTCGCGTGCGGGTCGTGGATTCCACGGCCGCGATGCGCGTGTACAAAAAGTATCTTTCACAGATACAAAAACGCGACGGACGGATAGTTTCTTTCGAATTTCCGAAGATCGTTTCGGCGATCGAAAAGGCAATGAAGGCTTCGAACGAGGGCTCGGAAGACGAAGCAGTCGTCATTGCGCATAAAGTTGCAGGGGAGATGATGCGTATCGCAAAGACATATAAGAATTTTCTGCCGACCGTCGAGGGATGTCAGGACGAAGTGGAGCGTCAGCTCATACTTTCGGATTATGTAGCGACTTCGAAGGCCTACATACTCTATCGTGCGGAACGTTCCAAGGTCCGCAAGGAGCAAGGAGATGTGCCTGAGCACGTTCGCAGGCTCTCGGAGGAAAGTAAAAAGTATTTCAAGAATAATCCTCTGGGCGAGTTCGTGTATCTGCGCACCTATGCGCGCTGGATCGAGAGCGAGCAGCGCCGCGAGACGTGGATCGAGACCGTCGATCGTTACGTCAATTTTATGAAAGAGAACCTCGGCGACAAACTGACGAAGCGCGAGTATGCGGAGATACATGATGCGATCCTGAACCAGGAGGTCATGCCTTCCATGCGTGCGATGCAATTTTCGGGTGCGCCGGCGAAGAAATGCAACACGTGTTTTTACAACTGCTCGTTCACGGCCCCGGTAAAGCTTGAGGACTTTGCCGAGATCATGTACCTCTCGATGCAGGGCTGCGGAGTAGGGTATGCCGTTGAGAGTTACAACATCCAGCAGCTCCCGCAGATCGAAAAACAAACCGGCGAGAAATTGGCAACGCATGTCGTTGCCGATACGAAAGAAGGTTGGTGCGACGCACTGACCCTCGGTCTCAAAACTTGGTACTCCGGGAAGGATATCGATTTCGATTTCTCGCTCATTCGTCCGGCTGGCACGCGTCTCAAGACAATGGGAGGGAAAGCATCCGGCCCGGAGCCCCTGCGCAGT
Organism: Candidatus Kaiserbacteria bacterium RIFCSPLOWO2_01_FULL_54_20; assembly: GCA_001783355.1. GTDB lineage: Bacteria > Patescibacteriota > Minisyncoccia > Phycocordibacterales > UBA2100 > UBA10103. The sequence continues at coordinate 10,742 of MFMA01000011.1, read as the reverse complement.
CTGCTCGCTTTTGCACGCGAAAGGATACTGAAGCGGCAGGGAAGGCGTCTTAGGAACATCGATGCACACGACATCATCTGCAAGATCGGAGAGTGTGTTGTCGCCGGCGGCGTGCGCCGCACGGCGATGATATCGCTTTCGGACCTGGACGATGTCGAGATACGCGACGCCAAAAAAGGCCAGTTTTTCCTGACGGACCCGTACCGTAGCGTTGCCAACAATTCTGCTGTATACGAGACCAGACCGACCAACGCAGAATTAATGGATGAATGGGTCGCTCTCATGAAATCCGGTACGGGTGAGCGCGGCATCTTCAACCGTGGTTCGCTCGAGAAGACCATGCCGGAACGCCGCCTCAAGTATCTCCAGAAAAAACACGGCAAGAAGAACGGATCCATCGGACAAGTGGGTACCAATCCGTGCGGCGAGATCATCCTGCAATCGAAGGAGTTCTGCAATCTTTCGGAGGTCATAGCGCGTGCCGACGACACGGAAAAGACTCTTCTGAAAAAAGCGAAGCTCGCGACACTTCTCGGGACGTATCAGTCGACCCTGACCAACTTCAATTACATCTCCAAAGAGTGGAAGGAGAACTGCGAGGCCGAGCGTCTCTTAGGGGTCTCTATAACTGGGCAATGGGATTCTCCGGCGGTGAGGAACCCTCAAACGCTAAAAAAGATGCGCTCAGCGACTCTTAAAGCAAATCAAATGTACGCAAAACGTTTCGGCATTAATCCGTCGAACTCCGTCACGTGCGTAAAACCGTCCGGCACTGTTTCGCAGGCCTTTGACTGCTCTTCTGGGATCCATCCGCGCCACTCGCAATACTACATTCGCCGCATCCGTATCTCCGCTACTGACTCTCTCTTCAAGGTCGTGCGTGATCAGGGGATCCCGCATCATCCGGAAGTGGGACAGGCGATTGGGGAGGCGAATACGTACGTTCTGGAATTCCCGGTCAAAGCGCCGTCAGGGTCTGTTTTCAAGGACGACATTTCTGCGCTCGAGCAGCTCGAGTACTGGAAGACCGTAAAATTGAATTTCACAGAGCACAATCCTTCCGCAACGATTTCCGTTGGTGAAGAAGAATGGGTTGCGGTCGTTGCCTGGCTCTACGAGAATTGGGATATCGTCGGAGGACTTTCGTTCCTCCCGCGCTCGAATCACGTATATCGCCTGGCTCCGTATGAGTCTATCGACAAAAAAACCTACGAGACGCTTGCCGCACGCTTCCCGAGGGTGGACTACTCAAAACTGATCATCTACGAGCGCACCGACGAAACGGAACAAGCAAAAGAGCTGGCGTGTGCGGGCGGGACGTGCGAGATTGTGTAGGAGGGCGAAACTCTCCACGCCGCATACTTTTCGGAGTCGCTGTCTGCCGCTGCTGCGGCAGCGCTGCCTCTCGGGCCGTCGCCCTGCGAGACACTCCGAAAAGCACGCGCCGTGTTGAATTTCGCCAAGGGGAGCTGTAGAGGAAAAAGAAAGCTCCAGCATGTTGATTTAATGGCTGACTTTGCTACAGTGTCGGTCTGCGTTAGGCAGTCGCCCGACACACTTACAAGTGTGACGGGAGGAAAGTCCGGACACGCCCGTCGCAAGATGGAGAACGGTAGCGGGTAACGCCCGCCGTGCGTAAGCATAGGGATGCGAACAGAGACGCCCGAGTCGAGAGGCGAGGGGACCCGAAAGGGTCAGCTCCGATGGAAACATCGGAGGTGCAACGGCAAAAATCCTACCTGCGTGCAAGGCCGTGCTCTGTGGGATACACCAATTGGATATCTCACGGAGAGAGCCGCTTGAGGTGAATGGTGACATTCATCCCAGATAAATGATTGTCCTCGACAGAATCCGGCTTATGACGCAACGAACGAGCGAAGCGAAAAAGCTTCGCTTTTTCGTTTCCAAACAAGCAAGCCTGAACGAGTATTACACAGCATGCCCTGTTTTCCTGTGGAAAACTGGCGTGTGCCCATGATATACTCCCGGTAATGCAATCTCTTGCACGATCCGAAGCGTTAGCTCGGTGGGCGGTATTTCTTCTTTTCGCGCTGTTGCCGTTTTTCTTCGTTCCCGTACCGTGGGTGAGCGTCGCGCAGGCGAAGATTATTTTATCGACTGTCCTTGCGGTGGTGGCTCTCCTTGCATGGATCGCAGCATCCCTCAAAGGATCACAGCTCCGAGTTGCCCGTAGCCCTCTTCTCATAGCGGCGGCCCTCATTCCGATCGCGTACCTAGTCTCCGCACTTGCTGCAGGTGCTACTTGGGAGTCATTCGTTGGCCAGGAGACCTCGCAGGATACTGTCATGGGGTCGATCGTGTGGTACATACTCCTGTTTGTATCAGCGGCGGTACTAAGTTCAGGTTATGGGCGCGCATCGCAAGCACTCCGCCTCCTTCTTTCGGGATGCTCGATCGCTCTCCTTGTGCAGGTGGTCCACCTCGCGTTTCCATCCTTTACTTTCGGGGGCGCGCTTCCGATCGCGTCTTCTTCTATAGTGGGAAGTTGGCATGATCTGGGGATTTTTCTTGGACTAATGACATTCATTTCTGTTGCTCTTGTCGGCACCCGTGTTGCCGAAGGGCGTTGGCGTTATGTGGCGGTTCTCAACGCATGTGTTGCAACCGCTCTTTTGGTCATCGCGAACTACCCCGATGTTTGGGTCGGGCTCTTCCTTCTCTGCATTTTCTATGTACTCTTCCTCTACAAAACTCGCGCACCAGGCTCCGGTATTCTGCAGCTTCGAGGAATGAAGGTGTGGCTACTATTCGCCGCACTCGCGATCGCCCTCTATTTTGGCGGCTCCACTCTGTACGCAGTACTACCGGCCCGTCTCCAGGTCGAGCAAGTTGAAGTGCGGCCATCATGGAGGGGAACATTCGATATTGGTCACAAGGTTTTTGCCGAGCCCAGCAGGGCCTTCTTTGGTTCCGGCCCGAGCACGTTCTCGAGAGAGTGGGGGCTTTACAAACCACTTTCTATTAACACGACACAGTTCTGGAACGTTGATTTTTATCACGGTATTGGCTTTATTCCGACATCCATCGTTACGATGGGCATCGTCGGTCTTCTTGCATGGGGAGCGGTGTGCGCGGGTCTATTATGGAGCCTGTGGAGGTGGTTCAGGGTGGTCTCCGCAGACTCCGTAGTCCATACGATAATCGTTGGGAGTGCTGTCTATCTCACCGCTTTTCATCTGCTGTATGTTCCAGGGCCACTCATCTCTTTCCTCACATTTCTTGTGTTCGGTGCCCTTGTCGCACAGGGGCTGCATGCAGGGATCGTCCGAGAATGGGTTGTACCGCTCTCTTGGGGTAGTTGGATCGGCAGGGGCGCGGCAGGTGCAGTGACACTCCTCGGGCTCCTCGTACTTTTTGCTGGTGTACAGTCGTCGCGGGCCATTCTTTCGGATCTCTTCGTGAACCGGGCGGTCACAGAATACAACAGGACGCAGGATCCAAAAGCCGCCTCCCGTTCCATCGCGCTCGCCGTCACGGTGCTTCCCAACAACGACCGTGCTCATCGCGCGGGCGTAGAGCTTGGCCTCCTCCAGCTTTCGAAGATGATTTCGGATGGGGCGAACAGTGAAGAAGCGCGCGCACAACTTCAAGCGACCCTCAACTCGACCATACAACATGGCCTTGCGGCAGTTTCCATCGAGAGTCGCAACTACCAGAATTGGCTCACTCTTGCCCGGCTCTACGGCGAACTGGCCGGGGTTGGGGTCGAGGGCGCAGAGACTTCGGCCCGCGACGCATATGCCAAGGTGCTGGAAAATAATCCTACGAATCCTCTTCCATACCTCGGACTTGCACAGCTCGACATTGCAGGCGGCAAGGAGGCGGAGGCGCGCAAGAATCTTGAATCAGCGATCCAGATAAAACCAGACTTGGCCTCCGCTCACTTTTTACTTTCACAGATACACGCGCGCGCAAACGAGATGGCCAAAGCCGAGGAGCATGCCATAGCCGTTGTCCAGCTTGCGGCCGATGATCCCCTTGGATGGTACAACCTTGGAACCGTATTTTACGCTCAAGAAAACAACGAAAATGCCGCGCTCGCTCTGGAGCGCGCAGTGACTCTACAGAATAATTATGCGAATGCACTTTTTCTCCTCGGACTTTCATACTACAAACTTGATCGGAGAAACGACGCGCTCTCAGCATTCAAGCTCGTCGCAGAGTTGAGTCCCGGAGATGCAAGTCTTGCCGGAATGATCTCAAAATTGGAAGGCGGGCAGGACCTCGATCTTTTGTCGCAGTAAGGCATATATGATGCGCGAGACCTTGAGGTTTCTCGCCTCCCCAGTCCGCGGATTGCAGGCCGCCGTCTACGTGCTTGCGGCCTCCGCGCTCCTTTCCTCGGTCCTTGCGCTCGTGCGTGACCGACTGTTCGCCCACACGTTCGGCGCAGGAGTCGAACTTGACCTCTACTATGCAGCGTTCCGGATACCGGACCTTATCTTTGTGGGAACGGGAGCGCTCGTTTCGGTATATATCCTTATTCCACAGCTCGCGCGACGCGCGCCTGATCAACAAAAAGAATACATCGATACGATGGTCGTGGGATTTTCCGTGCTCGCCGTTGCCGCCTCTGGGTTAACCGCGATATTCACGCCGTATTTGCTGGGGCTTTTGTTTCCGAAGATCGCTGCCGCCGGATACCTGCCGACCCTGGTTGCGCTAACGCGTATCATGCTGCTGCAGCCTATTCTACTGGGCCTTTCAAATATCCTCGCGGCTATCACGCAGGCAAGGAATCGGTACGCGCTCTACTCGTTGTCGCCCATCCTCTATAATTTCGGCATAATAGCTGGCCTGGTCTTTTTGTATCCATATTTTGGCATTGTGGGTCTTGCGTGGGGAGTTGTACTCGGGGCAGCACTGCATTTTGGAGTTCAGATACCGTCCGTAGTTGGTGATGGTTTTTTTCGCTCGATCCCGAGGTTCAGCGAAGGAAAAGCGCTCTTTGAAACGATGTCTATCTCAATTCCACGTGCAATGGCCCTCTCTATGAACCAGGTTACGTTTCTCGGGCTCACGATACTTGCCTCGGCTCTTACGCAGGGATCGATAGCTGTTTTCACTTTTGCATACAATCTCATGAGCGTGCCGCTATCGGTCGTAGGCGCTTCATATTCCGTTGCCGCGTTTCCAACACTTGCTTCCGCACTTGCGAGCGGCCGTCGCGAGGAATTCATAGAGCAAGTCGCGACGGCCGCTCGCTACATACTTTTTTGGTCACTACCGATAGTCGGAATTATCGTAGTGCTCCGTGCGCATATAGTGCGCGTCGTTCTTGGGAGCGGTTCTTTCGACTGGACTGACACGCGCTTAACCGCCGCCGTCTTTGCGCTTCTCTCACTCGCCCTTGCTGGGAGCGCCATCACACTTCTTCTTACTCGTGCATACTACGCCGCTGGCCGCACACTCGTCCCATTTTTCATTGCAACTGCTTCCGCAGTGGTCACGATCCTTACTGCCACGTTGTTCGTGCAATGGCTTGAACATCCATCCGTATCAAGGTTTGTGCAGGAACTCATGCGTCTAGAAGGGGTACCGGGAATAGCGATCCTTGCCATTGCCTTTGCACATGCACTGGTCTCCATTGTCATGGCCTTGATACTTGCCGTCAGTTTTGAGAGAAGATTCGGTGGACTCTTTACGCGCGTACGAAGTGCTCTTGTCGATGGGACGCTAGCCTCTCTCGCTGGAGCACTGACGACATACGGCGTGCTTTCCGCGGTCGGTCCACTTACGCTTTCCTCGACGCTCCTTTCGGTTTTCATGCGCGGATTTCTCGGCGGCGTTGCAGGTCTTGCCGCTACGGGGGTCGTGTATGCGCTTCTGGGGAACAGAGAATTTCAGGAAACCGTTTTCTCTATTCGGAGCAGGCTGTGGCGAGAACTTCCCTCAAAACCTATTCGTTCGGCCGAAGAGATAGGCTCCTCGAGTCCGCAGTGAGAACCGCTTTGGCTGGAAATAAAATCACAGCACGCAACCTCTTTATTTGTTAGGATAGGGGACCGTTATGAACATCCGTAATTTCAGCATCATCGCCCATATCGACCATGGCAAGTCCACGCTCGCGGATCGCATGCTTGAGCTAACAGGGACGATCGAGCCGCGGCGCATGCAAGAGCAGGTCTTGGACAGAATGGAGTTGGAACGCGAGCGTGGCATCACGATAAAAATGCAGCCTGTTCGTATGAAATGGAGCCATACGGGTGAGGAATACATCCTCAATCTTATCGACACTCCCGGCCACGTGGATTTCGCATATGAAGTTTCCCGTGCGCTCTCCGCCGTCGAGGGAGTGGTACTGCTGGTGGATGCGACGCAAGGCGTCGAGGCACAAACACTTTCGGTTTTATCAGTCGCAAAACATCTCAACCTGACGATAGTTCCCGTCGTTTCAAAGATAGACGCTCCCCATGCGAGGACGAAAGATATCATGAGCGAGCTCGCCCTACTCCTCGGGGTTAAAGAGGAGAACGTGCTACGTGCTTCTGGGAAAACGGGAGAGGGCGTATCGGACATATTGAACGCAGTCGTTGAGCGTATATCCGCGCCTCGTTCGAGCGGCGAGCGTTCACAGGCGCTCGTGTTTGATTTTGGATATTCCGACCATCGCGGTGTTATCGTATATATGCGCGTTTTCGGCGGGACCATTAAAAAGGGTGACAATCTCCGGCTCATTGAGGGCAGGGCCGATTTTACGGCCCTGGAAGTTGGCGTTTTGATGCCCGACGAGAAGCCTTGTGCAGAACTCTGCGAGGGCGAGATCGGGTATGTCGTTACGGGGATAAAAAAGCCCGGCGTCGCCTCCGTGGGAGACACTGTCACCAGTGCTCGCACTCCTACACCCGCCCTAGCAGGATACCGGTCGCCAACGCCGGTCATTTGGGCCAGCGTGTACCCCGAATCACAGGACGACCTGCCCCTTCTCCGTCAATCGCTCGAAAGGTTACGCCTTTCAGACTCTTCCTTGTCGTACGAAGAAGAATCTTCCGGCGTCATGGGAAGGGGCTTTCGGTGCGGTTTTTTGGGCATGCTTCACCTTGAGATAATCGTCGAACGCTTGCGAAGGGAGTTCAGTCTGCAGCTCGTGGTAACACAGCCGACCACTGTGTACGAGATCACGAAGCAGAACGGGTCTGTGGAAGAAATTTATGCGCCCGCGCGATTTCCCGACGATGGTACAGCATTGCGCGTGCGCGAAATGTGGGCCAACGTGCATGTCATCGCGCCACCAATGTACATAGGCAGCGTGTCACAGCTTTTATATGAACACGAAGCGGAAGTAGGGGACAGCGAGGCTCTGCCTGATGGAAAGGTGCAGCTCTCTGCTGCAATGCCCCTGCGTGAACTGATGCGTGGATTTTTCGATAGACTGAAGAGTGTTTCTTCCGGTTTTGCCTCGCTTTCGTACGAACTCACTACGATGCGCGAAGCGGATGTTGTGCGACTCGACATTCTCGTAGCAGAGGAAATGGTCCCTGCTTTTTCCCGAATCATAAGCAGGCGGCGCCTTCAGTATGAGGCGGAGTCGATGGTAGAGAAACTTGAGGATCTACTGCCCAAACAACTCTTCGAACTAAAGATACAGGCGAAAACCGGGGGACGTATCATCGCTAGTCGGCGCAAATCGGCGATGCGCAAAGACGTAACAGGCTATTTGTATGGGGGTGACGTGACCCGAAAGATGAAGCTGCTAGAGAAACAGAAGCGCGGGAAGAAAAAGATGCTTGCGCGCGGAAAAGTTGACATACCCCACGAGGTTTTTTTGAAAGTTGTTCGTGAGTCGGGCGCATAAAGAGCACGAGGCCTGCCCCGTAGCCAGCGCGCAGCGCTGTGGTACCGGGGTTTTTCTTAAGGTCGTAAGGGAATCTTAGTATACACCTGGAATAATACCGGGTGCAAAAAACACGACCATGCCGATGATGATAAGCACGGCAACCACGCCCCATACGGCGTTCACGATCTTCTTTGTTTTCTTGTGAAAAAGGAAACTCATGGAGAATGGTAGGATTATAGCGCATGTGGTCACGCAATCAACGTCAAAATGCAGTACGTCTTTTCCTGCGAAGGCTCGGGATGCTGGTGCTTCTCGGTCTTATCGCGGTCTCCGTCTCGGGGGTGTGGGGAGTATACAAGAAGGAGCGCGAGTCCGCGGAACTTCGGACACAAGTCGAACGTGAACGCGCAGACCTCATCAGCCGCCGAGCGTTGCTCGAATCCGATCTCAACAGCCTGAAGACGGACAGGGGTATCGAGGAGGCCCTGCGTGAGCAATACGCACTTGCGGAAAGGGGAGAACAGATGATCGTCATCATTGATCCAGAGGTCCCGGTGCCAACGAAAGCCACATCCACGGTGGGTGAGTGGCTTCGGAAGTTCTTTTGGTGGTAGGGACGCTCGCATGCCTGCTCGCTTAAGGTTGAAAATTTTGTTAGATTTTTGCGAGGCGGGCGTAGTTCAGTGGCAGAATGAATGCTTCCCAAGCATTAGATAGGGGTTCGATTCCCCTCGCCCGCACTTGCTGAAAGGCGTGAAAACTGCGGTACAATGAACGATTATCAGTTAGGTGAATGGACTATGAACCACAAAACATATATTACGGTCTCGACCGGCGTATTTACGATAGTGGCCTTTCTCCAACTCGCGCGCGTCCTTTTTGGGTGGGATGCGGTTATGGGAGGATGGGAAGTTCCGATGTGGCTCAGTTGGGGTGCGGCTATCGGTGCTGGATTTTTAGCGTACAGTGGCTACAAGCAACAGAGGTAACGTATCTCGTGCCGTAGAGTATAAGAATCAAAGATATTTTTTTCCGTACGAACGCATAGCCTCGACGACCTTGTTGAAGGCCGCACCTTTTTTCGTGAGTTCATAATGGAATCGGACGGGCTTCGTGAAGCTCCGACGAACGATCAGTTTTTCCTTCTCAAGCGTCTTCAGCTTGTTCGTAAGGGTGCGCGGGCTCATGCCGCCAAGCGAATCTTCGAGCTCGCCGAATCTGCGAGGACTCTCGAGGAGGTCACGGATAATAAGGAGCGTACACGTGTCGCCAAGTAGGTCGGCCACGCGCGCGACGGGGCATCGGGGGCAAAGTTTGCTTCTCTGGCTGCCTGTGCGCAACATTACACCACGATATCACATCCCTACTCACTTTACAAAGTAAAGTGAGTAGGATATCATTCTGCAACTATCAGATGAATAAGTAATTACTCATAACTCATACCACACATGGTCAATGATCAAACATCTCCCCTGAACGTCAAGGTAATTCTTGGAAGCACGCGCTCGGGACGATTCAGCGAGAAGCCCGGGCAGTGGATAGCTGAAGAGGCGAAAAAGCAGAAGGACCTTACTGTCGAATTACTCGACCTTCGCGACTACCCGATGCCGCTCTTCGACGAGGCAGAGACACCCGGCTATAAGAGCAAACCCTATTCGCATGAGTCGGTCGTACGATGGACAGCGAAGATCGCAGAAGCGGACGCCTTTATCGTCATCGCGCCGGAATACAACCACGGATATCCGGCGGTCTTGAAGAACGCGCTCGACTACGTGTATCAGGAATGGAATAACAAACCTATTGCCTTCGTTACATACGGCTCGGCGATGGGCGCGCGCACGACAGAACAGCTGCGGCAAGTCGCCATAGAACTTCAGATGGCGCCTATACGAAACGCGGTACACATGCCGTACGACGTGCTTATTGCAGTAGGGAAGGGTGTGCCTGCCGCAGAGATATTCGCTCCTTATGCCGAGCGCGCGGGCGGCCTTATCGAGCAGCTCACGTGGTGGGGTAAGGCGCTTAAGACGGCGCGTGGGGGCGTGGTGTGATATATTTACGAGACTTAAAAATTAACTTGCTGATCATATGGAAAAAAATATACCAGTGACCATTTACTCGACGCCGACATGTCATTTCTGCCACATGGCGAAAGAATTTTTTGACGCCAGCAAGGTCAAGTACACCGACTACAACGTCGCGACCGATCTCGAAAAGCGTAAGGAAATGATAGAAAAAAGTGGCCAGATGGGTGTGCCGGTCATCGTCATCGGCGATCAGCTTACTGTCGGGTTCGACCAAGAAAGGCTCCAGGAGCTTCTTGCTGTCTAGCGACCGACCGAGAGGGAGAGAGTACTGAGCGCACCAGTGCGAATGTGTGCCCCCGGCAGGAATCGGACCTGCATCAAACCCTTAGGACGGGTCCGTTCTGATCCATTGAACTACAGGGGCTTGCGGACACTCTATCATTTTTGGAGTGGTAGAATAAGCGCATGGAGATCAACGACCAAACACTAACGGAGCTGGTGCGTCTCACGCAGGAGAATAACCGAATGCTCCACAAAATGCGGAGGAATGCTCTATGGGGCGGGATACTTAAGTTCGTGCTCTATGCGCTCGTCCTCGTCGTGGCGCCGCTCTGGCTCTATGCGACGTACCTTGGGCCGATGATGGAGCAGGTCTTGGATACCTACCAACAGATCCAAGGTACCGGCGCTAAAGCGCAAGCGCAGTTCAGCGATATCCAGAATTTCTTCCAGCAGCTTAAAAATACAGTTTCGCCACAACAGTAACCCACATCCATCGCGTGCGTTTTGCTCCGGCTAGGTTACACTCTAGTTATGCATGGGAAGGACTACCGGGAGCAGGCTCTTACGATGCGGCTTACTGGTAGGAGTTACAACGAAATTGCCAAAGCGTTGCCTATACCAAAATCGACGCTTCG
>MFMA01000010.1:6160-8208 GCA_001783355.1 Candidatus Kaiserbacteria bacterium RIFCSPLOWO2_01_FULL_54_20 | reverse complement strand
CCCGCGCAAAGGCAAACGCTCTCTGCGCAGGCGTCACTCCGGGAGTACCGGTAGTGCCGGGTACTCCGATAACGGGCAACGGCCTCAAGGTCATGCTCGCAGCGGACAACCCGACCTACGGCGCGCTCGTCCAGGGACAGGCAATCGCGGAATTGATGAAGCTTACCTTCTCAAACCCGACGGCATCTCCAATCACTGTCACGAACCTTGCGTTCAAACGCATCGGCGTGTCATCTGATTCGACCTTGGCCAACGTCTACCTCTTCAACGGGGCGACGCGCATTACTGATTCCGCAGGAGTCAGCAACACGCTCTTCAACTACAACGCTCCGACGGGCCTCTTCACCGTGGCTCCTGGCGCGTCGGTCACGATTTCCGTCCGCTCCGACATCGCGGGCTCGACCAACGGCCAACAGGTCGGCGTCCAGCTCTTGAGCGTCAGCGCGTCCGGTCTTCTCGACTCGTCTGTCGTCCTCCCGATCACGGGCTCAGCGCTCCTGATTTCTTCGGCGACGCTTGCGACGGTTGATTTCGCTACCGCATCAACTCCGGCAGTGAACACCAACCTGATTCCTGGAAACGATATCGTTCTCTGGCAGAGTACCTCTGCGAGCATCGGTACGCGCGCGGTCAATTTGACCTCGTTCCAGCTTCGCAACCTCGGTTCTATCGGCCTCAACGACATCAGGAATCTGCGCCTCTTCGTGGACGGTGTCCAGGTCGGCGCGGCCGTTCCGAACCTTGTGGCAGGCGAGACGTCTGTCGCATGGGATCTATCGGCGGCTCCAAAACGCCTTGAAACAGGCGGCCGTATCATCAAAGTCATCGGCGACGTCGTCGGCGGCTCAAGCTTGACCTACCAGTTCTCACTCCGTCGTGCAGCGGATGCCCGCTTCATTGATACCGAGCTCAACCAACCGATTCTCGCGACTGCAGCAGGATCTTCCTTCACTGCACGCACTACGGGTCTCCAGACCATCGGCTCGGCGTCTGTCTCGGTCGTGAAAGCGAACACCTCGCCTTCGGCCAACATTACCCTCGGAGCTTCGAACCAGAAGTTCGCGACCTTCGAGCTCCGTGCTTCGGGTGAAGACGTGAAAATCGAATCACTCAACGTCAATGCCGACACCTCGACTAGCGTACAAGCAGGTCTCGACAACGGTAAAGTATTCGTTGATGGCGTACAGGTCGGTTCTACCAAGGACCTGACCGACGGAAGTGACATTGAGTTCACCTTCGGTTCTTCCTTCATCGCGAAGGCGGGAGCGGTACACATCATTGACATCTACGCAGATGCAAAGAGTTCTACTGGCGCTGCTTACACCACTGGTGAGACAGCTGTTGTCCAGCTTACGACCGGTGCTTCGAACGCATTTGGTCAGGTCTCGCTCTCCTCGGTCAACGTACCGGGCTCGGACACGGCTGGTAACACCCTGACTATCTCGTCCGCGACACTCACAGCAACGAAGTACTCGGGCTACGGCAACCAGACGATAATCGCAGGCACGAGCAACGCTCGCCTCGGCTCGTTCACTCTCTCGGCCGGTTCGACGGAAGGTACCAACGTGAACACCATCGTTGTTACCCTCTCGGCGGATGAAGCGGCATCCGTCACGGATCTCCGCCTCGTCGACAACGCGACGGGTGTCCAGATTGGTACGGCGAAACCTTCGCCCGCATCAGGGGACAACTCGTTCTCCGTCAACTTCGATGTTGCGGTCTCTGCGACCAAGACAATCGATCTCGTCGGTAACATCAAGTCCGGTTCCAATGTGGGATCATGGATTGCAGTAATCGATGACACTTCGGGCGGCACAGGCCTCTCGACGGGCAACTCTGTAACGATTGGAAGCGACCTTACGCTCCAGACCATCACGGTCGGCACGGGTACGCTCACCGAAGCTGCAGGAACATCGCCTGACGATGCAAACGTAGTTGCAGGCTCGAACGACGTCAAAGTCGGTTCCTTCAACTTCACAGCGTCCAACTCCGGCTTCACGGTGCAAGAGCTGAAGGTCAAAATCCCGGCAAATGCCGCTACCTCGGTC
>MFMA01000010.1:4967-5999 GCA_001783355.1 Candidatus Kaiserbacteria bacterium RIFCSPLOWO2_01_FULL_54_20 | reverse complement strand
GCCTCGCATTCGCTATTCCGATGAACGAGACGAAGACGGTTGATGTCTACGTCAACGTTCCGACGATTGCGAACGGCGCGACATCCGGCTCGGCAATCTCCGCATTGCTCGCATGGAACGTTGGCTTCAAGGCGGTGGACAGCGCAGGAACAGCCTCGACAACGATGGCTTCCTACGCCGACCTCAACTCGGCAGGCAGCGGCAAGGGTACGATGTACGTACGCAAGTCCAAGCCGGTACTCGCTGCAGTAGCCCTCGACTCGACGACGCTCACCGCAGGATCCGATCAGGTCCTCGGACGCTTCTCGGTCACGGCTGACTCGGCAGGTAAGATTGACTGGGGCTCTGTGGTCATCACCCTCAACAAGACGGCAGCATTGACTGTCGGCGCCACGACTACCCTCGCAATCTGGAGCGGTTCAAACCAGATCGCAGGTACTATCGCGACGACGACGGGCAGCCTCGTAGGAGGCATCGACGCCTGCTTGGCTCAAACATCGTGTTTGATCCACTTCCGTCCGACGACCGTCGAGACGATTGAGGCGGGTACCTCGAAGACATACGAGCTTCGTGGAACCGTCGGTGGTATCGTAGCTGGTGCTAACAACATCAGCGCATCCATCGCCAATCCGCAGACGACTGCCTCTTCTACGGCAATCTTCGGCTCGGCTGCTGGTACGCAAGGTGATAGCACCGAAGCTTCCTTCGCATGGTCTGACTGGTCTGACCTCTCCGATCACTCTTCGAGTGCAACGGGAGCTTCAACCGCGGACTGGACGGGTGACTACCTCGTGAAGAGCTTGCCTCTCACGGTCGGTAACCGCTCGGTGAACTTCTAAGCTTCACTGCTTCAGGCTGACGAAGCGACAATTCGTCTAGCCTCCGGTTGGAAACTAGGCCCAACAACACAAAAACCACCCCGAAAGGGGTGGTTTTTGTTATTGCTGCCACACATGATAAGCTGACGAACATGAATATCCGTTACATATATGCGATTATTGGCGCACTTTTGATTCTTGTGGCTGGAATATG
>MFMA01000010.1:4552-4955 GCA_001783355.1 Candidatus Kaiserbacteria bacterium RIFCSPLOWO2_01_FULL_54_20 | reverse complement strand
CAACAAGGTATCGGATGCTCCCGCAGAAGCGGTCGCCACATCCACTGAACCTATCGCTACATCAACGCCCTCCAGTTCAAATACGTCTGTACAACCTGTTGCTCAACAGCAGCCAACGTCACCTACTCCAGTTCCGTTCGCTTTGATCTCAGGCGAGACGGTAGCTTCATGGGACTTTGCTGGTACTCACAAGGACGGGGGACAGCTCGAAGCAAAGGTGCGCGCCGACATAACTCGACTGAAAGGCCTCATCAATTCGGGGACATACACCAACTACGAACTCTACGTGAGTATTGCCAATCAGTACGAGCTTCTCGGCGACGGTAAGCAGGAGTTTACGTATCTGAATTACGCGCTCGCGATTGACTCCACGAAGACGGGGCTCGCGTGGCATAACATGGGC
>MFMA01000010.1:0-4512 GCA_001783355.1 Candidatus Kaiserbacteria bacterium RIFCSPLOWO2_01_FULL_54_20 | reverse complement strand
GCCTACAAGAGCGCACGCGTTGCATACGACCGCATGGTAGCGACGCAGCCGACGGCGCAGTACATACGCGCGCGTCTGGAATTCCTCCAAGCACACATGCCGGAAGATACCGACGCGATTGCGCAAGCGGAGGCCGACTTGGCCGCGTCCACTTGGTAGTACAAGCGAAGACTGATATGAGGCAGTTCACCGAACGGGTACTCAGCTGGCTGCTCCTCGCTCCCGCGATACTTCCACTCGTGTACGTGAATGGGATGCTCTACCCGTTCGTTGCGCCCAAGACCTTACTCTTCCGCGCGCTCGGCATTATCATACTTGCCGCATTTTTTTACCTCGCACTTTCCGGCCGTGAGTTGTACTGGAGCCGGCTGCGCAACAAACTTTCGTGGATTCCCGGCACCCTGCTCGCCGTCGCGTATGCGACATCGCTACTCGGCGTGGATTTCTATCACAGCTTTTGGTCAGTGTACGACCGCGGCGACGGCCTGCTCACGCTCTCGGTTGCCGTCGTATTTTTTTACGGCACGCTTCTTTATGCGGATAGGAGTTTCTTGCCGCGGTTGTTTAAGGTTGTGGCTTGGATTGCGACGGCAGTATCGGCGTATGTGGTGCTTCAGTGGCTCGGCGAAATATCAGGCATTAATTTTTCACTCATAGCGGAAGCGCGCGGCCGCGTCGGCGGCACGCTCGGCAACGCGGCGTTTTTGGCGGGGTATCTGGGGATGACCCTCTGGGCGACACTTGCGATTGCGGGTGAGTCGCGGGGACTGTGGCGGAAAATATATTACGGCGGTGCGGCGTTTCAGCTCCTTGCCATCGTGCTCGCCGCGACCCGCGGCACCTTGCTCGCGCTGCTCGTCGTTGGATTCGCGACGTTGCTTTACTTGGCTTTGAAGGGAGATGGAAAAGTACGGCTCGGCTCCCGTATCGGACTCGTGGGGCTTCTCGTCTTTGCGGGGCTATTCTTCGCCTTCCGGGCACCGCTCTCGACCTCATCGTTTGAGCCGGTGCGCCGCATTGCCTCCGTATCGCTCACGGACGCCACTGTTTCAAGCCGCCTTTTCATCTGGCAGCACGTGTTTGCGGAGGCAATGAAAAAGCCGTTTATCGGCTACGGCGCGGAAAATATCGAGATGCTCTTCGACAGAGTATACGACCCAAGCGCCATTCTCGAGCAATGGTTTGACCGTTCACATAATGCCTTCCTCGATTACTTTGTGCAATTTGGTGTCCTCGGTGCCGTTCTCTATGCGGGAGTAATTGGAGGATTGGCATATATCGGTTCAGTATTGTTCCGGCGCAGGGAGCCATACGGAGTGTACCTGCTTTTGCTCGCAGGCACCTACGCAATACAGAATTTCTTCGTCTTTGATACGGCGATGACGCTGTGGTTATTGCTCGCGACTCTTGCCGCCGCGCTCGCGTATGCGAGCGCGCACGATGTGGCGCACAAAGAATCTTCATCCGCATTGCGTCTGCGGGTGCCGCCGGTAATCTCATATGGAGTCGCAGCGGCGGTTCTTATCCTTTTGTATCCCGTCGCACTCCAACCTTTGCGCGCGAATCTTCTCCTCGCGGAAGGGTACACCTACCATGTGACCGACGTCGCACGCGCAATCGCGGCATTTCAGAAAGGTCTTTCGCTCGGCACATACGCTGATGTGGAATACGGGTACCAAGCGTATTCGATGTACACGGACAATCAGCAGACGATGCTTGCGGGGGAAGCGCGCGTTGCCGCATATCGCTACGCGCTCGCAACCCTCACCGCCAATTTCGAGCGGTATCCGTACGATGCGCGTACCGCCACGTACCTCGCGCACGTGCTCGATTCGGCGCCCGACGGCGAGCCCGTGGATGAGGCATTATTGCGCACGGTCTTGGCGCGGGCGATAGAGCTTTCGCCCAAGCGCGCCCAAGCCAACTACATTTTGGCCAACATTCCGCTCAAAAAGGGAGACCTGGCGACCAAAGCTTCCGAAAGGAATCAATACTATCGGGAGGCAATCGACATTTTGGAGGAATACGCAGTACAAGTTCCACGTTTTGCAGAGCCGCGCTTCATCATCGCTTCGTTGTATGTCGTGATAGGGGATCGTGCATCAGGGAAACGATGGGCGGATGAAGGCCTCCCGCTTTATAAAAGCTCGGCAGATGTTGCCCGCAAAGCGCTCCGCTACTATATCGCCGTCGAAGACTGGGAGAACGTGCGGCGCTTTCTAACGGACATCGTAAAGGACAACCCGACGGACTATCCTGTCCTCTACGACCTTGCCAAAGCAGAATTGTTGACGGGAAATCGTGACCGAGCGCTCGATATAGTACAGGAACTGCGCATCAAGGCACCGGGGCTGGTCGAGACAGACCCCGTTTTCCTCAAAAGCCTCGGCGAATAACGAATGATGGAGATCGTATCTCCATCATAATTATTCCCGGGCGATTTCATGAGGAGTTATCCACAGAAGAGCTGTTGCACCGGAATCCATCTTCCAAGTTAGGCGTAGACTGTTGGGAAGCGCAGAAAGGGCCGTGCGGTCTCCTTTCTCGTCGCGTACATAAAATAAGTCACACCGCATTATTAGATTAGTAGTTTATTGAATTACGTAATTATGAAAAGTTCATTTTCGTTTATTAAAGACAGTGTATTGCTGAGGATGACCATCGCGGTCGTCGCGGGCGTCTTCTTGGTGGTCGGAACCGCAGGTGCTTCGACGACGATTAGCACCAACATCTTGACCGGCGGCACGCTCGGTGCACTCGGCGTCTCAACCTTCGGCGCGACCGCAAGTACGACGATTTCAGCAGCCGGCTTGCTCGTCACTCCGGGCGCGACAGTTAATGGCACGCTCGGTGTCGTGGGCATCGCAACCTTCGGGGCGACTGCTAGCACGACCATCTCAACAGCCGGCCTACTTACTACTCCAGCAGCGTCTACTACGATGCTTTCGTGTTTGAACAACTGCACATTTGGTTCGTCAGCAACATCGTCTTTCACCGCTGCGGGCGTCTTGACCTTGCAAAATGGCGAGACCATCAGCAACGCGACAGACAATACGATTGCCGTCACCGCGACCAACGTTACATTCTCGGGTCTTGCCAGTTCGACCACAATGAAAGTCGGCAGTGATGCTGTAAGTACGATTTCCGGACTTATCTTCGGCTCCTGCACGCTCGGCACCGCAACCGTAACATCTGCCTCGACCACGTACGCCAATTGTACCGGAGCGACCGGTGTCACCAGCTCCTACAAGGTATTTGTACAGGCAACAAGCTCGATTCCGGTAGCCACCTTCGTCACCGCGGCGTCCTCGACCGAGACCACCGGTACGATTAATGTCCGTCTACACGCGACGAATGGAGCTGCGGATATTACAGCAGCCACGGTGTCGCTCAACTTCTGGGCGGTTCGCTAAGCGGATACCTTTTATCAGCTCATAGCGAACACTCATGAAAAAACTTCTAGTCTCGGGTGCCCTGACCGCACTACTTCTGCCGGCTCTTGCTCTGGCCGCGTATGACGACGTCAGCATGACAGGCGACGCGATTCTCAGCGTCAACAGCATCACAGTCAACGTCTCGGGGGTGACAATAGAATCGATTACCGTCAATGCGACGACCTTCAGCTTCGTGCTCCTCGCGGGTTCTACGATTACCGTGACAGCTCCCGATTTGAACAGGCTTTCTTCAGACACGGCAACCGGAATTACCTCTGAGGTCTGTAACGGCTCGCAGTCCAGAATTGCTTTTTCGGCAACAGAAACCGTGACCGTTACCATAACACCGTCCGCAACACTCTGTGCGAATAGCGGCGGCGGCGGTAGCGCAAACACTGGCGGCGGCGGAGGAGGAGGCGGAGGAGGTGCAACACCCGCGACTCCGGCTACTCCCGCAACACCTGCGTCAACAACAACCCCTGCTACCCCCGCAACGCCTGCTACCCCTGCGACTCCGCCGACCATCGCATCGCTCCAAGCATTGCTCGCCTCTCTCATGGCGCAATTACAAGCTTTGCAAGGTGGCGCAAGCGCAAGCGTGAATTTCTCGCGCAATCTCACTATCGGCTCAACGGGGGCTGACGTAAAGGCGCTTCAGGTCTACCTCAACACCCACGGCTACGCGGTCGCATCAAGCGGCGCTGGCTCAAGAGGGAATGAGACGACGAGATTTGGCGGACTCACGCGCGCAGCGCTCGTCAAACTCCAGAAAGCTGCAGGTATCAAACCCACGGTAGGATTCTTCGGAGCATTGACGCGAGCGTACGTCAATTCGCATCCCTAGCTCAATGATGGAGATCGTATCTCCATCATCCTCCTGAGGAACGGCAGCCGCCCTCGATTCGTCAGCCGACGAACTTTGGGCGGCTTTCCGTGTGGCTGGGCCCGCCCATCAAAATGATGGAGATACGATCTCCATCATTCAAGAAGGTAGGGTTTGATGTCCTTTATCTCAATATCATGCAAGTACGACAGTGCTGTTTTCTGGTAATTCTTGAAGACGTCGCCGAATAATTCC
>MFMA01000009.1:16688-25411 GCA_001783355.1 Candidatus Kaiserbacteria bacterium RIFCSPLOWO2_01_FULL_54_20 | reverse complement strand
GCTCATGTGCAACGCATTCCCCGGAGCCACTCCCGCGACCGTCAAAGAAACCGCGGTCGTCAACATCGTTCCGAGTTTCCAGGAGTTGTAGTGCAGTACGTGCGTGTCGGTAGTATCGACGCAACATTATATGAGAGTACGGTATCAACAGCTGATAATAGGCGCTTGTTGCCGGTGCTATATACTATTCGTATGAAGTCATCAGTGCTTTCCACTTCGGCCATCGCACTTCTCATATTTGCTCTCGCCGTTCCGGTCGTCATTCACGCGCAGGCAGGCGACGACCTTAGCGCGACGGTCCGTGCCGCGATACTTACGGATCCTCGCACAGCGGAATTGTCCGAGACGGATGTTGAGATAATGGTCGCTGCTCTCACCGAAGGGGCCGCGGCGCAGGGCATTACCTCCGAAGACATCGTGTGGCGCCCGCAGGAAGCGGGGGAGACGGATCCGGCCTGCGGTAATTTGCCGTCCTTTTTCTGCGCACTGAACCAGGCGTTCGGATTCGACGGCTCCGACACAGCGATCCCCATCGGCCTCGCCGTTTCTTCGGCCCTCCTTCTTTTCCTCATCGGCTCCATACTTCTGCATCAGCACGGCCGTCACCCCGTTGTAGGCCCGCTTTCAACCAAAACCTTGCAATAAGTGCGAGCATAGGTATACTCCTTTCACGCCACGTCCCTCTATCAATTCTGCCTACGGCAGTTTTGGGGACCAATAGCATCCCGCGCCTGCGAATGCTTCGGCGCGATTTCAGTATATGGCAACCAAATTTATGCTCGGAACCAAGGGTCGAATGACTCAGATCTTCGACGAGGACGGCAGTGCTCATGCCGCCACGGTCGTTATGGCCGGTCCATTGACGGTGACACAGGTCAAAGAAAATGAGAAGGACGGATACTCGGCGGCGCAGGTAGGTTTTGGCGCTAGAAAAGAATCGCGCGTCAAAAAGCCACAAACCGCAAAGCCCTTCAAATACCTTCGAGAATTCGATCCCGGAGAGATAAAGGCAGAGGTCGGGGGCACCATCGATATTTCCATATTCGTACCGGGCGACGTGGTCGCAGTCTCCGCAGTCTCAAAAGGAAAAGGGTTTCAGGGCGTTGTGAAGCGTCACGGATTCCATGGAGGCCCACGTTCACACGGCCAGAAAAACAAGGAGCGCGCACCTGGTTCTATCGGAGGCGGAGGCCGCGCTGGAGGTCGCGTCGTCAAAGGCATGCGCATGGCGGGACGCATGGGGGGTGACCGTATTACCGTCAGGAACCTCAAAGTCTTGCAGGTTGACCCTTCGACCAACACACTTGTCATTTCAGGCGCGATACCCGGACGCCCCGGCACGCTCGTCGAGATACGCGGCTAATTTTTATGGAAGCTACTGTCTACAATGCACAAGGAAAGAAGAGCGGCTCGGTCGCATTGCCCGAGGGCGTGTTCGGCGTGAAGTGGAACAATGCACTAATGCATCAGGTCGTAGTTTCTATGCAATCTAATGCCAGGCCTTATGTTGCGCACACAAAGACACGTGGTGATGTGCGCGGTGGAGGCAGAAAGCCATGGCAGCAAAAAGGCACGGGCCGCGCCCGTCACGGCTCCATTCGCTCTCCGATCTGGAGAGGCGGTGGTGTGACACATGGACCTAGCAACGAGAAGAACTACATGCGCACGATCCCTAAAAAAATGCGTGCCAAGGCGCTTTTCATGGCTCTTTCCAGAAAATTTAAGGATGGCGAGGTGGTCTTTGTCGATTCGTTCGGCATAACGGCGCCGAAGACAGTGCTCGCGAAGAAAAGTTTGGACGCACTTGCGGCAGTTTCCGGCCTGGAGAAGATCACAAGTAAACGGCGGAACGCGGCCTTGATCGCGCTTTCCGATGGGACAGAGGCGACCAAAAAGAGTTTTCGCAATATCGGTAATGTCGCGTGCGTTCCGGTGCGCGACCTGAATCCGGTCTCCGTACTCGGGAGCTCGTTCATCATCATCGAGAATCCCGATGCAGGACTCGCAATTTTAGAAAACCGTGCCTCGAAGAAAAAGGCGGGATCTGTCACCAAACAAAAATAATATGGCACTATTCGGACGAAATAAAAAAACAGAACCTACGCGAACGGCCTACGTCGTTCAGCCGGGCGGGAAGAAAGTGGCAGATGTGAAGGAGGTCTCGCGCTCGAAAGCTGCAGCAGGAGGGGCTGTGGGCGGGCATATTTCCGAAATTCTCCGCACTCCGCGTATAACGGAGAAGGCTTCGTCCAGTATGGGTGTAGGCGTGTACACTTTTGACGTCGCCGATCGCGCAACCAAGCGCAGTATCGCGGAGGCGGTTTTTGAGATATACAACGTGCGGCCGCGCATGGTCCATATCGTGAATATCCACGGGAAAGTCCGCCGCAACGCGCGGACCGGGCAATACGGCATGTCGCGCGGCGGCAAGAAAGCGTATGTCTATCTTAAAAAGGGCGAGACGCTAACTATCACCTAATATATGAGCATCAAATCCTACAAACCAGTGACTCCAGGGCAGCGCGGCATGAGCCGTGTCCACTATCGCAAGTTGCTCTCCGGGGACAGACCTCACAAGTCGCTCGTACACGGGAAGAATAAATCGGGCGGCAGGAATGCTTTCGGCCGTATCACCGTGCGTCACAAGGGTGGCGGCCATAAAAAGAGTTACCGGGTCGTCGATTTCGTCTTCAACAAAAAGAACGTACCGGCGCGCATAGCTACTATCGAATACGATCCTTTCCGAAGTGCGTTCATAGGTCTTGCGGTCTATGCTGACGGTGAGAAACGCTACGTTGTTCTACCGCAGCGTGTGCAGGTTGGCGACACATTCATCGTCGCTGAGAATGCGCCGATAAAGCCCGGGAACCGTTTGTTGCTATCGAATATGCCCGTCGGTACCTTTGTCTACAACATCGAATTGAAACCAGGTAGAGGCGGGGCGCTCGCGCGCTCGGCCGGAAATTTCGCGGAAGTCGTTGCGCAGGATGCCGGATACACACACCTACGTCTGCCATCTACGGAAGTGCGCAAGATCATAGGTACAGCGTGGGCTTCGGTAGGTGAGGTTTCTAACGAAATGTATCGTCTTCAGGTCTTCGGCAAAGCCGGAAGAAGCCGATGGAAAGGTATACGTCCGACGGTTCGTGGTAGCGCGATGAATCCTGTCGATCACCCGCATGGTGGTGGTGAGGGTCGCGCGGGCCGAGGTCATCGCATTCAACGCACGATGTGGGGCAAGCCTGCGGGCAAAGGACAGAAGACTCGCCGTCCAAAGAAATATTCAAACGTTTTTATTGTCAGCAGACGAAAAATTGGAAAATAGGTATGAGAAAAAGCGAAGCGAACATAGTGAGCGGAGTCCCGTCACTCGCGAAGCGAGTGTGGGGATATTCGAATGTCTTTATCGTTTCGCGCCGAAAGGTTGGAAAACGCGCTTAAATCCTGTATAGTTCCGTACCTATGACTCGTTCGCTAAAAAAAGGTCCATACGTGGACGCGAAACTTTTGAAGAAAGTTGGCGCGAGGAGTCCCTCCGCAGGAGGCATCAAAACATGGGCGCGCGCGAGCCAGATCTCACCGGAATTTGTCGGTTACACCTTTCTCGTGCACACGGGGAAGAACTTCGACGAGGTTTTTGTGACAGAGGACATGGTCGGGCATCGCCTTGGAGAATTCGCACCGACGACCAAGTTCATCAAGCACGGAGGTCGCATGCAGAAAGAGGCCGAAATGGCGGCGAAGGCCGCGGAGATCGCCTCGGCGCAGGCCGCAAAGGGCGCGGCAGAAGCGGCAAAGCCTGGCGCAGGCGCGCAAAAATAATAGTTCGATGGTTCGATTACACTCACCACAGGCAAACTCACTATAAACAAGTATGAAAGCACTTTTGACAAATTATCATCAGTCTCCGCGCAAGGTCAGGCTTGTGGCCGATCTCATTCGCGGCAAATCGGTGGGAGCGGCGCGCATGGCGCTGGCGTTTCTCCCGAAAAAGTCTTCTCCTGCCATAGGGAAGCTTTTGGATTCAGCTGTTGCCAACGCGCGCGGACGCGGAATTTCGCCGGAGAATCTGTACGTGAGTAAGATAACCGTAGACAAGGGGGCGGTATTGCGCAGATCCCGACCTTTCGCGAGGGGGCGCGCTGGCGCTATCAGGAAAACGATGAGCATCGTAGTACTCGAACTCGCCACTGGTCCAGGAAAATCTGCGAAGACAATAAAAAGATCATCGAAGCCAGAAGCTAAAAGCCAGAAGCCATCCTTATGACACACACCGTACATCCATACGCACATCGGCTCGGAATCATTCGCGACTGGAAAAGTCGCTGGTTCGCGAAGACACCGGCGCAATACCGGCAGTTCGTCTGTATAGATTCCGCCATACGCCGCTTTCTGAAAAAGCGCTTGCGAGGCCACTACGTCACCTCGGTCGAGATCGAGCGCAACGAGAAACACATCCGCGTACTCATTAAAACCTCGCGTCCCGGTCTCGTCATCGGCCGCGGCGGTGAGGGTTCCACGAAGTTGACCAAAGAGATCGAGGCGATCGCGCGCAAGGTACCGGGGACTTCTAAACTCGCCGTTCGGCTCGACATTGAAGAAGTTCGTTCCCCAGAATCACAATCCCCGGTCGTTGCCTATATGGTCGCCGAGGGGTTGGAGAAGCGCCAAACGTTCCGACGTGTCTTGAAGCAGACGGTCGAGAAAGTGATGGCCAACCGTGACGTGCAGGGCGTGAGGATCGCGGTTGCCGGCAGGCTTGGAGGCGCGGAAATGAGCCGCCAGGAAGAGATAAAGAGGGGCCGCGTGCCGCTGCAAACGCTGCGTGCAGACATAGATTTCGCGCGAGAGGAAGCGTATCTTCCCTACGGCGTCATCGGGATAAAAGTCTGGATATACCGCGGCGAAGTCTTTTCGGATAAGAAATCGGATAAACAGTCATAAATCAGCCTATGCTCGCACCAAAAAAAGCAAAATTCCGGAAATGGCAAAGTGGCCGCAAAAATGTTGCGTCCCTCCAAAAGCCTGAAACGCGCGGCGTCACGGTGGCGTTCGGAAGTTTCGGATTGAAGGCTATGACGCAGTCTCGTGTCACGTCGAACCAGCTCGAGGCCGCGCGACGCGCCCTTTCGCGTGCGGGCGGCAAGAGCGCCAAGGTATGGACACGTGTTTTTCCCGACCGTCCTTTCACGCAAAAGGCAGCCGAAGTCGGCATGGGAAGCGGGAAAGGAGACGTCGCCGGCTACGTCGTCGAGGTGCGACCAGGGAGGGTCATTTTTGAGATCGACGGCGCACCGGAGGAAATGGCCCGCGAGGCACTACGAAAAGCCGGTACCAAGCTTCCACTTAAAGTGCGGGTTGTGGCACGTGAATAAATATGACTGATATGACAAAACAGAGCACGGAAGACCTGAAGAAGAGCATCGCCGAGAAGCGTGTCGCATTGAGGACGTTCCGTTTTGGTGGGGCAGGCAGCCGCACAAGGAATGTACGCGAGGGTCGGAACCTGCGGAAAGAGGTCGCCCGTGCCCTTACCGAGATACGGAAGAGGGAGACCGCGACGAATAAAAAAGTATGAATGAACAAACAATAAGATCTGGAAAGACTCTGAAGGGGGTCGTCGTAAAGCGGGCGATGAAAGACACGGCGACGGTATCTGTCGAGACGTTCGTAATGCATCCGAAGTACAAGAAATATCTTCGCAAGACGAAGAAATACTTGGTGCACGACCCGGAGAACACCGCGTCTGTAGGTGACAAAGTTGTCATAAGAGAAACTCGTCCCATTTCCAAACGAAAGCACTTCGTCATTGCCGAGCGATTTCCCGCTAATCTAGAGGCGCAAGCCTAGAACCTTTCTCGTATGTTACAAGATCGAACTCTCGTTAAAATAGCCGATAACTCTGGCGGTATCATAGGCCGTGTCTTTAAGATTTTGGGAGGTTCGAAAAGGCGCTATGCGGGCATTGGCGATGAAGTCGTCATTTCGATACAAACGGCACAGCCGCGCAAAATGGTCAAGAAGAAGGAGGTTCATCGCGCCGTGGTCGTGCGGCAGGCGAAAGCCTTTCGCCGAAAGGACGGTTCGTACGTGCGGTTCGATGAGAATGCCGTCGTTCTCGTAGTTGGAAGCGGCAAAGAGCCTAAGGAGCCAAAAGCGAACAGAGTATTCGGACCGATCCCGCGCGAAGTAGTAGAGCGCGGATATCAGAAGATCGGGTCATTAGCGCCAGAAATTGTATGAAGCTCAAAAAAGGCGATAAGGTCATAGTGATCGCGGGAAAGAGCCGCGGACAAAGCGGCGTCATTGTCCGCGTACTGCCTGAAGAGAACCGCGTTGTTCTCGACGGTATCAACCTATCGAAACGACATCGCCGCCCCACGCAGAAGAACCGCAAGGGACAGATAATCGAGCGTGCGATGCCGCTCCACGCCTCAAATGTCATGCTCGTCGATCCGAAATCAGGGAAGCCTACGCGAATTCGCATCGTCCGCGGTAAGGACGGGGCGCGCGAGCGCGTTGCCGTCAAAAGCGGGCAGACGCTCAAGTAAATATATATGGCCACCGCATCAAAACACTCGAAAACATTCGACGCCCTCAAGGGAGAATTTGGCTACAAGAGCGTGATGCAGACGCCGAGGGTCGTTAAGGTCGTCGTATCAACCGGCATTGGCAAAGTAAATAAAGACAAGAAGCGAACTGACCTCATCCTGGACAGACTTGCGCGCATCACGGGCCAAGCTCCGGCGCCACGCGCGGCGAAAAAGGCCATCGCCAACTTCAAGAGCCGCGTGGGCGATGTTGTCGGATACCAGGTGACGCTCCGGGGGAACAGGGCCACGGCTTTCTTGGACAAACTCATCCACATCGTGTTTCCACGCACGAAGGACTTTCGCGGGATATCGCCGAAGGCAATCGATGAGATGGGGAACATCACCATCGGCATCAAGGAGCACATCGTATTTCCAGAAACGTCCGACGAAGACTCGAAGGACATTTTCGGCCTCGCGGTCACCATCGTGACGACCGCTAAGAATGCGAAGGAAGCAGAAGCGTTCCTGCGCCACCTCGGCGTCCCGCTCCAAGAAGCGAAATAAAAAAAGAGGAGGTGAGTTATTTGAGAAGCGTTGGTTGAATGGTCTCGAACTCGAGCACTTCGGAATTTCTGATCAGAATTGTTCTACTTGTGGTGTAGGAGATGCCCTTGTTGGGGCCGGACTCGAAGCCGAGATAAACGCAACTCACTCCGCGTTCTTTGACTTCGCGAATTGCCGGCTGTAGGTCGGAGTCTGAACTGCCGAGAATAATTTCCTTCACTTTCTTATCGCAGGTATTAGCGACCATGTCTACCGCAATACGCACGTCGACACCCTTCTCTTTGAAAACGAGGACCTTCTTGCCGCGTGTCCCGACCTCAAACTGCCCGCGAACTCGACCAGCGAGAATCACGTGAAAGCCCTGCCGTTCAAGATGCGTTTTGAGAAGCCGCTGTTCCTCGATGAGTTTCTTGGATTTTTTCTTGCTGTCATCATGCTCCTTGATACGAGCAAAATAAAATGCCTGTCTATCAATTTGCACACCAGCAAGCACTTTGTCGAACAAACCTCTAAAATCGTACTCATGCCATACCGGACGCGTCTTCCCAGAGGATACAAATACCTCTTTCACCTTGCCTTTGAAGTTCTCCCCGTCGATGAGCAAAATGGTCTCCATGTCAGGCTATTTTAGCAGAAAACCAATTCAAAACCCCAGCGGGCCTTGCGGCTGGCTGGGGCGTGTATACCCACACTCTACTCGGATCCTATGGAGTGTCAATGAAGCTATGTGGACGCCTTATTCCCGAAGTTAAAACTCAACGGTTATGGTGGAAGTTCGTTTTTTCAAAATATAGGGATACAATCGACACATGTCCGTCAGCAAACAACAAATCCTGAACGAGATTAAACGTACAGCCAAAGAAAATGGGGGTAAGCCCTTGGGTGCTTCTAGATTTGAAAAAGAAACGGGTATAAAACCTTACGACATCGGTATGTTTTGGGCGCGATTCGGAGATGCACAGAAAGAGGCGGGGTTTATGCCGAATCAACTTCAGGTTGCACATGCCAATGAATTCGTCAGTGAGAAAATCATTGGTCTTACCCGCAAGCTCGGAAGATTTCCCACCGTCAGAGAAATTATATTAGAGAGAAAGTTGGACACTGACTTTCCTAGCAAAGGAACTTTCCAGCGTTTAGGCTCTAAAGGGCAACTTGCCAAAAAGATTATTACATATTGTAAGACTAAAGACGGCTACGAAAATGTTATCGCTTTGTGTAAGCCAATTCTCGAAAGGATTGATGAGGGGGATGTTTCTACGAACCCCAGTAATAATCAAAGACTCGGTGAAGTGTATCTTTTCAAACATGGAAAGTATTACAAGATTGGAAAGACTAACGATACTGTACGGCGAGGAGGTGAGCTTCGGATCCAATTACCAGAAAATTTAGATTTGATTCATTCAATTAAAACGGACGACCCCAGTGGTATTGAAGCCTATTGGCATAGGAGGTTCGAATCAAAGCGCATGAATGGTGAGTGGTTCGACCTCAACTCTTCTGATGTGAAAGCCTTCAAGTCTTGGAAACGTATTGCCTAGAGGTTCGTTTAAAGTACATCCCAGGCCCCCCCTCTACACATTTTATTGACTTTCGAAGCCATCTCGAGTATATTTTGCGAGCCTCGTA
>MFMA01000009.1:1293-16437 GCA_001783355.1 Candidatus Kaiserbacteria bacterium RIFCSPLOWO2_01_FULL_54_20 | reverse complement strand
TGGTCTCTGTGCCATTCTCGAATTTCAAATTGGCTATCGCCGAGAAATTAAGGGAGGCTGGCTACGTGCAAACTATAGAGAAGAAAGGCCGAAAAGTCAGGAAGACGCTCGATGTTGTGCTCAAGTACGATGAATCCGGCGAACCGGCCATCAGTGGAGTGAAGCGTGTTTCGAAGCCGGGCAGACGCGTGTATAGGGGCTTTAATGAGATAGTCCCCGTTCACTACGGCCACGGTTCTCTCATTCTTTCAACACCGAAGGGAGTGATGACCGACAAAGAAGCCCGCAAGCAGAAGCTGGGCGGGGAAGCCCTGTTCGAGATATGGTGAGCAAAATAACTAGCGAAGCGACTATATTTTGCTCACCCAGCACCAATTTTGAAACAATCAACAATATGAAAAACAATCGAATTCAAATGATGACAACCAACGACGGCGTGGGATTCTGGCGCTCAAAATTGGTGCTGGGTCTAAGATTTGCTAAGTTCGCTCCGCTCACTAATCAAATCTAAGATATGTCACGCATAGGAAAAAGAGCCATACCAATTCCCGCAGGCACCGAAGTCTCGGTTGCCGACTCGAGGGTCACTGTGAAAGCGAAAGGCGGGACTCTCAAACGCTCGATACATCCCGAGATCGTCATTTCTGTTTCAAATGGAGAAGTTGCCGTGAGCCCTGCCCGCGAGACCCGCCTCGCGCGCGCCCTCTGGGGCACCTATGCCGCGCACGTTCGCAACATGATAGAGGGCGTAAATAAGCCGTTCGTGAAGAAGCTCCTCGTCGAAGGAATCGGCTACAAGGCGGAACTTGCCGGCAAGCAGCTCAAGCTCGCGGTCGGTTTCTCGCATCCGATACTTATCGCCATACCGGATGGCCTCACTGTTGCCGTCGACAAGAATATCATTACCGTCTCCGGTGCAGACAGGGAACAGGTCGGACAATTCTCCGCCTCCGTGCGTGCCGTGAAAAAGCCGGAACCTTATAAAGGTAAGGGTATACGGTATGAGAACGAGGTTGTACGGAGGAAACAGGGCAAGAAGGCCGCAACCGCCGCAGCAGCATAGTCCGACGTTGTTCAAAAACATTCTATGACAATGACAAAAACACAGCAGAGAGATAGAAGGCACCGCCGCGTGCGCGCGAAGGTCTTCGGAACCAAGGAACGCCCGCGTCTCTCGGTCTTCAGATCGAACACGCGACTCGTCGCGCAGCTCATTGACGACAATACAGGAGTGACTATTGCAAATGCGTCATCGGCCGATGAGAAGGCGAAAACTCCTCGTGAACGCGCCGAGAAAGCAGCCTCGACGCTCGCGAAACGCGCACAGGAGAAGGGCATAAAGTCTGTCGTGTTCGACCGCGGCGGGTTCCGGTATCTCGGTACGGTGAAAGCGTTCGCCGATGCAGCCAGGGCTGCCGGATTACTATTCTAGATAATGTACTTATGAGCACAGAACCAACCGCACAGGACGCACAGGTAGTGACACCGCAGGCAGTGACAGGTGAAGTCACCTCCGAAAAAGTACCACAACGCCCCTTCCAGGGTGCCCACAGTCGTGGCGGTCGTCGCCCCGGTGATCGCTCTCCTCGTCGCGGTCGCGGAGGAGATCGCGACGAGCGGAGAAGCGAATTCGCACAGAAACTCATAGGCATCAGGCGTGTCGCGCGTGTCATGGCCGGAGGCCGTCGCTTTAATTTTTCGGCTGCGCTTGTTTTAGGTGACAAAAAAGGACGCGTGGGTGTCGGTCTCGGGAAGGCCGCGGACACGGCGCTCGCGATCGAAAAGGCGACGCGAAGCGCGAAGCGCTCCATGTTGACCCTCAACCTGACAAAAAACAGGAGCTTACCGCACAATGTCAAAGCAAAGTACTGCGCCTCGCGCGTCGAAATACGCCCGTCTCCTGGGAGAGGCCTCGTGGCCGGGTCTTCCGTACGAACGGTCTTGGAGCTTGCGGGCGTCTCCGACGTCACGGCGAAGATACTCTCGAGAAGCCACAATTCAATAAACAACGCGCGGGCTGCTATCGAGGCGCTCAGAAGCGTGGCCAAATAACAAATATGGCAACACTCAATCAACTAAAAAGGATGACGAGTCGCTCGAAACAGCGGGTCGGCCGAGGTCAATCGAGCGGTCGCGGCAAGCAGTCCGGCCGCGGAGGCAAAGGGCAAACAGCTCGCGCGGGAGCAAAGATGCGTCCCGAATGGCGCGATATCATCAAGAAACTCCCGAAGCGTCGCGGTTTCGGCAAGAATCGCGGCCGCACCGTCGTCGGTACGCGACTGGACGCGCTCGCTCTCTCACTAGGACGTCTCAACGAGCTGTTCGAATCGGGTGCAACGGTGTCTCTGAAGACGCTCGCAGAAAAGGGAGTGCTCGGACGAAAGTTCCGCCCAACGAAGATCGTAAGCGGCGGGGACGTCACGAAGAAGCTCTCCATTCAGGGTATCCCGGTCTCGTCTTCGGCACGCGTCTTGATAGAGAAAGCAGGAGGTACGATAGCATAATCCTATGCCCGGTAGTGAAATGTGCCTTAGGCTTACACTAACTATGAAAACAAACAACGAACATATCCAAAGTGCCACACGTAAGAGTTGGTCGCTCACGCCGCGGCAGCCATGCATGCAGGCCTGCCGCAAAGGCACATTCTACTAACCGGGTATGTGGGAATTATTTGTCAGAAAAACACGTCTCATCATAGAGGATGAAACCCTGCGAAGCCGCGTGCTTTTTGTGCTCGGTGCCCTTATCGTCTTTCGTCTTCTTGCGGCTATACCCATTCCCGGTATCGACGCCGCGGCACTCTCAACGTATCTCGCCAACAACCAATTCCTCGGCCTCCTGAACATCTTTTCCGGCGGCGGTTTTTCCACGCTCTCTATCATGATGATAGGAGTTTCTCCGTACATCACGGCGTCCATCATCATGCAACTCATGACGGTCCTTTCTCCGAAGCTGAAGACACTATACCAGGAAGAGGGCGATGCGGGCCGCCAGCGCTTCATGCAATACTCCCGTTACCTTACGGTTCCGCTCGCGCTCATCCAGGGGTTCGGATTCCTGATCCTCTTACAGCAGAACGGTATCGTGCCGCAGCTCGGCTTTTTCCACTTACTTACGAACGTGTTCGTTATCGCCGCGGGCGCGATGCTCATTATGTGGATCGGCGAACTCATTACGGAGTATGGGGTCGGGAACGGCGTCTCGCTCATCATCTTCGCCGGCATTGTGGCAGGGATCCCGTCATCACTAGCCCAGTTCGCATTCGCCTTCGACGTCGCGCAACTGCCGGCATACATCGGTTTCGCCGCGGCCGCGATCGTCATAACGGCAGGTGTTGTTTTCATTACCGAAGCCGAGCGCCCGATACCTGTGACCTATGCACGCCGCGTCCGCGGCATGAAGGTCTTGGGCGGCGTCTCGACGTATCTTCCTCTTCGTGTGAACCAATCGGGGGTCATGCCCATCATCTTCGCCCTCTCTATCCTGCTCTTCCCCCAGATGGTCGCCTCATTCCTGGCCCAAAGCTCCATCCCGCTCGTCGCATCCGTCGCCTCCGCTGTTGCCTCGGGGCTCTCGAACAACTGGGTCTACGGCGCCCTCTATTTCGTGCTGGTATTCGTGTTCACATACTTTTACACAGCGATCACGTTCGAGCCAAGCCAGATCGCAAAGAATCTGCAGAAGAACGGCGCGTTCGTCCCGGGTGTTCGTCCGGGCGGTACCACATCCGAATATCTCGGCAACATCATCACGCGTATTACGCTCGTCGGCGCGCTTTTTTTGGGTATCCTCGCGATACTTCCTATCATCTTGCAGGGTCTCACGGGTATCACCGCGCTCACGATAGGAGGCACGGCGCTCCTCATCGTCGTTTCGGTAGTTCTCGACGTGGTCAAGAAGATTGACGCACAGACCTCGATACGCGAGTATTAGCAAAATGGAACGCCAAGTCGTCGTCATCGCCGGTCCTTCAGGGAGCGGCAAGAATGCCGTTATCGACGCATTGCTCGAGCGCTCTAAAAAGTGCTCTCTACTCGTAAACGTAACAACGCGCCCATCACGTGAGGGAGAAAAAGAAGGGGTCGACTACTATTTTTTTCCCATTGATGATTTCAAACGTGGCATTAAAACTGGAAGTATTCTCGAATATCGATTTGTTCCGAGCC
This sequence comes from Candidatus Kaiserbacteria bacterium RIFCSPLOWO2_01_FULL_54_20, assembly GCA_001783355.1. Classification (GTDB taxonomy): domain Bacteria; phylum Patescibacteriota; class Minisyncoccia; order Phycocordibacterales; family UBA2100; genus UBA10103. Next base: position 12,271 of record MFMA01000009.1, on the reverse strand, counting down.
TCGGAACGTACTACGGCACATACAAGCCCGATCTGGAGAGCCGCATTGCAAAAGGCGATGTCGTACTCGCGCATAAAGACATCATCGGCGCCCGGTATCTGAAAGAACATTACGATGCCGTCACCATATTCCTTCTTCCTGAGTCGATCGAATCTCTCGAGAGGCGTATTCGCGCGCGCAATCCGGGCATGTCACCTGCCGAGCTCGCGGAGCGCATGAAGATGGTAAAGCGCGAGGTCGAAGAAGAAGCTCCGCAATATGATTATCGTGTCGTGAATGCGGACGGGAAACTCGAGGAAACGATCAGTGACGTCATGGCAATCCTCAAGAAAGAAGGCTACAATCTCGAATAATCATGAACCCTATTACCGTCGCATTCTTTGGGATATCCGGTTCGGGCAAAGGAACGCAATGCATTCTTCTTGAAGACTATCTGAAAGAAAAAGACCCTTCGCGCGCAGTTGTGCGCCCGGAGATGGGCGACCTTCTGCGCAAGTTCATGCAGAGCGGTACTTCGCTTGCAGAAGCTACCGCGAGAATAGTAAATTCCGGCGGTCTCGTACCCTCGTTCATCCCCATCTACATGCTCACGGGTGTTCTAAACGACACATTCGACGGTACGCAGCATCTTATTCTCGACGGCACATGTAGGAGGAGGGATCAATCGCGCGCCGTTGACGAGATGATGAAACTTTGGAAAAGAAAAAATCTGCAGGCGGTGGTTCTGAAGCTTTCTAAGGAGTCGGCGAAAACACGCCTTATCGCGCGTGGAAGAGTCGACGATGCGAAAGACGAAGCACTGAACAGCCGCTTTGCATGGTACGAAGAACACGTCGTTCCCTCCATCGAAGAATTGCGTGCATGCGGGTGGGAGATCATCGAGATCGACGGCGAGCCCGACGTCGAACATGTTCACAAAAACATCCTTGCGGCGTTAAAACTTTAATAATGATTGCTCGGACGAAAGAGGAACTGGAGATATTGCGTGAAGGCGGCAAGAGGCTCGCGCGTCACGTAAGAATTCTTGGTGAGATGGTCGCGCCTGGCGTTTCGACCGCCGCGCTTGAGGATACGGCGCGCGAGATGGTCGCGAAAGAGGGGGACGAACTCGCTTTTTATGGCTACAAAGGGGGGAAAAATGACAAAGACGGTTTTCCCTCCGGCCTCTGCGTTTCCGTGAACGACGTGATAGTACATTCTCCTGCGGGACAAAATGGGGCAATAATAGAAGAAGGTGACGTTGTCTGTATAGACTTCGGTATACAGCATCGCGGGCTTTTTACAGACCATGCAGCTACCGTCATCGCCGGGAGGGCGATATGTCCTGCAGACGAGGAGTTGGTCCGAGGCACCAGGGAGGCTCTCGCCGCGGGAATTGCCGCCGCGAAGCTAGGCAATACCACAGGAGATATAGGTCATGCAGTCGAACAGGTGGCTGATAAATACCACTTCGGATTTCCACGCAATCTTTCAGGGCACGGTGTCGGGAAGCAAGTACATGAAGAGCCGCATGTGCCGAATTTCGGCAAGAAAGGGAAGGGTGAGAAGTTGGTTGAAGGTCTTGTCATCGCGATAGAACCGATGATGACGCTCGGCTCGGGCGACCTCTATATAGACGCCGATGGCCACTCATACCGCACGAAAGATGGCTCGCGCACGGCGCATTTCGAGCACACCGTTCTTGTCACTAAAACCGGGCCGAAGATTTTGACCAAAGAATAGAGTACACTATCCCGCATGGCAGTCGACGTATTGCTCGTTGGAAGCGGTGGGCGTGAGCATGCGCTTGCATGGAAGCTCGCGCAGTCCCAGCGGATCGGGAAGCTTTACATTGCGCCAGGGAACGGCGGCACGAGGCTCCTCGGTGAAAATGTGCCCATCGGAGTCATGGAGTTCGAGAAACTCGCGCAGTTTGCAGGAGAGAAAAAGATCAGTCTCACGGTCGTCGGCCCGGATGATGCATTCGTCGGAGGAATAGTTGATGTGTTCCAGGCTCGGGGTCTGCGAATTTGGGGTCCGACGAAAGCCGCCGCACAAATAGAAGGCTCGAAAGCATTCTCGAAACAGCTCATGCGCGACAGCAGCATTCCCACCGCGGATTTTGCGGTATTTACCAACCACGATGAGGCCATTCGGTATGTGCGCGAGCATGGCGTTCCTATCGTCGTCAAAGCGAGCGGGCTCGCACTCGGAAAAGGGGTTGCCATATGTCGAACATTTGATGAAGCCGAGGTCGCGCTAAAAGAGATAATGCTCGATAGGGTTTTCAAGGATTCCGGCACGCAGGTCGTCATCGAAAAGTATCTTGAAGGCCAGGAAGTTTCTATCCATGCTATTTCCGACGGAAAGACTTACAAAATGTTCCCCGCATCACAAGACCACAAGACGATCGGAGAAGGGGATACCGGGAAGAACACGGGTGGCATGGGTACGATAGCGCCGGTGCCGTGGCTCCATCAGAATGCCCTGCAGGATATCGAACAACGCGTCGTGCAGTCCACGCTGGAGGCACTTCGGAACCGCGGCGCCACCTTCGCGGGCGTCCTATTCCCCGGTCTCAAAATGGCCCCGGAGGGACCGATGGTACTTGAATATAATGCTCGCTTCGGGGATCCGGAGTGCCAGGTCTATATGCGACTCTTGAAGACAGACATTCTAGACGTATTGGAGGCATGTGTTGACGGACGTCTTTCGGACCAGTCTATCGAATGGGTATCAGGCTTTGCAGTGAATATCGTCATCGCATCCGGCGGCTATCCAGAAGCATATAAAAAGGGATTTCCTATTGCAGGCATCGAAGAAGCAGAAAAAATCTCGGATGTTGTCGTTTTTCATGCAGGCACGACGTTTGATGGTACATTGAAAACGTCCGGCGGACGCGTTCTCGGCGTCTCAGCTGTCGGCGCGACGCTCAAAGAAGCGCTCGACCGTGCCTACGAAGCCGCCGACAAGATCAAGTTCGAAGGAAAATACTATCGCCGCGACATAGGCGCAAAAGCACTTGCTCAATAGTGATATAGTCGCTTCGCTCGTTTAGCCCGCGCTCACTCGGAAGCGAGAACAAAGCTCTCGCCTCGCTCGCTTCGCTAGGCTATACTTTTCCCATGCCTCCGACATTGGAGAAGCCGCGCGTTGCCGCACCGGCGAAATTCACATCGCCTGAAGAGGAGCTCGCATACTTACGCGAGAGGGTAAAGGAAAAAGAAGCGCAGATCGATGCGCCGAAAAATCGATTCGAGAGCGATCGCATCGCCAAGCGTGAGATAGTGCAATATGCGCAGGTCCCGCAGGCGACTGTTCTCCACGAAGCTTATGTGATGCCCGAACACGAAAGCGTTCGGCACATGCTGAAACTCGAGCCGGAGACGCACGACGTACAGATGGACGAACTTTTGAAGATCGTTACGACACGCGGCATCCGGAACGCTCTTTCAGTGTGTGCGAAGTTGAAGAATCAACATCTTGAGGACGACTTTCACCGCACGCTTGTCGCATATATTGCGGAAGGTCTACCCGACGCAGGTACGCCACCTCCGGAAAAAGTCCGCCGGGCACTCGACCTGGTACTTTTCGTCATAGATCCGCAGGCGTATGGCGAGCGTGAGAAGCAGGACTCGAGCCGCCACCAGCTCGGCCAGATCCTTTCGTCGTCCGAGCAGTTGTATGCCGGCCTCATCTCGCTCATCTCCAAGCATGAAGGTTTCTCACTTGAGATCTCGGTTCCCGAAGGGACGGAGGCGGCGATCATGTATCTTGCCGTTCCGCGAAGGAAAAAAGATCTGGCGGAACGCCTCGTGGCTTCCGTATTTCCCAACGCACGGATACAGGAAGAACGCGGCGATTACAACATCTTCAACTACGAGGGAGAACATGCTGCCGCGTATGCGACGCTCGCCGAGCATCCCGCGTATCCGCTGAAAACGCCGGAGATGTACGAGCACGACCCGATGAACGTGCTTCTCGCCGCGTTCGCGAAGATAGCAAAGCATGGGGAGGGCGCTGCGCTCCAAATACTGGTCTCAACGGAAGGCGATCGATACAACTTCCACTACAAAAAGATGCTTCGTCGCCTTGAGAAAGGGAAGACCCTCCACCGTTCGCTCGCGGTGCCCGAAAGCACGATAGGCGAGATGCTGTACGACATGTCGCACGCGATGCTCAAGTCCGAAAAACAGCTCCAAGCTGAGAAAGACCGCGCGTTCCGCCGCCAAGCAGACAAAGTCGCGGCAGAAGAGATAGAGCGCAAGATAAAGAGCCGCGTCGGCCCGGTCATCATACGTCTTGCGGCCTCCGGTCCCACGAAGGAGCGCGCGAACGATCTTCTCGAAAATCTCATTGCTCCGTTCAACCAGTACGACGACCCGAAGGGCAATCAATTGGTCTTCAAGAGGGTATCAAACTGGAGCTTAAGCTCGTTTCTCCGAGATTTCACGTACAGGATATTCGATCACTCATACGCCATGCCGCTCTCGCTCGCGGAAGTGACCTCAATCTTCCACTTTACCGCCGAGCGCATCCACACTTCCCGCGAGCTCAAGCGAAGCTTCGCAAAGCAGGCGCCTGCCCCCGTCGAGATGCCCGCCGGGGACGGCATTATTCTGGGCGTGAACCGCTATGGCGCGGAGGAGCGGCCCGTACACTTTGGCGTGAACGACCGCCTGCGCCACTGCTACGTCATCGGACAGACCGGCACGGGAAAGACCGGGCTTCTCAAGAACATGATAATTCAGGATATTAAGAACGGTGAAGGCGTCGCCTTTGTCGACCCGCACGGGAACGACATCGAAGACATTCTGGCCGCCATTCCTCCGGAGCGCATGAAAGATGTTATTTACTTCGACCCTGCCTACACGGCCCGGCCGATGGGCCTCAACATGCTCGAGTATGATCGCGCGCGGCCGGAGATGAAGACGTTCGTCGTCGACGAAGTATATGGCATCTTCCGCAAACTGTACGCCGATGTGCCGGAGGCTTTCGGCCCCATGTTCGAGCAGTACTATCGCAACGCCGTTCAGCTCGTTGTCGAAGATCCGGATTCAGGCTCGACGTTCGTCGAGATCCCGCGAGTCTTTGCAGATACCGCGTTCCGCAATCTAAAACTTTCGAAGTGCAAGAATCCCATCATTGTGCAGTTCTGGAAGAAGATAGCCGAGCAGGCGCAGGGCGACCCCTCGCTCGAGAACGTCGCCCCCTACATCACTTCGAAATTCGACGTCTTTCTCACCAACGACATCATGCGCCCCGTCGTTTCCCAGGAGAAATCGGCGTTCGACTTTCGCGAGATAATGGACGGGAAAAAGATATTTCTTGCGAATCTTTCGAAGGGCCGCCTCGGAGACCGCAATACGTCTCTCCTCGGACTCATCCTAGTGTCCAAATTTCTCCAGGCCGCATTTTCGCGCGTCGACACGAAGGGAGACCTTCCGGTCTTCTATCTCTACATCGACGAATTCCAGAACTTCGCGACGCCCTCTATCGGTACCATCCTCTCCGAGGCCAGAAAATACAAACTCTCGCTCATCATTGCGCATCAATTCATTGCCCAGCTTGATGAAAAGATACGAGACGCGGTCGTGGGTAACGTGGGCACAAAAGCCGCGTTCCGCGTCGGTACCACAGACGCTGAATTTCTTGCAAAACAATTCGAGCCGACGTTCGGTCAGCAAGACCTTGAGAATCTTCCGAATCGTCACGCGGTCTGCGCGCTCCTCGTGAACGGCGTACCCGCTCGCCCGTTTTCTCTGCAGACGCAGAATTTGCCGGCGTTCGATTTCAGCAAGGTTCCGGAGCTCAAAGAACTTTCATACCGTACCTACGGGCGCGATAGGGAAGAAGTAGAAGCCGAGATGCGCAAGAAATTCGAAGCGAGTTATGGCCGCGCGCCCGCGCCCGATCTGGGGAGCGCGCTCGCAGGTCTCCCCGACCCGGCGTCGCTGTACCAATAGTTTTTGGTCCTGAAACGTGATAGTCTGTTCGTCATGAAATCCCACCCGAGCAAGGAACGGACGCTCGTCATTCTCAAACCAGATGCTATCCAGCGTGCGCTGATGGGTGAGATAGTCGCTCGTTATGAAAGGCTCGGTCTTAAGTTGGTAGGTCTCAAGATGGTCGTTCCGACCGCGGAGCAGATAGAGGGACACTACACGCTCGATCCGAATTGGCGCCGCGTCACGGGTGAGAAAACAATTAAAAGTTATAAGGATAGGAACCTTGCGCCGCCCTCTGAAGACCCGCTTGAGATAACTGCCAAAATACTCAAGAACCTCAAGAAATATATGACCGCGGGACCCGTCATCACGATGGTCTGGGAAGGAGCGCATGCAGTGGAACTTGTTCGCAAGATAACTGGTGGCACGGAGCCGCGCTCTTCTCCTGTCGGTACGATCCGCGGCGATTTTGTCGTCGACTCGTACACGATGTCTGACGCGGATGATAGGGCGGTACGCAACCTCATTCATGCTTCCGGCTCGGTGGGGGAAGCCGACATGGAAATACCGTATTGGTTCAAACAAGACGAGCTCGTCGACTATAAAGTTTCTCGCGAAGATATTCTCTACGAGAAAGAGTTGCGCGGCATTCTTCCGTAAACCGGCTCATTCCGACACCGCAGGGGTTTTGCCGCCGGTTTCTGGCTCCTCGGCTCGGAAAAACAAAAGCACGCTTTTGTATCTCACTCGCTCTACGTCGCCAGTAAGTTTGCTTATATACGCGTAGTGGTATACTTGCGATTAGCGGCCGGTACTTTCAACCTGCTTGGCTCAATTAGGGACTGCTTACATCGCTTCATGCTCTTGTAGTGTGAACGCTGCGGCAACCCACCTGGCGTCAAACCCAGGCTTGCCGTACCTGCCGCACCAAAAGACTCCGCCCGCGCGGAGTTTTTTGATGGTAAAATGCCGCGATGTCAGAATTCCGGCTCTTGTTAGCGCAGCTTCTACTCCTTGTTCCGCTTTCTATCACCACATGGTTTGCTGTTGAGTATTTCCTCTACTGGCGTATCTGGTGGCTTGATATACCGATGCATTTTTTTGGCGGCATGTGGGCAGGGCTCTGCGGTTTGTGGCTCATCACGCGCAGAGGGAACTCCCCATCTCTCATCTTATGCCTGGCATTCGCACTTTTTGTCGGCATCGCATGGGAAGTGTTCGAGTATTCGGAAGGTATCACAGCGTCCCATTTCAGTTATCCATTTGATACGGCAAAAGATATTGTGATGGATCTCCTGGGCGCCGCTCTCGGCTGGGTACTTGCAAAGAGGTTGGGCGGCGAGCATACGATAGAATGATCAATGGTATAGTCACTCTACTGGGTTATAATCTTACGATGTCTTCGAAACGCATCATTCACCCGAACCACGTCGCCGTCCCGCGGAATTTCTGCCGTCTTCCGGGAAGCTATGGTGTCTTGAAGATCTGTGTTTCCGGAGCTGCGGAGACAGGCCACTGTGGGTTGGATGCTTTTGAAAAGGCAAAGGAATTGGGACGCGAGATAGCAAAACAAGGAGCCATCATAACGACGGGTGCTACGACCGGGTTTCCCCTCTACTCCACGATGGGTGCGAAGGACGAATGCGGCTTCTCTATAGGGTTCTCGCCTGCAGCGACAGAGCGTGAGCATATCGAAACATACAAGCTCCCTATAGATTACATGGACGTAATCGTATACACGGGGTTTGGTTACTCCGGGCGCGACCTTCTTTTAGTTCGCTCGTCGGACGCCGTCGTCATCGGTTGCGGGCGGATCGGGACACTCAACGAATTCTCGGTCGCGTTCGAAGACCATCGGCCAATTGGCATACTCGAAGGCTCATGGGAGACGGATGAGATAATACGGCGCGTTGTAGAAGCCGCGCATCGGCCCAACAACCATATCGTCTACGACTCTGACCCGAAGGCACTTGTAGAGCGTTTGGTCGAGATGGCAACGAAGAACAAGGAACAAACAAATCTGGTTTTCAACACTCCCGACAAATGGGACCCGACCGGGAAGAATGCGGAGTATATACTGTAACGTATGAGTTCGCCGACGGTGATGTACGCGAGCGTAGGGTTCCTCGCCGGCTCGCTGTCGGGCTTCGCGTATGCGGGTTCTCCCAACCTTTCGGATCTCCTAATCGGCGGTTTCGTCGGCCTTTTTGTCGGAATACTACTTGCAGTCAGCAAGTACAATATCTGGGACCGGAAGTAAAAGCCGCACGGGGACGGCCCAACTCAGCTAGGCGAACTTTTTGATGACCCGCTCGAATGTTTGAGGGTAGTCTTTTGCGAGAGCCGCGAGAGATTTGCGGTCGAGTCCGATGTTGTTCTTTTTCAAAGAACCGATGAGTTTGGAGTACGAAAGTCCGAGGCGGCGCGCCTCCGCGTTAATGCGCAGGGTCCAGAGATTCCTGAACTCCCGTTTCTTTGTTTTGCGGTGGCGGAAGGCGTAGCTTCCGGCGTGAAATATCGCCTCCTTTGCCGTGCGCTCTTTCTTCGAGCGCGCGAAACGGTAGCCTTTTGTCTGCGCAAGGATGTTCTTGCGGCGCTTATTCTTATTGACACCACGTTTTATTCTGGCCATATACTAATTAGGAAGGAATCTGCTTCTGTCCTGCTGCGTCATTTGGATGTCGTTGCCTCGTCTGCGGCGCATGCGCCCGACACCGCTCTCCTTGGCGTTGAAGTGGTTGTGGCCGGGGACGCGCGCCACTATCTTTCCTTTACGCGTCACTCTCATGCGCTTCGCGAACGACTTGTTTGTTTTCATATAATAACCGCCCTAAGGCGGTAAGATGGCATTATGCCCGAAAGGGGGGAAAACGCAAATACTTAGGCGTTTTCTTGAGATACCGGCTCCTCCGACGGCGGCGCTTTCTTTGGTTGAGCGGGTTTCTTCGAGGTGTCGCGCTCAAGCGCCACAGCGAGACCCTTGGGGCTTTTTTGGATCGGCTCGGCGATCTTGTAAGCCTCGGGAATGATCGCTAGGAAGCGTTCCAGGCGCTCTTTGAGGAAATTGAATTCCATATACTTGTAACGGCCCCACAGGAAAAGGTCTATCTTGACGCGATGGCCCTCGCGCAGCCACGCGGCTATTTTCGAGGCCTTGATATGCATGTCGTGTTCGGAAGTCCCTATCTTCACCTGCGACTCCTTTGTTTCCGTGACGTGTGCCTTTGACTTCACTTCCTTGTCTTTCTTTTTTTGCTCGTATTTGAATTTTCCATAGTCGGTGATCTTAGCTACAGGCGGCTGTGCATTGGGCGATATCTCGATAAGGTCGAGATTCATCTCTTTAGCTTTTGCTAGTGCATCACGCGTCGACATGACGCCGAAGTTCTCACCCTCGGATCCTATAACGCGCAGTTGGGGCGCGCGTATGCCCTCGTTCATCCGTATCCGCTCCTTTTCTGCCTGTGAGGTGTACTTGGTGAATCCCATTTGTCGCGAAACTATAGCACAGAACCCTGTGCGGTTCACTCCATATAATACGTCTCGCCTGTTTCCGCGGGAATTGGCCTTCCGAAAGGCCTCAAATATGCAAGCACACTCAGCAACGTTTCCCTCATCGTAGAGAGGGTTTTTTGGAATGTAGAGAGCTGTCTGGGAGGATATTGCTGCGGGAGGCTTTGGCTCAGATCTCCCGACGTGAATGTTTGCTGTGATCCGGGGATTTGTGCATCGTATTGAGACTCGTCCAAGGTTTCCAATCGTGGGTCACCTGTCTGCTGGAGCCGCACTGCATCATCACCATCTATGATGAGAACGAGCGGCGTGGTGTTCGGAGGGTCGGCCGGCCGCGGGGTGTAACCGGCTACATCGAGGATGCGGTCGTATATTGAGGTAGTCGCCCTTCCCTCGTCGCCTAGTAGCAAGGTCCCATCTTTCGAGCTTGTGGTCGAGAACGAAAGCGATAACAGATTGGTGCTAAGGCTAGGCGAGACGTTGCAAGCGACCCCCGAGCAACCCGCCGGGCACTTTTGGTACAGCTGGTCCACGCACGTGCTCGCGCGGTAGTAGAGGTCGTTGTTCGTGCAGTAGAACTGCGGCGCGCACGTCCCCGGATTTTGCGGCGTCGTGTTTTGACCCGACAGCGGCGGCTGCTGCGGCTGTTGCAAGGGTTGCTGCTGTACGGGCGCTTGCTGTGCCATGGGTGCCTGCTGGGGTGTGAGCATGTTCCTAAATTGGTTGGAGATACCGGACGTGGGTGCTCCCGGCGGTTGCACACCGGAAAGATCGGGGTTGATAGCAACGCCCCCGTTGCATGGTTTATTGCATGAGCCCACGCTTGCCCCTCGATGTTCGATGCACTGCACGTGTATCCCGCTGTACGGGAAATGAAGTTGGAATTGCGGTGCCGCACGCCTAAGCCACCCGCCACAGTCGGTAGTCAGGTCGACGGCAAGACCGTATTGATGACACGACCTTCCGGGCGCGGCACACCCGGAGCGGCCTGCCCCGCATATGCTTTGCTGGTGCGCCGCGCTACGGTATGCGCTGTTAATGCGCGGATTACATCCATTTGGCAGGGCCTGCAACATTTCTGCTAATCGGCAGGCGAGCGCTGGGTCGATACCCCTCTCCAGAGAATCGCCGGTTCCATCAGGCGTGAGGTACACAGCGCGGCCCGTCTTGTAGCGCTCGAGGATAGGGTAGGGATTATATTTGCATCCGCCATATTTCTTCGTCGCTTCTGCTATTCCCTCACACAAAGGGTCCTTGGGCGTCTCGTCGCAGTCAACAACCTCTGCATACGTAGGCGTCGCGAATAACCCGATGACTAGGAGTATGAATCCAAGAAAAAGTCCTGACAGAACGACTACTCTTGTAAGGTGATACACCCACGAATTATAGCGCGACTTACTCTTTTCGATTGATCAACTGTGGACGTAACCCTCACGGCAAGCCTTCACACACTTTTCCATCGCCATCGGAGTCGAGTTTGTGAACGTCATTGGAGCTGCCGCCACACGACTCGAATGCCGATTGCGCCTCTGTTTGAG
>MFMA01000009.1:0-1282 GCA_001783355.1 Candidatus Kaiserbacteria bacterium RIFCSPLOWO2_01_FULL_54_20 | reverse complement strand
GCGGGCCCGGTCTTTGTCGACGTGTTGGCATCGTCCGCGCACGCGCCGTCGGCCCACAAACCTTTCTTCTCTTCTCGCGCTTTTCTTTCCGCTGCCTTGAATTCGGCCTGATATTTGTATGGAAGGTTGTACGTATACTCGTGCCCGTAGCCCTCCGCTATCATGTATTCGTTCACGAGTATCCCTTCGGGGCGCACGTCCGCCGGCACATAGACGTATGCGAGAAGGCGTCCATATTTGTCCAGCTCTCCTTGTGAAGGATCCATCTCGATGCGTACCGAGGTGCCGGTCAGGATTTGCTTCGCTTTCTCGGAAGCCTCCTTTCCGAAACACTGCACGGGCTTTCGAGGGTCGACCGTCTCTGGAGTATCGAGCCCGATGAGACGGAGCGTCACATTCTTTCCATCAATCTCGATGACGAGCGTGTCGCCGTCGACCACTTTTACCACCGGATACCACTCATAGCCCACGACGCTTGTTGAGGTGGAGACCGCATTCTCCGAAATTGCCACAACGCCCGGCACTGGAACGCCGAAAGTTTTTCCCAGATAAAATCCGAGTACAAATGCAATACTGATACCGACAACGGCAAAAATCGTCCACCTCATTTCATCATTGTAGCCCGCACATTTCGGCGGTACTATGCCTGTACACACGAAATGGCATGAGAACGAACCCTATAAAATATGATATTGATGTTAGCCTAATATGCACTAAACGTAGAATGCGTTTTTGCCTGTTGCGAGAGCAACGATGCCATTTCGTGTGACAGGTATGACTCGAATGGCGGAACTTGTGAGGCTCGAAAAAATTGAGGCGAGTACCCTCGAACAGATCAACGCACTCTTGAGACAGCTATCGGAACGCGTGCCACCATGCACGCCTGAACTTCTTAAAAGCATCGTTGAAAGCCCGACTCTTGAGCTGTGGGTTGCCAAAGAGAACGGCGCAATCGTAGGCATGGGGGAACTTGTCATTGCCCTCAAGCCGGAGGGAACGATCGCGCAGATAGAAGACATCGTCGTTGATGAAGCTCATCGGGGAAAAGGCTTTGGGAAAATGCTCAGCGAAAAACTTATCGAACGCGCTCGCACGCACGGTGCCCGCGTCGTCCAACTCTCAAGCCGTCCCTCGCGCACCGCGGCCAATGCACTCTATAAAAAATTAGGATTTAGACAGCACGAAACAAATTCATACTATCTTGATCTTTGAAAAAAACGCGGGCGCGGCGGGATCAGTTCAAGACTGATGTCTCCCCGCCGCGCCCATTGTCGTCAAAGTC
>MFMA01000008.1 GCA_001783355.1 Candidatus Kaiserbacteria bacterium RIFCSPLOWO2_01_FULL_54_20 | reverse complement strand
AGCGAAACTATGGCTTTTAGTACGGTTTTCATCGATGCTGTTTTTGGTTCGCTCATGGGCAACATGATATCACAGGGTCCATTAGTGCAATATGTCGCTCAAACGAGCCCAAGTGCGTGGAGCGTAAAGTAGAGCGTCATTGCGGCAGCGGAAAGAGCGGCCGCACCGATGGCGTACCACAGAGCACGGGTCGTCTTTTGGACGTCGGACGGCTTCCAGGCAGTAAGCAGGAACATCACGCCGAATACGGCGGCGGAGACGACGCTCTTCCCCAGCCAGTGGTGGGTAAACGCGTTCTTTAATGCGTCCTTCAGCGGTGTCCACTCCTCTCCCCCAATGGTCAAGACCGCGACAACGATAGAAGCGGCGATTGAGCCAAGAGCTGCGGCTCGTGCAAATCTAAGATATTTTTCGCTTGAGTCCATAGAATGTTATCTAACTCCTCCCGAGACTAATATGCCCGCCGCGGCAACGAGAGTACCGAGCGCGAGCGCCGTCGCCGCGGCGAAAGACGCGGCGACTTTCAGGCGCGGGTCGCTCGCGTTTTGGAGCGCGCGCGATGCCAGCCACACGGCTACGACGAGGAACGGAACGAGAAGAAAAACGTGCTCTTTGGATTCCATCATTACCTGATGCGCCCATGGATATGCTCCGGCGAGAATTCGCGGCTTTACAGCTGTTCCATAGTAAACGACATAGTAGTACGCCCCCGTTGCCCATGACAAAAGAAAGAACGCGGCCGATAAGAACGACGCCTTGCTCACAAAACCATAGGGTGGCTCACGCCGTATCAACTGCATGAGAGCAAAATGTATGCACGCAAGTCCGATGAGTCCAAGGACAACATGGAGGATAAGGGCGCTTGCAAGTAAAGTAGTCATAAATCGTTAGTGAGGGAAATGTGGCTTTGTATATCTGCTATGCACTTCACGCATCACAAAATAAACAATGATTATCGCGGCAACGTATATTACCGGTATCCAGAGGGGCTGGTCTACACTCCCTCGCAGAAGAACGCCAATTATAAGGGCTGCGTACCATGAGACGAGCGCGATCGCGCTCCCCCATAATATAGGTATCCAGCGCAGCTGTATGAGTATCGCGTTCACCGCGATAACTCCAACGATAGAAAGTTTTATCCAAAATGTGATGGAGTAAAACCACACGGTGTACTCCGAGAGTCGGGACAATATAAGAAATCCGAAGCCTGAGAGAACAAGAAGAAAGAAACCTACCCGAAGAACGGTGTAGGTCGTCTGCATGATGGCACTCTCCTCCGGGCTCATCACTCCGTCTCTAAGAGCGCGCACGAGATGAACTTCGACGAACGTCGCGCCGCCGACACCCAGGACCGTACCCACGATATGCATGATGACGAGCGTTGTGTACCAGTCCATATTCACATCGGCTATCCGTGCTTAAATTCTAGCACGTCCCCGTCGGCTACAACGTACTCTTTCCCCTCGCTTCGAACCCACCCCTTATCTCTCGCAGAAGCCCAGGACCCGGCCTCTAGGAGCTTATCCCACCGAATGGTCTCGGCGCGGATGAACTTGTCCCGAAAATCGGTATGGATAGCCGCTCCCGCTTCCGGCGCTGTTGAGCCGCGCCGTATGGTCCATGCCCTCGATTCGTCCTCCCCCGTCGTAAAGAAAGAGATGAGGTCGAGAAGCTTGTATCCCGCCTTGATGAGGTCGTCGAGTCCGTCGTCCGCGACACCGAGTTCGCGGCGAAAGTCTGCCTTTTCGTCGCTATGCACATCGCCGAGCTCATTCTCAACGCCAGCGTCGACGACGACGTATTGCGCGCCCGTGGAATCTAGAAAATCTTTGAGCTCGCGCCATCTCTGCCCGCCTTCCGCGTCGATATTCACAACGCCGCTCTTTCTATTCAGCATATAAAGAATTGGCTTCAAGGTAAGCAGGTGAAGTGCTTTCGCGCTCTCTCTTTCCTGCTCCTCGAGCGGCACGGTGCGCGCAGCTCTACCAGCTTGAAGTGCGGGTACGATTTTGCGCAGAACATCGCGTTCAGCTATCAAAAGTTTGTCCCCGCCCTCGGCCGTAGCCTTATGGGCGAGGCTTTTTGCATCGCGCTCAAGACGCTCAAGACGCTTACCGGCGCCCTGCAGGTCGGCTTGGATGAGCTCCAGATCGACGACCTCGATGTCGTAGCGCGGGTCTACACTGCCCGCGACGTGGTGTATGTCATCGTCCTCGAATATCCGCACGACTTCCGCTATCGCATCCACCTCGCGTATGTGTGAAAGGAATTGATTTCCGAGCCCCTCCCCTTCCGAGGCACCTTTCACCAATCCCGCGATGTCCACGAACTCGACGATGGCAGGAACTTTTTTCTCCGAGTGCGACATCTCTGCGAGCCTGTCGAGCCGGATATCCGGTACCGCTACGACACCGACCGACGGGTCTATCGTCGCGAATGGATAGTTGGCAATAAGCACGCCCTTACGTGTCAGCGCATTAAAAAGCGTAGATTTCCCGACATTAGGTAATCCTACGATACCGATACTTAAGGACATACGAGAGTCTGATAGATTAATCGACGCGTCCGACACTCGCCCCGTAGCCAATGCGAAGCATTGTGGTACCGGGGCCGACATTAGGTAGCCCGACAATTCCAATAGAAAGCGACATGACGGCGCATCATATCGCACATTGCATCAAATTTCTATGATTCACTTCCCTTTCCGGCCGAAATTGCGCAACTTACGGAGCCATCTGTCGCGTTTGTATTCTGCGGGACGTTCGGCTGGTCCGAACCATGTCGTATGTACCGAGAAACCGGCAAACCACAGAATCCCCCACTTGAGCTGGGCATTGACGTTGCCGGGAAGGAACCGTACGAGCCATGGCGCTGTGCCGCTCGTCATTATGATGCGCGCGGTTTTTCCGCTATAGAGGCGGTGCCAAAAGATCGTCCGAGTTCCGTTCTTCGTTTTGATATAACGAAAAGCGGAACCTGGAAGCCACGCGCGGTCAAAGAGGCCCTTCATCTTCGCGGGCATACCTACCCACCACACGGGATACACGACGACGAAATGGTCGGCCCACTGGATCAGCGCTTGGAATCGGACCAGGGCGGGTTCTAACTCCTGATGCTGGCGATAACCCTGGTGTAGCACAGGATCGAACTGCATCTCCTCTATGTTGAGACGCTCCACGATGTGCCCCGCTTCCCGCGCCGCTTTTTCGTATGTGTCGGCCGCCATACCGCACAATCCGTTTTTGTCGGGGTGCCCGAGAAGTATAAATATCTTTTTGCTACTCATGTGAGAGTTTAGGATGGACGCGACGACCAATCCTCACATCGTGTCCTCGTACGGATGGTACTTCGGCTTTGTTTCCTCGCGAGACCTTCCGGGGCTCATCCGCGGGCCTGTATCCTCCGCCGCTTCCGCCCGTCCTGCTCCGATCGATCCTCCATGATCGGTGTTGCCGTGATTACCGCCATTTTTCAAGAACCACGGAACGAACTCGTCACTCCACGAATTCGCTCTCGGGTTCGGGTTCGCATTCGCCGTTTTTATCTCCGGCGTCCCAGGAACGGGCGCCTCTTCGAACTCTCCCGCTTCATCATGCTTCCCTACCTTGTGCAACACAAAAGCCCGCACCGTCTTCATGCTGAAATAAAATCCGGCAAGGAAAACGACCGCTATAACTTCGCGTAGAATGAACTGTGCCCAATTGCTGTCGTAGTATCCGTACAAAGCCCAGGTTTCGAACACGACCAGTCCGACGCCTGAAGCAACCGCAGCCACAAGAAAAATCGACTTCTTGTGAGGGTTGACGAGAGCCGCAACTGCAACGAGCGCAAGAGCGCCCGTGATCAGAAATGGCAATTCTACACCAAGAAAACTCGCGTAAAACGGCGCTCCTACAAGCATCAATATCGCCGCCGAGGCGAGCAGCTGACGCACAGCGTCCCCATGGTAGTGGGGCAGATGATCTGAGAACCCGTATGGTAGATAATCGGCCATAGGCAGGTCAATTATTCCCCATCTGGCGTTTTTGAGCAATGGCAATGAGGGCATCGGGTTCGTCCCCCTCAGCGGCAATGTTTTTGCGCTCGATACCGCACTTTATGCAACGATGCACGACCCTATACTCCGCTGGGCCGCCTTCGAGCGCGACGGGCTCCATCAATCCACCGCACGAGTCCGCGCGATCGCCGGGATTAACATCGACATGCTTGCTCCAAAGGCATTTGGGACAATGGTTCGTGTATCCATCCCCCGTGACACTGCACCCGCAATGCCCGCACACAAAATTTTCAGAGTGGCGTTGAAATCGCGGAGTGTTCATGCAGCGACATCATTTAACCATGAGTGCTGCCGTGCGCTCTATCGAGGTTCCCGACGAAGAAACACATCGCATGGTAAATGTGAGCGTCCCGAGAGATGAGTTGGAGCCGATCTTCAGTTGGCGGCTTCCTTCGTTACCCTGACCCACCAAAATTTCTTTGCCGCCGGAAACAACAGTGACCCGGCACGGTTTGCTCTTCGACACCCCAACGCTTGTCCAGGATGCGACAGCTTGCTCTCCGCGAGAAACTTGGCGCGGCTGCACCATGAGCGAGGCGGCCGACGGGGGCGTGACACTGGGCGCCGATACCTCATCTGGCTGCAACTGAAATTGGTTCTGCAGAAGCGCTTGGGAGATAGGTTGCTGGTAGCTTGGCTGTTGATACGCAGAATTTTGATATGTAGCTCCGCTACTCGGATTCGCAGTTCCGCCGCTTGAGTACCCGGAACTAGCCGGTGTGTTCGAGAACGGTGTGACGTTCCCAAACGGGCTGGCGGCATATCTGCCGGTGTTCGCGTATGGAGCGTCGAACGTACGGCTCGCCCAGGCCTCGCGTTCATTTGGATCAAGCGGCCCCAATGCCATACCTTCGATGCCGCACAATAAAGTGACGGTGACATTTTTGACAATGCCGCTATTGCGCCCCATCGTTCCTCCGCTTAGGTACTGCATGGATTTCTCATTGAGGTCGATGACGCGACCGGGAACCAATGGCCCGTTGTCGTTGATGCGCACTACCATCGCGTGACCATTCGGCGCTTGAACCACGGCGTGGCATATCGCCCGACTCCCGTATCCGCAGCCGTATTGCTTCGCTAGATTGAGCTGAAGAGCCGCGTCGTACGAGTTAGGGTTGTACGGCCCGCCGGTCGCGAGCGTTCCGCCGCCTGTCCTCCACCCCGGCAGGTACGGGTTGTAAGTGGAGGCGTCGCCTCTGAATGACACCTTGACGCACTCATCCGCCGCTTCGACGATCGGGGTCGAAAAAAGCACGACAAAAAAGCAACCGACGATACATAGTCTTCTCACCTGTCGAATTGTATCAGGTACACTCGAACATCTACGACGGCGTGTGTACATCAAGCCAAATATGAAGTCTTTGTCATACTGGCGACGTAGGGCGAGGGAAATG
The DNA here is from genome assembly GCA_001783355.1 of Candidatus Kaiserbacteria bacterium RIFCSPLOWO2_01_FULL_54_20. Lineage (GTDB taxonomy): Bacteria > Patescibacteriota > Minisyncoccia > Phycocordibacterales > UBA2100 > UBA10103. Next base: position 12,913 of record MFMA01000008.1, on the reverse strand, counting down.
AAAATGTACTCATTTTCATTTCCGAGCCGAGAAGTCCAGAAACCGGTACCGGTTTATAGCAGGACGACCGCGCGGTTTCCGGAAACTTCCAAGACCCCACCTTCAATGGGAATGTCCTTCGCGCCATCCCCTCCGCCTCGTATCGTGATGGTACCGGCTTTCAGTGTCGTCACGAACGGCTCGTGGTGCGCAAGAACCGTGAGTTCGCCGTCCGTGCCGGGGAACGTTACCGATGCGGCCGGCCCGTCGAAGCGCTTCTCGCCGACGCTTGCGATGACAAGATGAAAAGTGGCCATAAGTTACAAGTTCCAAGATACAAGATACAAACAAATTTCAATTTCCAATTTTCAAATCAAATCGCTTGGTTATTGTTTCTTGGTGATTGGTTATTGCGAAGCGACTTCGCTGATGCTTCCTTTCATGTAGAATGATTGTTCGTCGCGTGCGTCGTGCTTGCCTTCAAGGATCTCTTTGAAACCGCGGACGGTTTCCGCGAGCGGTACGTACGCGCCCTTTTTACCAGTGAACGCTTCTGCGACCGACATCGGCTGCGAGAGGAAGCGTTGTATCTTGCGCGCACGATATACTAGCCGTTTGTCCTCATCTGAAAGTTCCTCGATACCTAAGATCGCGATAATGTCCTGAAGGTCCTTGTAGCGCTGCAGAACGCGCTTGGTCTCGTTGGTCACGCGGTAGTGTTCTTCGCCGACGATTTCAGGAGTAAGTGCCGTCGAACTCGACTCGAGCGGATCGATGGCCGGGAATATGGCAAGTGCCGCAAGTTGGCGTGAAAGCACTACAGTGGAATCGAGGTGCGAGAACGTGGTCGCGGGCGCAGGGTCGGTGAGGTCGTCGGCCGGCACGTAGATGGCCTGTACCGAGGTGATGGAGCCTTCGGTAGTCGAAGTGATGCGCTCCTGGAGAAGACCCATCTCTTCGGCAAGCGTCGGCTGGTAACCGACCGCCGATGGCACGCGGCCGAGGAGCGAAGAGACTTCCGAGCCGGCCTGCACGAAACGGAACACGTTGTCCATGAAAAAAAGTACGTCCTTGCCTGCCCCGTTGGAAGGCGAAGCCTTTCCATCGGGGCCGCCTGACGACATGCCAATGTTATCTCTAAACGCCTCCGCCATCGTGAGACCACTCAAGGCGACGCGAGCGCGTGCGCCCGGCACTTCGTTCATCTGCCCGAATACGAGCGCGGTCTTTTCCAAAACGCCGGAGTCTTTCATTTCATGATAGAGGTCGTTGCCCTCGCGCACGCGCTCGCCGACACCCGCAAAGACGGAATAGCCGCCGTGCTCCGAAGCGACGTTGTGAATGAGTTCTTGAATGAGCACCGTCTTGCCTACGCCTGCACCGCCGAAAAGTCCTACTTTTCCTCCTTTGATGAATGGCGCGAGGAGGTCGATCGCTTTGATGCCGGTCTCAAATACCTCCGCTTTCGTGCTTTGACGAGTGTATTTCGGAGGGTCTTGATGGATGGGAAGACGCTTGGAGCCCTTTGTGGGCCCGAGACCGTCTATCGGTTCCCCGACGACGTTGAACATTCTCCCGAGCGAAGGCTCCCCCACCGGTACTAATATTGGCGCGCCAGTGTCGACTACCTCAACCTCGCGCGCGAGGCCCGCCGTGTCTTGCATCGCAATACAACGCGCGCGGCTCAAGCCTAAATGCTGTACGACTTCGAGTGTGAGAATCTCGTTCTTATGTTTGATGTGGAGCGCATTTTTTATGGGCGGCAGACCTTCGTCAAAACGCACGTCGACGACCGGGCCGATGATCTGTGTAACTGTTCCTTTAGACATAAAACTAAGACAATATAACAAAAAAAATAGTAAAACTCCACCTTATCGTGCCTTCATGGTCTTGAGGCTTGCCCGGATAATCTTTGCAAATTCTTGGCTTTCCTTTTTCAGCGACTCCAACACGCCTTCATTTCCTGCTATCCCGTACGAACGTAACACATCCAGCCAATAATGAGTCTCGTGTGCCGACTGCAACGTGATATGAAAATACCTGGCAAATCCATCTTTTGTTACAGAACCATGCGCCTCGGCAACGTTTGCACCGATTGAACCAGCGCTTCTTATCACTTGATTAAAAATGGGGGCGAGCTCGCGATCCTTGTTGTATTTGTGTGCGAGCTTGAGTACATCAACCGTGAGTTTGATCAGGCGCTCTCGAATGAGATTATTATTTTCCATGTTTTTAGTTTTACTATCTTTGTTTTCCTACTTCATCGCTTCAATACCTGAAGTTATTTCCGAGACTTCGCGTGTGATGGATGCCTGACGGACTTTGTTGAACGTGCGCGTGAGGTCGCCCGCCATTTCTTTGGCCTTGTCGGTCGCGTTTTTCATCGCGACCATACGCGCGGAGTGTTCGGAAGCCTTAGCCTCGAGGAATGCGTGAAAAACCGCGGTGTTGAGAAGCTTCGGTAGCAGGACGGCAAGCACCTCATCCGCGTCGGGCTCGATGGTGTAAACGTCCGGTCCCTTGTCTTCTTCGCTCGCAGCAGGAGCGTATTTTCCCTTCACTGGCCGGATGTGTTTGACCATCTCCGTTATCATCTCCTGCGTAATCGGCACGATCTGCCGCACGCCGGCCTCTTGTTCGAATGTTGAGAGAAAATTCTGATACGCGATGCTGCACGCGCCGATCTCACCCGCCGCATGCCACTCGAGTATTTTGTCGGTCACCATGCGAATGTCCGATTCTGAAACGCCGTCGCCCACGTTCTCGTGCTTCACGCGCACTTCGTAGCCGCGAGAAGTAAAATAATCGCCACCGCGGCGACCTACCGCGATAATGACGACGTCGTTCTTCGGGAGGGCACGGGAGCGTATCTCGTCCTCCACACGCCGGATGACCGCGCTATTGAGCGAGCCGGCGAGCCCTTTATCGCTCGTTATGACGACGAAACACGTTTTGCCGAGCTGTTCCCGCACGAGCGCGTGGCGCTCGGCGTCGGCCGTGCCGGCGAGCCGCCTTAAGACCGAGAGCGCCGCGGCCGCATAGGCGCGTCCGGCAAGAGCCCGCTCCTGCGATTTTCTCATCTTCACTGCGGACACGGCCTCCATCGCATGGGTCACTGTCCCCGTCTTTTTGTAGGAGACTATCTTCAGCTTTATGTTTTTTAAACTTGCCATATATTATGGATGTCGCACTCCGATATATGGATGTCCGACATCCATAATTTTACTTAGACGCAAACAGCTCAGGATGCGCAAGGCGGAATTCCTCGAGCGCCTTGGTAAGTTCTTTTTTCAGTTCATCTGAAAGCACGGCGGTCTTTTTTATCGCGGCCAACGTCTTCGCATACTGTCCATCCAAGAATTCCGCGAGATGTGCTTCAACGGCGGTCACCTTCGCCACAGGCACATCTGCAAAGAATTTTGCACTAGCGGCGTAAAGAATGGCGACCTGGAGCTCCATCGGTATGGGCGCGCCGTTCTTTTGTTTCAACACTTCCACCATGCGCCTGCCGCTCTCGATGCGGTCCGCCGTCGCCTTATCCAAGTCGGACGCGAATTGCATGAATGCTTCGAGTTCGCGGAATTGCGCGAGCTCGAGCTTGATACCGCCGGCCACCGCCTTCATCGCCTTCGTCTGCGCGGCGGAGCCGACGCGTGAGACCGAGATGCCCACATCGATAGCCGGCCGAATGCCTTTGTTGAAGAGGTCCGTCACGAGGAACATCTGGCCGTCGGTGATGGAAATGACGTTGGTCGGAATGTAACCCGAGACGTCGCCTTCCTGTGTTTCGATGATAGGAAGAGCGGTGATGGAGCCGCCTCCCTTTTCCTCGTTCAAGCGGCATGCGCGTTCGAGAAGACGCGAGTGTAAATAGAAAATATCGCCTGGATACGCCTCGCGGCCCGGGGGACGGCGCAGAAGGAGCGAGAGCTGACGATACGCTACCGCCTGTTTCGAAAGGTCGTCATAAATAATAACAACGTCTTTGCCACGGTCCATGAAATATTCGCCTATCGCTGCTCCGGAAAATGGAGCGAGGTACTGGAGCGCGGCAGGAGCGGAAGCCGGCGCATCAACGACGATGGTGTATTCGATGGCGTTCTCTTTTCGGAGCTGTTCAACGATGCGCGCCGTTTTGCTTTCCTTCTGCCCGATAGCGACGTAGATGCAGATGGGCCTGCTACTTTGCGGCTCGTTGCGTTGACTGATTATGGTGTCGACGGCGATGGTGGTCTTGCCTGTGCCGCGGTCGCCGATGATGAGCTCGCGCTGGCCGCGGCCTATCGGTATCATCGCGTCGATCGCCTTGATACCAGTTTGTACCGGGACCGACACCGATTTGCGGTCCATGACACCGCTCGCCTGCCTCTCTACAGGCATGAAAGTTGTTTTCTTGAAAGGACCTTTGCCGTCGATCGGCTCGCCGAGCGCATTCACGACGCGGCCCAAGAGCTCTTCACCGGACGGAACGGACAAAATGCGGCCGGTCGATTTTACCGTCATCCCCTCCTCTACACGTGCAGTGTCGCCGAGGATTGCGGCCCGCACACCGTCTTCCTCGAGGTTCAAGATCACGCCGTAGAGTTCGCCCTGCGCTTCCATGGACTTTGCGAGTGGTTTCCCCTTCCCTTCTTCAAAAAGAATTATCTCGCTCATCACCGCCTTCGAGAGGCCGTCTATCGCGACGACACCATCACCCACGGATGTCACGCGCCCTACGTGCTCGCTTTCCACGCTCGGTACGTGCGCCTCTATCTCTTTGATTATCTTCTCAACGACGGCATTGCTCATAGATCATGTGGTGGCACGATTATACACGCTAAGCAGATATTTCTTATAACTCGCGTCGTGGAGGCGTTCTCTTCCTTCAAGCCGCCACCCGCCGATGAGTGTCTCGTCGAGACGGACCTCAACGTCGCCGGCTTCTATCCCCATTTCGCGAAATATGTCTTTCATCTCGCGCTTGGCACCGGCCGCATCTTTTTCTCGGGCGACGGAAAGCACGACGGCTCGTCTCGCGCCTTCGCGGGCGGCAATGCGCGCGAACGCTCGTCCCACTTTAGGCAAAATGCTTAGGCGCCCTCGTTTCTCGAGCACCTCGCGTATCTTTGCAACGACCTCCTTGGGCTTCATGCCTTTCTCAACCATCTGCCAAAGTGCCTGTGCGTATGAGTGTTCCATATTATGAATGTTTTTCCCGAAGGATCTTTTCTGCCGCGAGCATTGCGGCGCGGGCTATCTCGCGCTCGCTCTCCTTTAGAGTCTGACGCTTTGCCTCTTCTCCGCGAGCACGGGCATCCGCAAGCGCGCTTTCTGCCTGAACCTCTGCGGTCTTCACTATTTCGGCCGCGCGCTCCTCAGCGCGGGCGCGAGCGGTAGCAACGAGGCCTTCGGCTTCCCGCGAAGCAGCGCCCACTATTCCCTCGCCTTCGGTCTTCGCCTCGAGAAGACGCCGCGCGGCGGCCTCGGAATTCTGCACGCCCTCGGCAATTTTCTGCCGACGGTCGTCTATCATTTTCAAAACAGGTCTGTACAGAAAATACCAAAGCACCGCGAGAAGCAGCCCGAAATTGAACGCCTGCACTAAGAGCAGTTTCCAGTTGATGCCGAAGGCTGCGAACAATTCCGACATATCCTTAAGAAAGCGAGGCGGTGTGTGCGTTTTCGGAGTCTTCGCGGAGGTCTTGGACCGAGCGGGAGCAAATTTTCAGCAGAAAATTGTGCGACTCCGAAAATGCATGCGTCGCCGAGCGACTAGGTGAACTTGATAATGAAACCAATGACCAGCGCGAAAATTGCTAGGGCGTCGGTAACGGCGATGCCGATGAACATCGTCGTCTGGATCTTCCCCGCCGCTTCCGGATTGCGGCCGATAGCCTCAAGGGCGCGGCCGACCAAGATACCAAGACCGATACCAGGGCCTATCACGCCTAAGCCCACCGCGAGCGCCATACCAAGGGTCTTTGCTACTTCAATATCCATACATTAAATATCTCCTAACATCTAGTAATTAATAAGCAAGTATGGCGGCATTCTAGCACGTCTCCGCTGGCTTTCAACGACATGATAGCATCATAGGCATGGGGGTTGAGACGCTGCAGAATAGACCGAAGCCGGTACTGCTCGTACCGATGACAGAGCAGGACATGGAAAATGCCATACGCACTATTGCCGAGGCGTTCGGTACCGACGACGACCCTGAACAGGCTCCTCCATCCGTCGAACAATTCAAAGGTCTCCAACGCATTGATCCGTATGCGCTCGTGCTACGGAAAGACGAGGCCGGCAAGATCATCGGATGGTCGGGTCTTGTGCCCACGTCCAACAAGCTCGCGGAGGCGTTTGTGAAGAAAGAAATGGACGAAAACCAAATCATACAACTGGCCTCGACGTCGGAACCCTCCTACGAGGCCATGTATTTGTGGGCGTTTTACAACGATCCGAAGTCGTCGACGCGTCAGGCTGGAGAGACGCTCCGCCTGATCAAGTCGCAGTTCAAACAGATCATGGCTGACCATCCCACTATAAAGCGTTTCTACAGCTGGGGATTTAGCCCGGTAGGTGCGGAATTGCTCGAACGCTTAAGCAAAGACTTGGGCATCACTATCGAGATGCGGCCCGGTTCGCACGAATCGCAGGGCAAACGAATTCCAGACAACGAGATCTAGACTCGATCTGCGTTTTCGATAGATCGTCGCCGGATAAAAATGTTGACCCCCTGGTCGATGAATGATTGGTAGTGCTCCCGCGTGCCCCGGATCAGGGGTTGTGATAGCTCCGCTCCGTCCTTACTTATGTGATTCCCCGAATTGTTCAGAACCGCCACGATTGGGCAGCGATTTTCGCGATAAAACTTCGCGTTTCCAGCCATATCGGGATGATCCGATGAGATCACATATAAATCGGTCTTTCCCTCTTTCCCCGCTTCTCGCATGGTGTGGTCGAGCATTTGAGTACCAAGTCTATGGCCTGTGAGACCGGGCATAAGCGCGAACCAACCCAGCCAACAGTGTTCAGGCTTATCTCCAGCAAGTCCATACATGCCGGTGATACCAACAGCTTTGCCGGAAGAATCTCGTACGATCCAATAGCGTTTTTCGCTATACATGGCGTCGCTGACCGGTCTCCGATCTATCGGCAACAGTGATGATTCGAGGTCACGTGCGGCTGCATCACCTTCAAGCGCAAAGACCGTATCGCAAAGCGTCTTCGCTTGCGCAAGATTCTCTGGAGAGAGTGGTTCGAATTGGAGCTTCATCGACTCCAGCGCACTTCCCTGTTGTCCTGAGTCCTGTGTCTTTGCTAACGCACTCGCCTCTACCGCGTGGGCATCCGCCTCGTTGAATTTTTTAACCACATCCTCTCCCTCGTTGGCATTGAGACTATCGAACGTGTGCGACATGCATGTTTAATGTTCGCCGTGCGGTTCCATGATAGCGAGCTTGATGAAAAAGAGCGTCAGAAGCGCGAAAATGGCGGCTTGGAGGAAACCGATGAATATCTCGAACATCATGAGTGGCACCGGCAAGAGATACGGTGCAAAGAAAATTGCGACAGCGATGATTATCTCGCCCGCGAGTATATTTCCGAAAAGACGAAAGGAGAGCGAGATAACTCTCACAAGTTCTCCGATGAGTTCGATGATGCCGACGGCAAAGCCTATGGGGTTCGAGAAAGGATTCTGAAGGAATTTACTGCTGTATTTCCAAAAACCAATCGCGAGAATGCCCGTTATCTCGATGACGAAGAACGAAATGATGGCGAGAACGAGTGGCATGGTGAGATCGGTATTGGGCGCGCGCAGGAGCGGTTCGAACTCATCCCCTCGGAAAAATCCGACGGAGCCGATGCCGGGCACGAAGTGGATCATGTTGCCGACAAAGACGAAAAGGAAGATGGTCATAAGGAGCGGAAAGAAACGACGTGCCATTTCCCTGCTCTCCAGTGTCTCGGCGACATAGTCGTATACGAACGTGAACGCTTCTTCGATGAGAGTTTGCATTTTCCCCGGTACCATTTTGAGGCGCGTGCGGAAAATAAATGCAAAGGCGACGAGAATACCTATCACGACCCAACTCGTGATAAGTGTATTAGTGATAGGAATCCCAAAAAACTCGCCGAGCTTTTCGGCCGCTATCGCGACATGAATTCCCCCCTCGCGCTGTTCGACTGCCTGCCGCGTCACTCCTATACCCACTTCTAGCGCTTCTTCTATAGCCATAATGCCCGTATCCTAGCACAAATTATTTGGTGACGAAGCGTCTAATTTCGCGAGCAACCACTTTCTCTCCGCCGTGGAAACTATGCTGGACGCGAGGAACGATGGCGACACGCCCATTGTTCAGATGTTTCTCGAACCATCTTACGATCTCCCTCGCCGGACGGTCTCCGTGTTCATCAGCCCCCGCGAGAAGCACGAGCGTTGGCACGCTGACCGAGTTCATCAGTTTTGGGTTCTTTTTCTGTCCGTATGGGAACGTATCCTCAACGCTTTCGGGAGTGTAGAGACTTAAGAACCGCTGCGCATCGCATACGAACCACGGACCGACATCTTTTGGCATCAATTCGTGCGGCTTGCCGCTCTTAACGAGCTTACGAGCGTGCGCTATCGATTTTTTTAGGCTTCCTTTGGTGTCTTCTGCGAGCGCGATGGCGTAATCGCTCAAAGGGCCGAGTAGAACTATGCCTTTCACCGAGCGTCCACCTTTACTCTTCGACGCCCAATAGTACGCCTTTTGACATCCCGTAGAATGCCCGGCGAGGTAGACATTCTTTACTCCCGCTTTTCTCACGGTATTCACCGCGCCTTGGATATCGTCCGAGCAATCGGTGAATCGCTCGTGTGCAGCGCCTGCGGTGACGTACTCGGTCTTTTGGCCGCGCATTCTCTTTATACTAGTGATCTGCTCGAATCCTCGGTTATTGAACGTGATGACGGCGGTCTTTGCGTCCACCAGCGCACCGACCGTCCTTTGCATGCTGAATGCCGAACCAGTCAGTCCATGTACGAAAATTATCGCCCGCTTCGGTTTTTTAGGCCCGAACCACAGCCCGTTCAATATAAATTTCTTCGGCGTGACGATCTGGACGACGTAGGCCGGCCGCATTGAGGTCATAGTTGCTCGGGAGTAAGTCCGGTATGTTTTGCAATGCGCGAAAGCATTCGTGGGCCTATTTCTTCCGTATCGTGAAAAGCGAACGTAACATCAGAAAAACCAGATTTTGCCATGATGCGGTGCGAACCTCTTTGCCGCTTTACGCGCCAGCCGGAGCGCAAGAGGGCTTTGAGTACTTGCGAAGCCTTAGCGGCCCGCCACTTCATATCCGAAAAGACGGGAAACTGGGTTGAACATTTTTCCTTCTTCCACACCGTCGGCGAGCGTCCGGAGCGCAACGGCATACACTCGTTGAAGAGCCTCACGCTTGGTAGCACCGTAGGCCATGACACCCGGAAGCTTCCGTATCTCTGCTATCCAGCGGCCATCCTCCTCGCGATCGAATTCGACCGCTAGGGAGGATAAAAGAAGCTTATTTTGTTTGCTCTTTTTTATCATCGCGCCATCATATCACACCGGCCCCGGTGAGGCGACGGTCCGAACTATAGTCCATTCAGCAAAAATATTTTCTGGGTCTTTGTCTCAACGACATAAGCCGGCCGCATTTTCTGTGCCATTCCAGACACTCTACACAGCCCGATTTCGGTTGTACACTTCTATCATGAAGCTCGAGGCGTACATTCGGCAAAAAAATGAGGGCTCCGAGCCTTTACCGGATGATCCAAAGAAATCGCTCAGCGAAATACTAAATCGACCGTTCACGGCGGAGAAGATTGATACTTATTTCGATCACGCGCTAAACGACCTCGTTACCCTAACTGAGCGCGCGGTACATGCATACTCGCACATTCACCCCCGCCCACGATCGTCATCCATGCGGAAGGAGGATTTGGCTTTTTCATACTTTGGCTTACAAGGAATTCCCGAAATCCTTTCATCGATCGCGAAAAAACAAGACGAGTTAAAACTGGTTGAGGATTGGCTCAGTGTCCACAGCGAGATTTTTCGTGACGTGATTGTGCCTCCAGGGAGCATCGAGACAAATATTGGTCCTGGGACTAGACCTACCGAAAGCCAAATGTTTTACAATAGAATTAAGACTCTTTTGTACGTCTTGAAGGATGAGGGTGCAGATCTGAGTGGACTTCGAGCAACCCGCGGTCATATCCGGGACGAAATGATGCGGCGTACAAGTTACATTAGCTTTGAGATTCCGGAGATAAATCGACTCGCTCTTGTGTGCGATGAAAAAGGCAACGCAAGTTACATTTTTGATTTAGAAAAATTGTTGGATGTTTTGGAGCAAAAGGAAAAGCTCTTTCACATGGAGAAGGAAAAGATTAACGAGATGATTCGCCAAAATGAGGGATTGGGAGTGCGATACACGCACAGCCGTCATTGGGCTGACCGTACACGCAATTTCTTATTCGGTACCCTAGAATTGAAAAAGGCGGCTAGTTCGGAGAGTGCAGCGTACCCCGTTTCACAAGACGAACTTGATCCTTGGCGAGGTTTTTGGACAAACCCAGACGGTAAACATCACGGACCAAAAAAACAAATCGCACGCAAAATTGGCGTCGGGGAAAACAGCGTACAGGCCGCAATTGAAAAACTCGGATTAACTTCTACTTTCAAATTGCGTACCCAAAATAACGACTGGCCGGGATATCCCTATGAAGATATCGCAGATGAGTTCAGGAATATGCTAGCCCTTCCACAAGTGGCAAAAGAGGGACGATGGAGAGGATACCGAGAAATCGACGGCATACATTACGGCACGAAGACTACGATAATGAAAGCTTTGGACGTTCCGAAGAAGAAGGTCGAGGATGCGATTTTGCAGAAATCGATAGTTGCGATTCCTATGCGTGACCGCGCAAACCTCGAAGCCGACGGCTACCCCTTCGAAACAATTCGAGCGGCCCTCGAAGAATACTTACGATTACCGAAAGCGACTTCGTTCGGGGAATGGAAAGACTTCGCCTCAAAGAACGGTGAGCATATTGGCACTATTCACGCCATTTCGGCCAAACTTGGAGTCTCGTTTCCGACGGTTACTAAGCGCGTCGAGGATAATAAGCTGGAGCCAGTCAAAATACGCGGCGTCCGCGAGGAAACGACGGGATATTCATTCGAACGCGTGCGTGATCTAATTGCCGAACAACGAGACATCCCAGAAGTTCAGCGAGAAGGAATCTGGAGGGGTTTCTTTGAGAAGGAGGGAAAACATTTCGGCCCCATTACGACGATTGCAAGCAGACTCAACGCAAACGAAATAAAGGCGAATAAGAACATAGTAAAGAGGCTGGCAACGGGAAATAAGCTTCAATCTGAGAACTTACTTGATCTCGATCGAAAGCCGAATACGGGCTACGCGTACGAAGATATCTTGCCCCTCGCGAAGAAGTTCTACGACTTGCCGCAGGTGGCTAAGGATGGCCCACAGAAAGGGTTTTTTGAACAAAATGGTAAACTTTATGGCAGTCTTATCTGGATCGCGGATAAATTGGAGATAAATTATTCTACTCTGTTTGAACGGTTTCAACGCTGGCAAAAGGACGGCACAGCGCCACAATTTGTCGAGGGACGCGATCTTGGTGGCTCAAAGACAAATGCCTTCGCGCTTTCGGATATCGAAGAACGCGTTAAAGATCTTGTCGAGAAGAACCGAAGAAAGCCCTAGGTTCCGTGCTGCCAACTCTCGAGATATTTCTTCTGCTCCGGAGAAAGATCGTCTATCTCTATTCCCATTGAGGCGAGCTTGAGCGAAGCGACTGTTTCTTCTATTTCGTCAGAGACATCATAGACTGCTGGAGCAAGCTTTTTCTTTTGCTGAACAAGCCATTCCGCGGCAAGTGCCTGAGTCGAGAAACTCATGTCCATAACGCTTGCGGGATGTCCCTCGGCCGCGGCGAGATTAACGAGGCGACCTTCGGAGAGAAGATAGACGCGTTTTTTCCCGACCATGTATTCGTCGACGTTATCGCGCACGCGCTTCGGCTTGCCTGCCCGGCCAGGGCCGGCAAGTTTCTCCAAGTCTTTTATGCTTATCTCCACGTCGAAGTGCCCCGCGTTGCAGACGAATACGCCGTCTTTCATCTTTTTGAAATGTTCGCCGCGGATGACGTTGATGTCGCCCGTGACAGTGCAGAAAAGGTCGCCGAGCAGGGCTGCTTCTGCCATGGGCATCACGCGGAAGCCGTCCATCGCCGCCTCAAGCGCCTTCACCGCATCAACTTCCGTGACGATGATGTTGGCGCCCATGCCGCGCGCGCGCATCGCGAGCCCCTTCCCGCACCATCCGTATCCTGCGATGACGAAGGTGCGCCCAGCGACGAGCATGTCGGTCGCACGGATGATGGCCTCGAGCGTGGATTGACCCGTGCCGTAACGATTGTCGAAAAGATTTTTTGTTTTCGCGTCGTTCACCGCGACGACCGGTATCTTCAGGGCCCCGTCTTTCGCCATTGCGCGTAAACGGATGACGCCCGTCGTCGTCTCCTCGGTCGAGCCGACCATCTTAGAGATAAGTTCCGGGTGTTCCTTGTGGATGGTAGACACGAGGTCTGCTCCGTCGTCCATCGTAATATCCGGCTTCGCAGAAATGACGGCTTTGATGTGTTTGAAAAAAGTGCCGCGGTCCTCCCCGGATATCGCGTAGACTGGAATGCCCTGTGCTACCAGTCCTGCGGCCGCTTCGTCCTGCGATGAAAGCGGGTTGGATGCGCATAGTACGACTTTTGCTCCTCCCTCTTTCAGGGTGATCATGAGATTCGCGGTCTCTACCGTCACATGGAGGCACGCTCCCACTGTCTTGCCCTTGAGAGGCTTTTCCCTGCAGAACCGATCACGTATCTGAAGCAAAACGGGCATGTCCT
>MFMA01000007.1 GCA_001783355.1 Candidatus Kaiserbacteria bacterium RIFCSPLOWO2_01_FULL_54_20 | reverse complement strand
CCATGGGCCAGGTGTTGGGGCCCGCGGGCATCAACATCGGCGAGTTTGTAAAAAAGTTCAACGAGGCGTCTAAGGCAATGGCGGGCGACCTGGTGCCGGCCGAGATTACGGTCTACGAAGACCGCACCTACGACTTTGTGCTTAAAACACCGCCGGCCTCGAGCCTCATTCTGAAAGCGCTCGGCAAGGAGAAGGGGAGCGGCAAGCCCAACACTGCAAAAATAGGCACCATCACCAAAGCACAGGTCAAAGAAATCGCGGAGAAGAAAATGCCCGACTTGAATGCCCACACAATAGAAGAAGCGATGAAAATAATCGCCGGCTCCGCCCGGAGCATGGGAGTTGACGTGAAATAGGATTTTCGACATACTGCCGGCAGACCAGTTGGTCATCCAACAACCAGAGAGGTACCTGCCATGGTAATGGCCTGTCAGCAAATCGAGCGCTCCATCTTTGGGCAGGTGCCCATGATACGGAGCGATCCGAAGTTCAAGATTGAGCAGAGCCAAATTCAGCCGGCGTCCTTTGACTTCCGGTTGGGTAAAGTGGGTTCCCGTATGCGTTCGGCCGCGCTCCCACACAACGAGAATGTCGCCGACCTCATCGCCAAGTACAAGAAGTACGACTTCGAACTCGATGCGCCTGGCGGCAAACATCTCGAAGTTGGAATGACGTACATCATTCCGCTTCTTGAAAGCGCAGCATTACCGAGCGACACGTGGGCGGAGTTCACCGCCAAAAGCTCGACTGGCCGCATCGACGCCTTTGGCCGCGTTTTGGCGGACAAGGTCGGAAACTATGATCTTGTTCCTGCGGGATATCATGGGCCGCTTTACCTTGAGATCACGCCGCTCTCGCACGACATCAAGGTCAAGACCGGACTGTCCCTCGTGCAAGGACGCTTCAAGACCAAGGAGACGCAAAAGGTCACCGGGCGCGAACTGCAGGACATGCAGATGCGCCAGGCGTTGCTTTTTTCGGGCGGCGGTGAGCCTCTCGACGTCAACAAGATGGATATAGTGGACGATGATCTCTATTTCCACGTTAATCTGTCGCGAGAAGTGGTCGGATTTGTTGCAAAAGACAGCACCTTACCCATCGATATGATGAGCGAGGATGCGCACGAACCGTACGACTTTTGGGAGCCGATCCGGCGCCCCCGAGACGGAATGCTTGAACTTCTGCCGGGCAAGTTTTATCTTTTAGCGACAAAGGAACGGGTTCGTGTCCCGGCCGAGTGCTGTGGACAGGTTCAAGCCTACCGCGTCACTAGCGGCGAGATGCGTCCGCATTATGCCGGGTTCTTCGATAATGGATTCGGCGGTGAGCAGGGCACCAATGGTGTGCTCGAAGTACGGGCACGAGAAGTGACGATGAGGGTGGTCGATGGTCAGCGTATCTGCGCCATGCAGTTCGAACGGACCTTCGAAATCCCGAACCGTTTGTATGGTGCCGGTAGCAGCTACACCGGTACTGGCCCGTCGTTGTCCAAACATTTTAAGCATCGCTATGATGTTTGGCACACCGGCTACTGGGCGCAATGGTGAAAATCGGTGCATAACAACAAAGCCCGCGGGGGCGACCCCGCGGGCTTTCCCTTTTTACCAAAGGGTACAATAACGGTATGCACCCGTGGCAGGATGTTTTAAATTTTTGGCACAGGCACGAGCGCCACATTGGGCTCGGGGCGCTGGTGCTCGGCTTTATACTCGACTCCTTCCTGCTTACGCGGCCGGACCAGCTGCTGGACAATGTCATCCTGCTTTCATACCTTGCAATTGCGGGGGGAGTGATACTGCTCATGACCATGCGGGCGGCGCGGGGGAGCGCCGAAAACAAACTCGCGCCCTTTTTGCCGGTGCTGCTGCAGTTTTGCTTTGGCAGCCTCTCGAGCGGGCTTTTGGTGCTCTACTTCCGCAGCGGGACGATCGCCCAGAGCCTGCTCTTTTTTATGTTCCTTGGCGCGCTTTTGGTGGGCAACGAGTTTTTAAAATCGCGCTACGCGCAGTTCCGCTTCAACATCGCCATCTACTATCTCCTTTTGTTGTGCTATGTAGAACTCACGGTGCCGGTGCTCCTGCACAGCATCGGACCCTTGGTGTTTTTGTTGAGCGGGGCGGTGAGCATTGGCGTCATTGCCGCGTACCTTTGGGTGCTCCTTGTGTGCGCGCGCAAAGAGCTGGTGCACCACATCAGGCCCGCCGGTGTTTCTGTCGCGCTCATCTTCGCCGCCTTTAACGTACTGTATTTTATAAATGTCATCCCGCCGGTGCCTTTGGCCATGCGCGAGCTCGGCATCTACCATTCGGTGCTCAAACACTCCGGTGGCGGTTACACTGCCCTCTATGAGCCCGCACCGTGGTGGGAGGTTTGGCGCAGCACCAGCGGGCAGTACGTAATTACTGCCACGAGCCGGAGCGCGTTCTGTTTTTCTTCGGTCTTCGCCCCGACCGACCTTACGGCGCCGATTTACCACCGATGGGAGTACTATAACCCCGCCATCAAAGAGTGGGAGGAGCGCTCGCGGCTCGCGTTTCCCATCTCCGGCGGGCGCAGTGAGGGGTATAGGGGCTTTAGTATAAAGACGGGGCTCACGGCGGGGGAGTGGCGCTGCGACGTCGAGACCGCAAGCGGCGCGCTCATTGGGCGGGCAAGCTTTACGGTTGTTGAGTCGCCGGTCACTCCGTCGCTTTCCCAAAAAACGCTGTAAACCCCCACACCAAACTAGTTTGTTTGGTGTGGGGGTAAATGCTAGTGTAATTGCATGCGAGAAAAGATAGAACAAGCGGTCAAAGCGGCGCTCCCCGGCGTTGCTTTTGTGGTAGAACGCCCGCGCGCGCTTGAGCACGGCGACTACTCGACCAATGCGGCGCTCGTGGGCAAAGTCGACCCGAACGAGCTCAGTAGTAAACTACGGAGTTTACTCAGTAGTAATGAGGTGGAGAAAATAGAGGTGGTGGGCAAATTTATAAACTTCTTCCTCTCGCGCGAGGAGTTGACCCCAAAAGAACAAAAAATCCCGCAACTCTACGCGGGCAAAAAGATTTTATTGGAAAAGAGCGCGCCGAACCTCTTTAAACCATTTCATGTCGGGCATCTTCTTAACCTCTCTGTCGGTGAGTCGCTCTCACGGCTCATGCGGGCGTTGGGTGGCGAAGTGGTTGATGTTGCTTATCCGTCAGACATATCGCTAGGCGTTGCAAAGGCAGTGTGGGTTGGATTGAAAGAGGGAGTCGAACCGAGCGATGTGCACACCCTCGGCAAATGGTATGTGGAGGGCACAAAAATATACGATGAAAACGAACAGGCCAAAGCAGAAATCATAAAAATAAATCAGCAACTCAATGACGAGGAAGCTGGCCCTGCACTCGAACTTTATAAAAAAGGCCGCGAGTTGAACTTGGCTTATTTTAAGGACATAACTACGCGGCTTGGTTCAGCTTTTTCCGACTACTTTTTTGAGAGCGAAGCGGGCAAAATTGGCAAAGATATTGTTCAATCACACATCGGCAGTGTATTTGAGAAGTCGGATGGAGCGGTCGTCTTCCCCGGAGAGAAATACGGCTTGCACACGCGGGTATTTTTGACGTCGCTCGGTCTGGCAATTTATGAAGCAAAAGATATAGGCTTGTTGAAGTTGAAGTTTGATAAATACAATCCGGATTTATCTTTGGTAATAACAGATGTTGAGCAAAAACAATATTTTGAGGTAGTTAAAAAAGCGGCTGAACTTATCGAGCCGCGATGGGCGCAACACTCCACCTATTGGCAACATGGGCGCATGCGTTTTGTGGGCGGCAAGATTTCCTCGCGTTATGGCAATGTTCCGCTTGCTGAAGACATGATAGAGGCGGTCAAAGAGCGGATACGGGCTAAGTTTGGGGAGTCAGGGAAATTTGCCGATGATAAAGAGAAGGGCGAGCGGATTACGGAAGAGGTGGCGCTTGGCGCAATAAAATACTCGTTCCTAAAATCATCCTCCGGCCACAATATTGTTTTTGACTTTGACCAGGCGGTCGCGTTTGAAGGAGGCTCGGGCCCGTACTTGCAATACGCGCTCGTGCGTGCCCGTTCTCTGCTTAAGAAAGCCTCTGGGGCAACGGTGGCTCAATTTGTCACTCCGCAAAGCAGTACTTTGGAGCGCGTCCTAATACATTTTAGCGAAGTGGTTGCACGTGCTGCAGGAGAAATGGAGCCCCATTATGTAGTTACCTATTTAACCGAGCTTTCATCGGCATTTAACGGTTGGTATGCTACAGAGCGTGCAATCGTTGATGGTGTGATAGCTGGTCATACCCTTAGTCTGATAAAAGCAACAGAGCACACGCTCGCGCAAGGCCTTGCCCTCCTCGGCATTCCTACGCCCGAGGAGATGTAAGAAAAAAAGGCTCTTAGGTGTTATATTTTTTGAGTATGAATAGGTCACAGAATTACGCCTTCGTTGACAGCCAGAATGTTAACCTGGCAATCAGGTCGCTTGGATGGAAGCTCGACTTCAAACGCTTCGGCGTGTACCTAAAAGAGAAGTATGGAGTATCAAAGGCTTTTCTGTTTGTTGGTTATATTGAGGGGAACAATGATCTTTACATCAAGTTGCAAGAAGCAGGTTTCATCTGCATTTTTAAGCCGACACTCACGTACAAAGACGGGACAACAAAGGGCAATTGCGACGCCGAATTAGTACTCCACGCAATGATTGAGTTTAAAAATTATGAGAAAGCTGTCATAGTCACGGGTGACGGAGATTTTTATTGCCTCGTGAAATATCTACTCGAGAACGACAAACTGGAACAAGTTCTTATTCCAAACTTTTTCAAATATTCGGCCTTGCTTAAGAGGTTTGGTAAAAAACGGCTTGCTTTTATGAATGACCTCCGAAATAAGCTCGAATATAAGAAAAGGACCCCGTAGGGACGAACCCTACGGGGGACTTTTCGTGGTGATAGGTATAGTATAGCAAATGATATGTCAGAGTCAAATACACAATCAAATACGAGCTCTCTAGCTAGGCGCGAGGAAGAGATTTTAGCGTTCTGGAATAAAGAAAAGATTTTTGAACAGTCGGTCGCCAAACCCGCGCCGAAGGGCGAGTATATTTTTTATGACGGGCCGCCGTTTGCCAACGGCCTGCCGCACTACGGGCATCTTTTGCAGAGTGCCATCAAAGATGCCATCCCACGCTACCGCACGATGGCGGGCTACCGCGTACCGCGGGTGTGGGGGTGGGACTGCCACGGCCTGCCGGTAGAAAACCTGGTGGAGAAGGAGCTC
>MFMA01000006.1:1076-5221 GCA_001783355.1 Candidatus Kaiserbacteria bacterium RIFCSPLOWO2_01_FULL_54_20 | reverse complement strand
GACTATCTGGAGATTTCTCACGTCGCCCAAAACTTCGCTTCAATATATATACATGGGACTCGCGGCGCTCATCCTTCTTTCGGTCAGCCTTCTCTTCCTTGTCGAACTCCGCCGATTGCACGTTCCCTCATTCATCCGCGGCATCGGCCTTCTCGCGCTCATCCTCTTTCTTCTCTACAGAGGCACTGTTTTCTCCGAGCAGCTTCTTATCCTCTAAAAAAGCGATCCGGTGCCGCGCGCCTGCGTCACCGGATCAAATTGACCCACCCGGGGCCATTACCGCGAGTTACTTCGAACGGGAGATGGTAGGCACCTGAAAGGACGGACTCATACATGTGAGCCACGGCCTCGTCATTGCCGGCGCTTATTCGCACCTTGTTGATGCCGGGCGTATTCCATGCCGTGACCAACCATTCGCGTAGCATTCGCTTCGCGATGCCTTCGTTCTGACGAGGCTCGATAGTGAATATCGAGAACAGATGGAGCTCGTCACCGTGTCGTTGGTGGAAGATGTGACTGACGACATTTTCATCTTCCAGAAGCAGCTGGCATCCGTAGCGAAGGCGGAACAACCAGTGGAGAAGCGTCTGGTCCGAAACCCAGTGCCTCCAAAAGGTCATCCAATCGAACCAGCTACCCGGATCAGGGTTTCTGGCCCAATGCAGGAGGTAGTTATTCATCAAGGCAACTGACGCAGTCGTCTCGATGTCTATAAGCCCATTCGTTCGAACGATTTGCGTTACCATCTTACTCTCCCCCAAATGCGAGTCAGAGTTTGTGCTTGCTGGGCGGGATTATGCGACGCATTTAAGGTCGTTGCAACTACTCGGACGGCTCAGTGGTTCTGCACGCGGAGAGGACCTCGTCGATTATCTCTGCGGTTTCTTCGGGGTTCTTAACCTCGCGAGTTTCAATGCCCGTCGGGATGACTATCGCGTCGTTGCCCCCCGGCCCGAGAGCGTCGCCGATGAAGAGCATTTCTTGCGGCTTAAAGCCGAGATGCTCCGCTACCCATCGAACTCCGCTCGCTTTGTCCACGCCCAGTTTGGTGATGTCTATCGCGGTCCTGCTCGAGATACGAATATCGAGAGCGAAGATTGCTAACTTCTCGTCGAGGAATGCTTTGAGCTTCGCGCGTTTCGAGCGGTCAGGATCCCACGCCGCCTTTTTATCCGCCGGCGCGTTGATGCCGAGGCCAGCGAAGGTCACTTGATTTTCCCGCGCGAGCATTCGCTCGCCCCACTGCGGAGCATCTTTCACAATGCCTGTTTTCTCCATCCCTTCTTCGAGCGCCGAAACGGCCGCTTCGTATGCTTCCTTGGTAAGAGTGTGATTGTAGGCGCGTACCCACTTGCCGTCTTGCCACACATAGCACCGGGCGCAGGTGTCGGGGAGCAGGTAGAGATCACCCAGCTTCGCATCTTTGGGAAGTCTAGGAAGTACGTACTTTTCCATGCGTTCGATAGATGCGCCGCTCATGATAGCGACGGGCATAATTTTGAGGAGCGCTGCGAGGCCACGCACGCTTCGCTCCGGGAGCGGTGTGAACGCCATCGCGAGCGTGTTGTCGAGATCGAAAATGATGGCACGCGGGCATTTCACCCCGTTAGAGGCAGGTCGCGGTCTTGCAGGTTCTTCAGCATTCATACGAGTTCCTAGAACATACCAAATGTCATAACTACTTTCGAGGCGACTCAAAGCGACCGCGGCCTCTAACGGGGCTCATACAATTTCGGTTTTCTGGCTCTGCCACCAATGCCAGACGATGGGTAAGGTGGTCAAGCCGATGATTCCGCCAATTATCAAAGTGAGGTACTGCTCGGCGTTCGGTACATAGCGGCCGATGGAATAGCCAAGGAGCGTTACGCCGCACGCCCATATAATGGCCCCGAGGACGTTGTAGAAGAGAAAGATCTTGTACCCCATGCCGCCGACGCCGGCGAGTATCGGCGTGAACGTGCGGGCGATAGGGACGAATCGCGCAAGCAGAACGGCGGCCTTGCCGTATTTATCGAAGAAGTCGTGCGCGAGCTGTACATGCTCCTGTCTGAAGAAACGGGAATTCGGGCGTTTGTATATTGCCTTGCCGAGGTACGAGCCGAACCAATATCCCACTGTGTCGCCGAGGACAGCCGCCGCGAAAAGAAGCGGGATAAGGACGAAGATGTTGAATACACCGAGAGAAGCGAGCATTCCTGATATGAAAAGGAGGGAGGCACCGGGGAGAAAGAACCCGAAAAAAACTCCTGATTCGAGAAAGATGACCGTGAAGAGCCCGGGATAGCCAAGCAACTGGACGAGCGAGGGGAGATCAATACCGAAGAGCATTCGAGGATTCTACTGGCGACGTAGAGCGAATGCAATACGAACGCCCGTGTTCGTATTGCTGAACCGAGGAGCCAGAAATCACTCCTAGATTTACTGGCGACGTAGAGCGAATGCAATACGAACGCCCGTGTTCGTATTGCTGAACCGAGGAGCCAGAAATCGCTCACGCGATTTACACGAACGACTCAGGGATGGGAAATTGTTTGCACATCTCGCGTATCTCTTCGCGCATACCGGCCAACTTCTTCTCGTCGCTTTTGTTCTTCATCGTTTCTACCATTATCTCGGCGACACGCGTGCACTCTTTTTCTTTGAATCCGCGGGTCGTTATCGCCGGCGGACCGAAACGGATGCCAGAGGGGTCCATGGGTCCTCGCGTATCGTCCGCGATGGAGTTCTTGTTGAGCGTGATGCCGACCTCGTCGAGAAGCGTTTCGGCCTCCTTGCCGGGCATCCCCAAGCTGCCGAACACATCGGCGAGAATGAGATGGCTGTCGGTGCCGCCCGTAAGGAGGCGGATACCGGAGGTCTTGAAGACAGCCTCCATGGCTTTTGCGTTCTTCAGCACCTGTGCGGCATAGTCTTTGAATTTTGGAGAGAGTGCTTCACCGAAACACACTGCCTTTGCCGCGATGGTGTTCATGAGAGGTCCGCCCTGCAGTCCGGGGAAGATGCTCTTGTCTATTTTCTTCGCGACATCCTCGTTCTCACGAGTGAGTATCATGCCGCCGCGCGGCCCGCGCAGGGTCTTGTGGGTCGTGGTCGTCATGATGTCGAATCCGAAGTCGAACGGATTTTTCATCGCTTTGCCCGCAATGAGACCCGCGATATGCGCGATGTCCATCACAGCGTATGCGCCGACCTCTCGAGCGATGTCGACGAATTTTTGGTAGTTTAGTTCGCGAGGATACGCCGAGTAACCCGCGAGCACAATTTTCGGCTTCTCTTTCTTGGCGACCTCGCGCATCTCGTCGTAGTCGATCTCGCCCGTGTCGACGTTCTTCATCTTGTAGCGGACGAATTTGAATATTTTCGTGAGATATGTGACGGGATGTCCGTGCGTTAGGTGGCCGCCGTGGGAGAGGTCCATGCCGAGGACCGTGTCACCCGGCTCCAGGAGGGCGAAGTAGAGCCCTATATTGGCGTTGGCGCCAGCGTGCGGCTGGACGTTCACATATTTGCAATTAAAAAGCTCTTTCGCACGGTCGCGCGCAAGATTTTCGACGACGTCGGTAAAGGTTTGCCCACCGTAGTAGCGCTTGCCCGGATAGCCTTCCGAGTATTTGTTGGTGAAGATGGAGCTGTTGGCCTCGCGCACCGCGCGCGAGACGTAGTTCTCGGAGGGAATGAGTTCTATGCCTTCAGACTCCCGATGCTCCTCTCCTTCGAGGGCTGCGAATACTTCAGGATCTTGTTTGCGCACGAAATCGTACATACTTTTTATTTGCTAGGCGGATAAGCATATGTACGTTCGTTAAATCATAGTGACATCATTTGACTGAAGTCTGAAGCACTGATTGTACGGCATTCTTTACCTCCGTCCAGACCTCCTCCAGCGGCTTGTTAGCGTCAATGATGAACGGTTTGCCGAATTCGTGAGCGTGCTTCTTGAGACCTTCTCTCACGCGCGCGTGAAAATCGAGCGCCTCGTTATCGAAACGAGTCGGTTCCTCGGGGCGCGAATGTACGCGAGCGACGCCGACTTCAGGCGTCACATCGAGAACGATGCAGGCATCAGGCACGCATCCCTGCAATATCTCGGCGGATACCGTGTTGTAAAGTGCCAGAAGTTCCGGACGCTGTCGTCCGTAGACCTG
>MFMA01000006.1:0-958 GCA_001783355.1 Candidatus Kaiserbacteria bacterium RIFCSPLOWO2_01_FULL_54_20 | reverse complement strand
GCGCGTACGTCGATGCCCTGGGTTTCCTCGGACATTAGAAGTTTACGTATATGTTCGCCAAGCGGCGTGCCGCCGGGGTCTTGCGTGTACACGGCCTCCGGATATTCGAGCTTAAGACGCTCACCGACAGTCGTCTTCCCCGACCCCTCTCCGCCTTCGAGTATGATGAATTTTCCGCGGGACATAGGTGGCCATTGTACTATACACACGTCACTATTTCTGCTCGGCGTGACTGATACAATTGGTGAATAGAGTTCGTATTTCAAAACAATATGACAGCCAAAGAAATGTCGGGGGAGCCACTTTACAGGCCTGATAGGAAGGTGAAAGACCCTCGAATTGCGCGCGAAATGGCAGAGGCGGAGGACTCCTATCACTATCCAGGTGTCTCCGCGGGAATGATAGAGCATAGAGAGCATGTTGCGGATGCTGTAGGCAAAGAGGTCCTGAGCAAAGGGTTCCCCATGGAAAGGGGTAAGATCCCTGCTGATGTGGAGAGGGCGCTTTCTATTGCAATATCAGAATTCGTCTCCCTGCTGAAAGATCCACAACCTGATCAATTAGAAGATCCCCTGATGCTCTTCAACAGAGATATCTTCGAAAAGGTAGATGAGAAAAATAACATCGTTCGGTATGAGCTTCAGGGTCGTATATCACACACGACAGAAAAGGGTAGAGTAAACACATGGGGCCTTTTTAGTGCAGAAGTCAAAGATGGTGTTGTTGGCGAAGTGGCGGTAAAAAGTCGCACACTCAAAACGTAATCTTCTCAAAGAAACTGTGAGCCGATGACGTTTTCGGGGCTGTTTTTGTTGAAAAGTTTCTCACTGCCTTCGAGAAGGTAGACGTCATTGATGCCGGCTTCGAGCATCGCATTCCAGCAAGGCTCGCAGCACCACCAGTGTCCCCAGAGGTATAGATCGGCTCCGACGGTATCGTGCCCGTTCGCAAGAGCGTC
>MFMA01000005.1:12217-25038 GCA_001783355.1 Candidatus Kaiserbacteria bacterium RIFCSPLOWO2_01_FULL_54_20 | reverse complement strand
CCCGCCTTCGTTTCGTTGAGCGCTCTACCGGATACATTTTTGATGTGGACCCGACGACCGGCACTCTCGAGCGTCTTACCAACACGCTCATTCCATACGTATACGAAGCGATAGTCGCGAAAAAGGGAGTGATATTGAGAGGTGCCGACGATACGAACACAATAACAACAGTGGTGGGAACGATCTCGGCCAGTTCGTCCACCTCCGCAAATGCGAACCCTTTGGTCCAAAGAGCGTTGCCAGACGGAATACGCGCCATAGCAACAAGCCCAACGGGCGATGAGGTCGTTTACATTAACGGCGGGGAAGGTGTGTTCACGGGAAGTCGGGTCACTTGGGACGGTGCCAAGCCACAACATCTCTTTTCTTCGAATCTTTCAGGGTGGCAAATACGCCTGGCATTGAAAGACCGAACGGTCATCGTGCAAAAGCCATCTGATAACGTCGCGGGGAGCGCGTACGTTGTTGGAGGCGGCGGGACACTACTCCCACTGATCAGGGACGTTCAAGGTCTCACTGTACTTCCCAGCGCCTCGTCCAAAGCCCTGCTTTACGGAGAATCGAGCGGAAGCCTCTCGCTCTTCGTCCGGGCCGACGATACATCCACGAGCGAGCGCTTGCCCATCCGCACGATCGCGGACAAATGCACATGGGATCACGGTACGAAACCGGTCGCCTACTGTGCGGTGCCGCAGGGTATACCGCCTGCGGACTTTCTCGATAGTCGGAACCGGGGAGAAACGCACACTGCCGATGCGTGGTGGAAGGTTGATGCGGGCGCGGCTTCCGCGGAGCTTTTGTTCTCGCCGGGCAGTGCCGAGCTTGACGTAGAGAACCCCGTAGTAGACGATGAGGGGAACTATATTGCGTTCATTAATGCACGTGACAAAACGCTTTGGCTTTTGCGTATCGCAGAAAACTAATATGACTTTCCTTTCAAGACGGAGGGCGGCCCCGATCATTCTCTTGGCACTTTTTTGCATATGTGGGGTCTTGATCTTGGGCGCGTTTCCCGCGCTCGCTGCGGATGATTGCAAGGGTGCAGGCGGTTTTGTTCCGCTTGAGTGTTTTCAGGGTTCAACGAAACTCACCGACGCTTACAACACCGAAACGCTGGCACCATTTCTAAATAAAGTATTCGCGGCCGCCATCTCTCTTGGTGCCATTCTCGCCGTTCTGCGTCTCGCGTGGGCGGGCTTTGCCTACATGTCGAGTGACTTATGGAGTACGAAAGAACACTCGAAGGAGATAATCCAGGATACCCTTCTCGGCCTCTTTCTCCTCATTGCGATCTGGCTGATACTTAATCAGATAAACCCGCAAATACTGAAGCTAGAGGTGGCCGCCGAAAACCCTTCCTCGAATCCGTTCATTGCAAACCAGCCAACTGATATCTAATGTCGACCCGCTCGCTACTGTGCCGAGTATTTGATGACGACTCTTCGGTTCCGCCCTTCGCCTTGTGATTCCGTCTTCACGTTCGGTGCGCTCTGAAGTGTTGTGTGTATGATGAGTCGTTCATATGAGCTCATGGGGGAGAGCTCCACATCGTATTGGAAGGAGCGTGCACGCTCCGCCATCATCAAGGCCTTGTTCTGCAGATCTTTTATTTGTTTTGCACGATAATCGTTCACGTCGATCAGAAAGTGGGGCGTCTCCGGTTCCGCCCCGGTACCCGCGTCCTTTGATGGCTCGGCGGGAAGGCGCTTCTCGACGATCTTTTTCACGAGCAGGTCGAGCGCATGGACCGTGTCCCCGTGCATGCCGATGAGGGCACGGGCGTCGTCGGCCTGAATAGAAAAAACCATCTGTCCGGCCACATCGTTCCGCACTATCCCGCTGTATTGTAAGCCGGCAGCTTCAAGGAATTCCTTCAATGTTGTCTCGACGATCTTTTCCATCGAGGCACTATACTCTTAAACTCAACCCCCATCAACAAAAGGGCGATTCGTTCTATCTTAGAACCGTCGACCGGAGAAAAGTTCTTGCCCGACCATGAACATATTGCTTGTAACGAGATAGAGCATCGCAGCATTCGGAACGAAATAGGAGAGCACGATGAACGTCGCCGGGAGCATGTAGCGGGCCTGTAGGTCAAAGCTGCGCGCAAGATCCGTTGAGAACGAGCCGCCCTGCACGGCAGACTTTTTTTCACGCGGGCCCATGGAAAGTCGCGTGTAGGCGAACTGCGCCGCCGCCGCCAACACTCCTAGGAAAAGCGAGTGCCCTGCCATATTGAGAATTCCTAGGAACTCCATGTTCACAACGGGCGGCGGCGAGACGAATGAGTACAGCAGGTTCGGATGTATCTCGGGCAACCCTCCGACAGCGAATATCCAGTAGAGCGCGAATAAAACGGGGAGTTGCGCTAGAAGCAGGCCGATCGAGGCGAATGGATGCACCCCGC
Organism: Candidatus Kaiserbacteria bacterium RIFCSPLOWO2_01_FULL_54_20; assembly: GCA_001783355.1. Classification (GTDB taxonomy): domain Bacteria; phylum Patescibacteriota; class Minisyncoccia; order Phycocordibacterales; family UBA2100; genus UBA10103. The sequence goes on along the minus strand of MFMA01000005.1, from coordinate 22,631 downwards.
GCTCCTTGTAGAGCGCGAAAATCGCTTTGCCCTGCTCCTCGCGATTATTTTTGTATTGCTCTTTTATCTTCTCCACTTCCGGCGCAACCTTTTTCATCGCCACCTGGGTCTCGATCGCGCGTCTAGAAAGAGGGAATAGGACAAAACGCACCACTATCGTCAGAAGTATTACGGCGAGCCCCACGTCGTGCGTTGGTATAATGCCGACCAAAAAAATAAGTCCGTTGTAGAGCGGATCGTAGATGGCCGTATGGAATAGCGTAGAGATCATTGCGGGGTATTGTAGCGCGTATCGGAAACTTTATCGACGAGGCCGCCGATGTCTCGGAGAATGTCCGCGAAGGTCGCGCCCGCGGCCTCCTTCTTCGCGCGGAACACGAGCAGAAGAGGCGGGGCGGAAGCGCGCGTGCGCATGTGCGCTCTTACCGCCTCACGACACCGGCGTTTGATGAGGTTCCTCTCTACCGCCTTCGGCGCTACCTTCTTTGATACTACACACGCAAGAGACAAGCGCCGACCCCGCGAAAGGGGAGCGGCTGAAAGAGAGAAGAGTCTGCCGTGACAGCGCTTTCCCGTGCCACTCTCCGCTGCAAAATCGACGCGGCTCACGCGTGCGATCTTTGACATTACGCTGAAAGCCTGGCGCGCCCCTTGCGACGCCGTCGCACCAGTATGTTCCGGCCGCTCTTGCTCCTCGCTCTCTTGCGGAACCCGTGAGTTCGCGCGCGCTTGCGCTTTTTAGGCTGATACACTCGTTTCATTACAGGACTATACCCTCAAACCATCCTTCAATCAACAAACGAGGCGGGTTTTTGGCGTTTCGAGGGTCTCCGCGTAGCCCTTTCTCACCCATAATGAGCGGTTGTGAGCGTTTTTGGGGTGTGACGCAACGCGTCGTCCTCCTTACAGTCGGACCCCTGGCGAGTAGCAGTGATTTTTCAGCAGAAAAATCACGACCCCAAAAACGCTTATAATCGCGAATTGACTATCCCCCCCTTATCCCCACGATGTGAACATCCGTCTCGAAATGTATCGGCTTTGCTTCTTTAAGAGTACACGTATAATGTCCGAGCTAACTTCACCTGCGTTTTGAAACTATGACCAACCATGAACTCTGGCAGAACGCACTCGTGCAGATCGAGCTCGGCACGTCGGAGGCAAGCTTCCGCACCTGGTTTAGGAACACCGACGTGGCGGGCCGAGACGGGGGGATAGTGCAGGTGGCCGTTCCGTCGAAGATCGTCAAGGAGTGGCTCCTGGAAAAACACCACAAGCTGATCATGAAGGCGCTCCGCGGCCTCGACCCTGCGGTCCGTACCGTTGAATATGTGGTGCACCGTGCCGCTTCGGTCGAACCCAGGAAGCCCGGCCGTACCCAGCCGACCGACAACGCCTCCTTAGACCTCGAGACCCTCTACATCGACAAGCGCGACAACCTCAATCCGCGCTACACGTTCGATACGTTCGTTGTGGGCCCCTTCAACCAACTCGCTCACGCCGCCGCGAAAGCGGTTATCGAGCGGCCGGGCCTCGCATACAACCCACTCTTTGTGTATGGGGCGACTGGACGTGGCAAAACACATCTCATACAGGCGATCGGGAACCACTTCAAGAAAACCCACGCGAATAAAAAGGTCTTGTACGTGACATCCGAGCGCTTCGCGGTCGACTACATCAATGCCGTCAGGGCCGGCCGTGCCAACGGCTTCAAGGATCAGTACCGCGCGAATGACGTGCTCATCATGGATGACGTCCAGTTCATCGCGAACACGGAAAAGACCCAGGAGGAACTGTTCCATCTTTTCAACGCCCTCCACGACAACAACAAACAGATCGTTTTTTCCTCGGACAAGCATCCGGCGATGCTCCCCGGATTCGAGGAACGGATACGAGGGCGTTTCGCCGCCGGGATGATCGCGGAGATACCCGAGCCGGACGTCGAGTCGAGAGTGGCCATCATAAAAGCAAAGCTAGAGAGCCACGGCTTTTCGATCCCGGATGATATCGTCCAGTACATAGCCGAAAGTGTCCGGGGAAACATTCGCGAGCTCGAGGGTATCCTCAATATGATCGTGTGCAAATCCCAACTCAAGGGTAAAGGGATATCGCACGCCGACGTCCGCACGCTCATAAAACACAACGTGAAGCCGAACAGGGGGGTTTCGGTAGACGAAGTCGTGCGTCGCATAGCGGGATACTACGAGATCGCTGAAAAAAGCATCTACGAGAAAACCCGCAAGAAGGAAGTGGTGAAGCCGAGGCAGATAATAATGTATATTCTGCGCGAAGAATTCAATGTCTCATACCCTTCGATAGGAGAGAAGCTTGGCGGGAGGGACCACACGACAGTCATCCACTCATGCGAGAAGATAAAAGAAGAAATGAAATCAAACACATCGCTCGAGCAGGAAATTGATCACATCCGGATGTTAATTCACGCCTGAACGGTGTGGATAACGTATGTGTAAGAGAAGGAAACAATCTTGATTACTTTTTCCAAAACCAAAAATTTTCCAATCAACACCATTACCCCCAAACACACAGACACTTCTCCCCACAACAAGACTCACAAAATACCCACTAACCACAACACCACACACTCTTCTCCACACTATACACACCAATAATAATACTAATAGGTATTTAATACGATAACTATATATATGAAGCTATCCACGACTAAAGAGAAAATATTAAACGCAGCTCTTATCGCGGAACGTGTCACGGCGAAAAAAGAAACTCTCCCGATCCTTTCATGTATTCTTATTTGGGTCGAGAAAGAGGTTTTGTTAAAGGCTACGAACCTGGAGGCCGCTATTGAGGTGCGTGTTCCGTGTGATGTGGAGGAGAAGGGGAAGGTCGCCGTGCCGGCCGGTGTTTTCTCTCAAACACTCCGGTCCATTGGCGGCGATAAGGTTAGTTTGAGGGTTGATGAAGGTAATTTAGTGGTCGAGTCACGGGGGACTAAAACCATAATAAAATCCATTCCACACGATGAATTTCCGACTCTACCCGCGACAGTCGATAAAAAAGGTGTTCGGATATCTCGCGGCCACCTCATGCGAGGCATTCAGTCCGTTTCGTATGCCGCGTCCCCCTCGATGATCCGGCCGGAGCTTGGGAGTATATACATAGCAATAAAGGACAATGGTCTCGTTTGTGTGGCGACCGACTCGTTCAGGCTCGCTGAAAAGACGATGGCGGGTGTCGGGGGTGGCGCGGAGACGTTGATACCACTCAAACACGCCCTCGAACTCATGCATGTGCTTGAGAAGGCGACGAGCGACGAGGTCACGTTGGTTATTGAGGAGTCACAGCTTACGGTCCTCATCGACGGAACACGGTTCGTTTCCCGTGTGGTCGAGGGAACATTCCCGAATTACAAAGAGATACTACCGAAGGCTTTCTCGACGGAGGCCACTATCCTGAAGAGTGATTTTGCAGAGATGCTCAAAAAGGCCCGCGTATTTTCCGGGAACGACCAACACGTGGGTCTGCATGTATACCCAAAACGAAAGATCTTGAGCGCAACAGCGCGCTCCCAAGATGTCGGGGAGATGTCCGACTCGATAGACTCGGCGCTATCGGGGGAGGACCTTGATATAAATTTCCATATCGGATACCTATCCGACTGCATTCCCGCGATCGAGTCCGACTCGATCACGCTCGGATTTGCCGGCGCAGGAAAACCACTCGTCATCCGTGGCGTTTCCGACCCATCGTTCACGTACCTTGTAATGCCGTTGAATAGGTGATCACTGGACGGTAAACACACTCAAGCCCTCCTCATTGCCGGCCGCTGTCTCGGCGACTGCCTTCAACTGCACTATTCCGCGTGTTTGCGGTATGAAGGGCACGGAATATGGGAACTGGGTAGAGACACCTACGTATGTGCCGTTCACGTAGTAAGAAACACGCGAGACGGCGTCGGGCCTCGGGTGGTAGGCGGAGAATATCATCGGACTTAACACGGGGACGATCGCGCCAAGTGACGGGGCGATGATACGGAAACGGTCCCTCCCTGCGGCGGGCTCGGTTGTGCTGCCGGGAAGCCCTTGAAGAGGGACCATGAGCGCTTGTTGTCCTGCCCATAGCGCAACGGGGAATTCCCACAACGCGAACTGCGCATCATTAGGGTCTCCTCTCAATCCGGAGCGTGGGTTATCTTTGTCGAGCCAATAGAGAATTTCATGAATACCTTGTGTTGCGTCGGTGTTCCAAGATCCGCGCAAGACCGGGGGAAGAATTTCCGGGTTCTCGGGTGCCGGTGGCGTGAACGTTTCGGATGGATATTTTTGCAGTGCGAATTCCATTATTTCATGCCACATCGGCGCGATGATGAACGCCGCGATCCTCTTCTCCATCGGAGAATTGTCATTATTGCCCGCCCACGCGCCGATACTGATACCGGGTGTGTAGCCAACGATCCACACGTCTCGATAGTCGTTCGTCGTTCCGGTTTTGTCGGCCACTGGCGTTTGCGAGAAATAGAGCGGCGAATTCGCGCCGAATTCCGGCGTGCGCGCGACGTTGTCTGAAAGGATGTCGGTTATCTGTCGCGCGATCTGTGCGTCCAACACACGGCTGCTCTGCTCTTTGTACTCCTCAAGCACATTCCCCGACCTGTCCTCCACACGCAGTATCCCGGTCGACGGGTTTTTTACTCCGTCATTCGCGAAAACGGAGTACGCACTTGTAAGATCGAGAAGGGTCACTTCGCCGCCGCCGAGAACGAGCGTGAGTCCGTAGCGATCACTCCCCGCGAGCGTCGCAATTCCTAAGTCCTGGGCTGTTTGTATAGACTCGCTAATGCCTGCGAGGTAGAGAGTCTTGACCGCGGCAACGTTCACCGATTGCGCGAGGGCGTTCCGAAGCGTGATCGGGCCTTTGAATGTTTCGTCGAAATTGTTCGGCGAGTAGCACGGGTCCTCGCTGCTGAAGTCGTTCGGCGCGCAATGCGTCGAAAACTGTGTCTTGAGGTCGAACACGACTGTCTCCGGCGTGTATCCCTTTTTGAACGCGGTCGCGTAGACGAACGGCTTGAATGAGGAGCCCGGTTGCCGATGCGCCACCGCAATGTTCACTTTTCCGTCGATAGTTTCATCGAAGTATCCGCGCGAGCCGACCATAGCGAGTATCTGCCCCGACTTCGGTTCAACGGCGACAACCCCCTCGTTCGATGCGTTGAAGTTATTCTCCATCCCCGGCGCGTGTTTTTCGACCACTTCTTCGGCTTTTTCCTGCAGTTGCCAGTCGAGGGTCGTAATTACACGAAGTCCGCCCTGCGCCACGATGTCGGCGCCGTACTTCTCCTCGAGATATTCTCGTATGAAGAAAACGAAATGCGGTGCTTTGATACCTGCCTCCCGCGCGTTCCGGAATTCGACTACCTCGTCGGCGGCACCTTTGTATTCTTCCTCGGTTATCAACTTCACATCGAGCATTCTCCGGAGCACGAGCTTTTGTCGCTCGTCGAGGAGGTCGCGGTGGTTTCCGTACGGCGAATATCGCGTCGGGGCCTGGGGAAGGGCGGCGAGGTATGCCGCCTGCGCGAGGTCCACATCTTTTGCGTCAACGCCGAAGAAGTACTGGCTCGCCTCCTGCACGCCGAATATCGTGCCGCCGTAGGATGTCTCGTTGAGATACGTCGCAAGTATCTGGTCTTTCGAATACACGCGCTCAAGGCGGAGCGCAAGGATTATCTCTTCCAGTTTACGCGCGATCGTCTTCCTCTGCGTGAGGAGCGTATTTTTCACTACCTGCTGCGTGATGGTAGAGCCCCCTTGCCCTAAGATGCCCGGCATGAGCCGGAGGTTGACCAAGACGGCGCGCAGGAATGCTTTCGGGCGGAATCCGTGATGCTGGTAGAATTCCGTATCCTCGATCGCTATCGCGGACTTCTGGATGTAGGGAGACATCTCTTCAAGCGGGACCACGGTGCGGCGTATCTGCCCGAAGACGTCGTACAGAACGATGTTGCCCGTGCGGTCGAATATCTTTGTCGATTCGGCGATCTTGCGGTTCTCGAAATTATTGATGGTCGGGATAGGCGCGATTATCGCCCAGACGATACCGGCGCCGAAGATAATAAAACCGATGGCGATACCGGCCAATATCCCGAACTCCATCCACCACGGGAGTTTTTTCCAGAGCCTGCGCAGCTTCCTCATTTGCCGCTCATTATAGAATTTTTTTGTTCCCGGGGCTATGAGCGCACGCGAGCCAGATGTGTGATGCCAATCGCTATCGCATCGTACTCGTCGTCGTGCCGTATCTCTTTTTCTATCTTGAGAAGCGCGTGGAGCATTTTTATCACCGCGCGCTTGTCGGCGCTTCCCGAGCCGGCCGCGGCGCTTTTTACCTCGCCCGGCGTGTACTCGAAGACAGGAACGCCGTGCCGAGTGGCAAGGTCAATCAAGGCGCCACGAACTTCGGAAACGCGCATAGCCGTTTTCTGGTTCTTCGTCATAAAAAGCTTTTCGAGAGCCACGGCGTCTGGTTTGTATGCTCGCAAGAGCTCGGCGCATGCAGTGGTGACCTCTGAAAGCCGCACGGGGAAGCTGTCTTTTGCCGACGTCTCGATACAGTCCGAATAAACAAGCCTTTCCTTGCCTTCGGCCTTCTCGACTACCGCAACTCCACAGCGGCCGTATCCAGGGTCGATGGCGAGGACTAGCATACAGAGGATGATACCGTATGATTACAGGCGGGAAGTTAGCCACCCCTTGACGGCCCAGACTTTATCTGGCATTATACAGCCCTACTTTTTCTCTCTAGAATCGCAGGTCCAGCTTTGAGGCTTGCTCACAAACCTTGAAGCTGGCTCCGCGAGCCCCGCCTTCGCCGAAGCTTCGGTCGGGCAAGGCGTGCTGTTCTTTCACTCTCTCGTCATATAGATAGGGGCGCTCCGCTTAGCGCGCGAAATGAATCGCGCATTGCGCGGATCGCCCCCTGCCCCTCGCAAATGAGGAAAACAAAGTGGGGGTAATCAAGGAGGGTCGCCATGCGTATGGCCGCCTCCGTTACCGCTGTTGCTGCCCTTCTTTGTGGCGGCTTCAGTGCCTTCGGCGCCGACCTCAAGGTACCTCTCGAGCCCAGCACTGCCGCTGTCGTCAAAGCCGCGCCGGCCGTCCGGTGTAGTTCAAAGTTCGAGGGAGGCGTGCCGTGTTTGGCGCTCCTCGAAGTACCCGCACACCGACAAGTGCTCGTCCGCATTGTCACCAAGCTCGGCGAGCAGGTGTCAGTTCGGGTAAGTGTGTACCCATCCGGGTCCATCGAGCCGCGTGGACTCGTATGCGGGCCCACCAATACGCTGGAGGGGTTGTGCGTCATACGCTTCAAGTTCAGCGACGGCGCCGAGACAGCAATGTTCCTGGACGTCGGAGATGGCAACAAGATGCAGTTGGCGCACTCAAGGCAGGGCGGTTGGTAACCGTCACGCAACATGACGAGGGGAGGCCGGCGTTCGCTTGCGAACGACCGGCTTTTCCTTATTCGACGAATGTGGTGCTCATCCCCCGCTATTCTCCATTTGCGATTTACCCCCACATAAATAGCGCTATCATGCGTGTATCCTATGCATCCAGGGTTCCATAGACTAGTGGTTTTCTCCATTCTCTGCACAGTGTTCAGCTGGGCCGTGTGGACAGTGGAACCGAAAAATATAGACATCGACTCACTATATGCAGCTACTCTGGCCGTGCAAACACAAGGAAATTTTTCTCCGAAAGCGGGAATTACGGAACCACCGTGTGATCCTGGCGAAACAGAGTACATATGTCCAGACACGGACGGTGACGGCAAGCCAGAGAAAGGAGAAAAACCAAACACACTCCCTAAAACTAAATGCCGACAGGTAATCTACCTCAAGCCCGGGCTGAAATGTGGCGGGCCCGGCTTAACCTGTGTGAAAGACTTTAACTGCGCGCCATCTTCTACCTCCGACATTGATCGCCAATTTAATGAAAATGAACTTGCGCAAGCAGCTGCTGTTATTGCCAGTACCGTCAAAGGACCGAAATGCACGCCAGCAAGCAACAATTGCCCCGGTAGCGGCTCAGCACCGCCCCCAAAACCAACTACACCAACCGAGCCAACTACTCCATCCCCTCCACCACCAGCCACAACCCCACCACCAGCGACCGCCCCATTACCCCAACAACCAACCATTCCAGATTCCCCAGTTCCACCTGTGGCACAACCGCCAGCCCAACCACCAGCACAGGGCCCTTCTGCCGGTGACCAGATCAGCGATATTGCCAATGGACCCGCGGGCAACTACGGCGGTAATTACAGCAACTACGGCAGAACACCGCCTGTGCCGAGCTATTCACCGACCGGACTCCTGAATAGTTATTCGGGGATCAACGGCTCTTCATACAACCCCGCCCCGGCGGGAGGCAGTGTCGCGTATGCTCCGGGGACATACGGCCCACCGTCCGTGACCAACACACGTTACGATTCACTCGACTCGCAGAATACATTCGCACAACCGCTCCAGACACCGTATGGTTCCATTTCACAGCTCAGCAAGAACGCAAAGCTCACGGCAGAACAAAGAGCCATGCTCGTTCTGGTCGACTCCTTCGACAAACTCAACACTGGCGCGAAGCCGAAGACCGCGCTCGATACGAATATCTTGCGCAATTCCATCACCGACGCTACTTCGAACATCGTGGGCAATGTTCGCGATGTGATAAGCGGCGTTGCAGACTTCTTCGCATCCATATTAGTGCCGTCCGGTGACAGGGAGCTTTCGGAAGAAGAGAAAGCCGCGGAGGAGGCGAGGAGGGCGTTGAGGTTCTTCTTGGAGTCTCAAGAAAATTTGCTTGCGGCCGGTGACCCAGAGGCATTGCCCACAGAAATTCCTGATGACGACTTCCAGTCCGCTCAAGGCTCGAGCGGAGGCTTCTCGCGACCCCAGACATTCTCTTCGGGCGGCGGAGCGACAGATCCGAATTCTGGCGCGACAGGAGCCATCGCGAATTCGAATGGGCAAACCGGCGGTGGCGGCGGAGCGGCGAATGCCGAAGGCACACCCGGCTCATCAGACGGCGCATCAGGCGCCGCACCCGGCGCTGGAGGAGAGAGTGTCACCTACGACCCCTCCGAGCCGCAAGGCGTGGTAGCAAAAGTCACAAAAGCTGTCGGTTCGCTGGTGTCCAATATCGGCAGTGCCATTAAGTCTGGCTTCATGCGCATCTTGTCCTGGTTCTTCTGAACGGCTAGCAGCTAACAGCCAGTCCCTAGCAGCTACTCGGCCGCATTCGTGTATACGTCCTCGACGTCGTCGTGTGCATCTATTTGTTCCATAATTTTCATGAGTTTTGCGTCGTCCTCATCGGAGAGGGGAACCGTCGTCTTGGGGTGGTATCCTTCGGCGGTTTTCTCAAACGCCCAGAGCGCGCTGCCCGGCGCCGCAAGGGCGAGACCAAGTTCCGCGAGAAGATGTTTCATCTCCTGCGCCGTACGATTGCGACTGTCCGTCAGCGCCTCAATGACGATTGCCGTTCCGCCAGGCCCGTACGTCTCGTACGTCACCGCCTCAAGCGCCGCGGCGTCAGCGGAAATCCCTTTGGCGACCGCGCGTTCGATGTTCTCTTTCGGCATGTTCGTTTTCTTTGCGGTCTCGATGACCGCGCGGAGGCCCGGTGCGTTCACATCGCCTCCCGCTTTTTTCGACTCGACCGCGATGCGCTTCGCGAGTTTGCCCCACACCTGTGCTTTTGCGGCGTCGTTCGCGCCCTTCTGCCTCTTTATCTGCGCCCACTTAGAATGTCCGGCCATTACCGTATTGTATACATCAATACGAACCGTGCGACAAAAGTCGCGTTATCATGTACACATCGTATGTTTGGGCACCTATTAATTGCAGCCGCACTCGTGTTTACGCTCAATCTTTCCGCGAGTGCGGTCGACTTTTTCGGCCCAATGATCCCAGGCTCGCAACTTGCGCTTGCTCCATCGGCCCAGGCACCAGGGGGGAAAGATGAAAAAGCGGACGTGTATGAACCGTGCAAACCCGGACAACGCGTCGAGTATTTTTTGAATAAGGAGGGAAAGTTGACTAAGAAAGTATCCGTGATACGTATCTGGTGGGTCATGCGAGATACGGGTAAGTGCGAACAGAGTATCAAAGTCGAAGGCGAGGAAAAGCCTTGCGTGGCTACGTATCGATGTGTCCCGAGCAGTCCCGGGGTCGGCGGAGGATGCCAATGCCAAGAACTTGCAGATCGTTCAGTGAATTCAAGTCTGTTAGCGCAGGTACAGGGAGCGCGGAGACCAGTACTGGCCAAGGGCGGGTGTGCGAAATGTGCAGAAAAGCTAAACAGTGTACGACCCGGCAACAAGGAAAAGGAACAACCCTCAAAACCCGAAGTCCCTACCCCCCAACCAGCTCCCCAACCTCAACCCG
>MFMA01000005.1:5089-12194 GCA_001783355.1 Candidatus Kaiserbacteria bacterium RIFCSPLOWO2_01_FULL_54_20 | reverse complement strand
CCCCAGCACCTGATCCACTGCCCCCTCCTCGTGAACAATTACCTCCCCCCGTAGAACAGCAGCCAGCTCAACCGCCCACCCCGTCACCTCAGCAGCCGGCTCCACCCGAGAACACCCCACCGCCTCCGCCACCCGGCCCTTCAGCAGGTGACCGGATCGGAGACATAGCGAGGGGACCCGCTGATAACTACAGTAGTAATTACAGCAACTACGGCAAAACACCGCCTGTGCCGGACTATTCGCCGACCGGACTCCTGGATAGTTATTCGGGGATCAGCGGATCGTCGTACAGCGGGTCGTCCTACAATCCCGCTCCGGCGGGAGGAAGCGTCGCGTATGCCCCGGGGACATACGGCCCATCACCGGTGACGAATCCCTATTACGATTCGCTTGATTCGCAAAACACGTTCGCGCAGCCACTGCAAACGCCGTACGGTTCCATTTCACAGCTCAGCAAGAACGCAAAGCTCACAGCAGAACAAAGGGCCGTGCTCGTTCTAGTGGATACGTTCGAGAAACTCAACACCAGCGCGCGGCCGAAGACCGCGCCAAAGACGACAGTATTGCGAAACTCAATTACCAACACCGCCGCGAACTTCACAGATGGCGTTCGCGACGTGCTGAACATAGTGTCAGACCTCTTCAGTTCCACACTCGTGCCGTCCGGTGACAGGGAGCTTTCGGAAGAAGAGAAAGCCGCGGAGGAGGCGAGAAAAGCGTTGAGATTTTTCCTGGAGCCCCAAGACAAATTACTTGCGGCCGGCGACCCGGAGGCGTTGCCCACAGAGATCCCTGATGACGAATTTCAATCAACTCAAGGCTCGGGCGGAGATTTCTCGCAAGCCCAGACGTTCTCCTCGGGAGACGGCACTTCGTCGCCAGCATCCGGCGCAACGGGCGTGATCAGTAATTCGCAGGGGCAGACGACCGGTGGCGGAGGGATTGCTGCCGCATCCGGATCAGAGGACGCATCCAGCACTGCATCGGGCAGCGCGAGTGGTGAGAGCATAGAAGAAGATACCTCCGAGCCGCAAGGTGTGGTGGCGAAGATCAAAAAAGCCATCGGCTCGCTGGTGTCTGCCGTCACCAAAGTGATACAGACCAGCTTTCTACACGTTTTGTCCTGGTTCTGATCCGTTATTCACAGCGATATCCACCCGAAATCCACCGAAATCGGGTATTTACACGAATTTGACGACAAAATACGCATTCTATACTTTGCGAACTGATGTGCTTTACCGTGCGTCAGTCGCCTTGGGAGAACGGGAGCGATCCCCGACAAACCCGAAGCAGTTCCTCGGATCTATCCGGCATCGCAAGGTGCCCAGAGACATTGTAGGAATCGGCGGTCAGGACAATGAGGTGTTCGGCAGTGTGCGGTGAGATCGTATCAAGTCGTACAGTGCGGGCCATTGATCCTCAAATGACCGTGAACGAATGAGGCCTCCCTAGCGGAGGCCTCTTTCGCTGTCGAGGAGTCCAAAACCAAACGGCCCGAAATCGGGCCGTTTGGTTTACCGTACGTAAGTAGCCCTATTGTATACGTCATTCAAGCGCAATACGCTCTTATCCCCAAACCTCACTCAACGAGTTTTTGTTGTGTGCGCGGAACTTCGGCCCCGATGTGTTCATGGCCCTTTTTGGTAACGGTGCGTCCGCGCGGTGTGCGCTCAAGAAGTCCGAGTTGCATGAGGTATGGCTCGTGAACTTCTTCTATCGTATCTTCTTCTTCCGAAAGTGAGGCGGAAACGGTTTTCAATCCGACAGGCCCACCGTTGAATTTCTCTACGATGATAGCGAGTATGTCGCGGTCTGTCTGGTTCAAACCCGCTTCGTCTATCTCAAGTAGCGCCAGCGCTTTTTTCACCGTTTTAATATCGAGCTTCTCCTCGTTCACTGCCGCGAAATCACGTGCGCGTTTCAGAAGATAGTTTGCGGTGCGCGGCGTGGCGCGGCTTCGCCGCGCGATCTCGCGGATAGATTCCTCGCCAGCCTCGATACCGAGAATGTGTGCCGAGCGTTTCAGTATTTCGGCGACCTCTTCCTCGGTGTAGTAGTTGAGTCGAAAGGTTCCGCCGGAAAAGCGGCTGCGCAGTGGCGCGGAGAGCATCGAGATGCGCGTCGTTGCCGCGATGAGCGTGAAGGGTGGCAGTTCCAATTGCACCGTGCGCGCGCTCGGCCCCTTGCCGATGACGATGTCGAGGACCCCGTTCTCCATCGCGGGATACATCACCTCTTCTATCGCCCGGTTAAGACGATGGATCTCGTCTATGAATAGTACGTCGCCGGGGGAGAGATTCGTAAGGATGGACGCGAGGTCACCCACACGTTCTATTGCGGGCCCGCTCGTGGCGCGGAGCGATGCGCCGATCTCTTTTGCCATCAGGTGCGCGAGAGTTGTCTTGCCCAAACCAGGAGGGCCGTACAAAAGCACATGTTCCGGCTGGTGGTTGCGCCCTTGCGCGGCGCTTAAGAGGATGCGCAAGTTCTCCTTTATCGTTGCTTGTCCTACATACTCCTTCCAGTTCTCGGGGCGGAGCGCCTGGTCAAGCGAACGCGGACTTTTTTCTATCGGATTTTTCATATTGTGTGACTCTCTTGGGTCCATTATGGATCGAAGTGAGGCGGCACCTGTCCCGTTAGAAGCGAGTTTACGAGCTTTCTAACAGGGATTGACAATTAAATATTCCGTGATATGCTCTTCGCCAGTTTAATCATACTCGTCAGCGAATCAAAATACTCTAGTCTTGAGGCACGCAGCTTCGGACGATGGTGGCTTTTTCGAGGACGGCGGCGGTAGGCTACCTCGCGTAGCCTTACGGCCCCTATCCTTAGAACCGCGCCGCAACATTCTACCCGAATGCATCGTCCGAACTTGCGTGCCTCTTTTCTTATCTAACCATACCATCGTGTTTCCTCCGTGCAACCCGCCTTCGTTGCCTAATACGGCAACTGCGGACGGGCGAGCGGAGTTTTGCCTGCCCGTTCACTCGCCACGCGAGTGTCGGGTGTTGTAACAATCAGCCCGCCTCTATTTGCTGGCGGATGGAACCCCATTCAATTGACGGATCATTTATATACGCGCAGATAAGTCCCAGTTTCTTTTGCGACTCCTTATCGCCCCTAAACGGAACGAAAAAACTACTGATGTTGCGCTGCAGTTGTTGGCGAATAGTCCGATTAGGGTTTTGGAATCGGTAGGCGTTTTCAACCATTGCGTCGACGTCGGAACTCACGTAGTCGCCATGTGCGTAGTACCGGCGGAACGGGTCCGGCTTGTACCCGATAATACCGTCCGGCGTAAGAATAAAATTAATTTCCGTCCGCATCGTTTTGCCGAATCGGAAATCATTCCGAGATACGGCGTTATGCGCCCCGCTAAACCTTAACCGGTGATTGTGGAGATGGAATCGAGATTTTCGCCAACGCTCCGTTTCCTTTTCATCCGCCCTCTCTATTTTGTCGGGGTCTTCCCAGATGCTGTAGTCCGGCTGGGCACCTCGTTTTCCGCCCGTGACAAAGCGGAGTTTGTTTCGGTAGTCGTAGAGCGAATTCTCAAAGGGAAGCAGAGAAAATGATTCCAACGCCTCGATCGTTACGTCTCTTTTCAAGAGGTATTCGCGGGGAGCTTTGGTAATTGTGCCGATGCCTTTTTCAAGGGCTTCTTCCGAGAGTTCGCGCACGACGCGATCCAGATCGCTTTTACGGATGTTTTGTTTTACCCCCTCTAATTTCATGAAATCGTTTCTAGCATCACCTCATCGTGGAGGTCAACGACACGTCCGAGTTCTTCGAGCGAGGTGACGCCTTGCAAAACTTTCACCGCACCATCCTGCGACATGCGGCGGATCTTTTGATGGCGCGCGGCGTGCCAAAGGTCGCGCTCACTCGATGTTCTCCGCACGGTCTCCTCTATTTCTTTGTCCATCAGAATGACTTCAACGACGGCGATGCGCCCCTTGTAACCAATACCACCGCACGCACTGCACCCCTTGGGCACCCACATCACCTCTCTGTTCGCCGGAAGGTCTTCCGGATGCGGAATGTTCTTAAGGAGCGGCCCCATCAGCTTTATCTCTTCGGCCGTCATCGCACGCGATTCGCGGCACTTCGCGCAGAGGCGTCGCACCAAACGCTGGGCCATAGCGGTCGTCACTGCAGCGCCCAAGATATCTGCGTTCACGCCCATGTCGATGAGACGGGGGAACGTGCCGGCGGCGTCGTTGGTGTGCAAAGTCGAGAATACAAGGTGACCTGTCAGTGAGGCATTCACGGCGGTCGCCGCCACTTCAGCATCGCGGATTTCACCGACCATGATGACGTCTGGATCCTGGCGGAGAGTGCTACGCAACCCTTCAGCGAAAGAATAGTCTTTCGACACCTGCGTTTGCACGACACCCGGCAAATGATATTCGATCGGGTCCTCGATGGTTACTATCTTGATGCCAGGGTTTTGTACCTGCCGCAGGAAGGCGTAGAGCGTTGTCGTCTTTCCGGAACCCGTAGGCCCTGTGTTCAGGATCATGCCGTTCGGTTTCGCTATCTCCATATTGAAGATGTCCATCAAGTATTTATCGAAGCCCAACGCTTCCATGGGGAGCGCGATGGTCGTCGGGTCGAGCACGCGCATCACAATGGTCTCCGCGTAGGCGCCAGGAAGTACGGAAGTACGTATCTCTATCTCTTTTTCATTAACTTGAATAGAGAACCGACCGTCTTGTGCGGCATTCTTGATGTTGAGCTTCAAGCCGGAAAGGAGTTTGATGCGTGCGGATATGAGCGCGTACGTAGGCACATCGAACATCATCACTTCCGTGAGGACGCCGTCGAGACGGTAGCGCATGCGCACATCCCCCTCTTCCGGCTCGAGGTGGACGTCGGATGCACCGAGGCTGAGTGCGCCGCTCATTATTACTTCGAGCACGCGTGAGATACGGTGCGTGTCTTTGCTCCCTGCGTGACTCGTGATCTCGACACGCACGTCGTTGAGAGTCTTCAGTTTCTGGAGCATCTGCTGAATGGTCTCGTTAGAGAGTGTCAGCACCCCTGCTTCCGTCTCGGTCGCGTATGAGATGTCGTGGTAGCGGTCCCACGCGTGCTCGAGCGAGGCACGAGAGACGATGAATTTCTGCAGTTCATACCCGAGGTGCTTCAGCCTCTCTACGGCCTGCAGTGAGTCGTCGCGCTCCGGCGCACGCATGGCAACGAAGAGCTTTTTATTTATTTTTCGGAACGCCGCGACCTCCGACCCCCGCGCCTCTTTCTCGGGCACGAGCCGCAGGGCATCGGAATCGATGGATTTTTTGGTGAGGTCGACGTACTCGACGCCGTATTTTTGGGCGAGCATCTCCGCGAGCTGCTCTTCCTCGCGCACATGCAATTCCTCCAGCCTCTCCTCCTGTTTCTTTTCATTGAACGTCGTCATCGCGTATTCATTCTAGCGCATAAAAGGCGCATGCTTCCCGGAAAAGACCTAGGTGTACAATGCGCGCATGGCGGAGAAAAAGCGTCACACTAAAGGAAAGGAGAACATGTCTCGTCTTGTAATAATCGATTCGCACGCCATTCTCCATCGCGCATACCATGCGATACCGGATTTCTCCTCTTCGAAGGGCGAGCCGACCGGCGCGCTCTATGGGCTGATTTCAATGCTCCTCAAACTGGTCGACGACCTCAAGCCCGACTACCTCGTCGCGTGTCGCGACCTTCCCGGGAAAACGCAGCGGCACGAACTCTTTGAAGAGTACAAAGCAAAGCGTGTAAAAGCGGAACCGGAGTTGATATCACAGCTTGAAAGGGCGCCGAAGGTATTCGAGGCCTTCGGCATTCCAATGTATGAAGCGCCGGGATTTGAAGCGGATGACGGGGTGGGCTCAATAGTAGCCGCGCTCTCACCGCGCCGCGACATAGAGACCGTCATTGCCTCGGGCGACCTCGATACACTTCAGCTGGTCGGGGATAGGGTGAAGGTGTACACGCTCCGCAAAGGGCTTGCGGATACGGTTCTCTACGATAAAGAAGCGGTACAGACACGTTTCGGCTTCGAGCCGAAACACATGACCGACTATAAATCCTTGCGCGGCGACCCGTCGGACAACATTCCCGGCATCAAAGGGATAGGCGAAAAGACGGCCACCGAGCTGATACAACAATTCGGTTCGATAGAAGACCTGTACCGCGCCGTGGAAAAAGATCCGGATGTTCTGGACAAAAAAGGATTCAAAGCGCGCGCCGCTCAGTTGATACGAGAGGGCAAGGGCGCGGCGGCTTTTTCCAAGTCGCTTGCGACGATACGGAAAGATGCGCCGATCCACTTCGAATTCCCGAAGCGCATGTGGCATTTGTCCGACCACGCCGATACCATCGTCGCACTCTGCGACACATTCGAGTTCCGCTCGCTCAAAGAGCGCGTGCGAGCGGCCGTCCAGAAACCGTCCAAAAAGGGGATTGAAGAGCAGCCGTCGGAAGATAAAAGCGCATCCATCGATAGGCGCTCTCTTAGAGAAACATCTATCGCGCTGTGGTTGTTACAGTCCGACTCGACGAATCCGGACTTTGAGGACATTCTGAATTACGGGAAAACGGAGGACTTTGAACGTGCACGGGAGGCCATATTTACAGAACTCAAAAAAACGGGACGTCTCAACGACGTATTCGAGAAGATAGAGAAACCGTTGATACCTGTCGTTGAGCGGATGAACGAGGTCGGTATCGGCGTCGATAAAGACTACTTGAAGGAACTTGCGCGCGAGTACACGAAAGGGCTTGGCGAGATCGCTGGCCGCATTTTCAAACACGCGGGGCACGAGTTCAATATCAATTCTCCCAAACAGCTCGGGGCGGTTCTCTTTGATGAGTTGAAAATAACGCCGGAGAGACACAAGAAAACATCGACGGGAGCGCGCACGACGCGCGAGGACGAACTTGCGAGACTATCTCACCTGCACCCGGTCATCGATGACGTCCTCGCATACCGCGAACTGCAGAAACTCTTGAGCACGTATATCGAGAAAATGCCCGCGCTCATCGGAGAAGACGGGAGACTTCACACGGAGTTTTTGCAGGCGGGGACTACGACGGGTCGCATGTCTTCGCAAAACCCGAA
>MFMA01000005.1:0-5077 GCA_001783355.1 Candidatus Kaiserbacteria bacterium RIFCSPLOWO2_01_FULL_54_20 | reverse complement strand
CAAAACCCGAACCTCCAGAACATTCCCATCAAGAGCGAATACGGCAAGCGTATACGGAAAGCGTTCGTTGCGAGAAAAGGCAGCGTTTTTGCCGCGCTCGATTACTCGCAGATAGAGCTGCGTATCGCCGCGGGCCTTTCCGGCGATGAGAAACTCGTCGAAGTCTTTCGGCGCGGCGGCGACGTGCATGCTGCGGTGGCGTCCGAGGTCTTTGGGGTGCCGCCGGAACATGTTGACTACGAGATGCGCCGCCGCGCCAAGGTCATCAACTTCGGGATCCTCTATGGGATGGGCGTGAACGCGCTCCGCTCTGCGCTCGGAGAGGGCGTATCAAGGGAAGAGGCGGCACGTTTCCTCTCAGAATATTTCAAGAATTTTTCTGGGCTCGAGCGTTTTATAGAGAAGACGAAAGCAGACGCCGCACGCAAGGGATTCACTGAAACACTTTTCGGTCGAAGGCGATATTTTCCCGCGCTGAAGTCGGCTCTGCCGAATCTGGTAGCACAGGCGGAGCGTATGGCGATAAACGCGCCGATACAAGGAACGCAATCCGACATCATCAAGCTTGCGATGGTCGAGGCGGATACGCTGATAGAGAAGAAAGGGTGGAGAGAGAAAGCGCGGCTCATTCTGCAGGTTCACGACGAGCTTGTGTATGAGGTCGATACAGACGACGCCGAGGGTATCGCACGCGCACTGCGCCAGGTGATGGAGGAGGTTGCCCCGAAGAAAGAGCTGTTCAACGTGCCCATCGTCGCCGAAATTGCCATCGGCAATAACTGGGGTGATACTAAACGCATCGGACGTTGACCATGATTTACTTGTATACAGGTACAGACAGAGAGAAGGCTCTGGCAGCGATGAATAAAGCGATAACGCGCGAAAGTAAAAAAGCAGAAGTGACCCGAGTTTCCGATGCGAGCACCGCTGCCGATGTTGAGGGGGCGCTCCGCGGGAG
The DNA here is from genome assembly GCA_001783355.1 of Candidatus Kaiserbacteria bacterium RIFCSPLOWO2_01_FULL_54_20. GTDB lineage: Bacteria > Patescibacteriota > Minisyncoccia > Phycocordibacterales > UBA2100 > UBA10103. The sequence goes on along the minus strand of MFMA01000005.1, from coordinate 4,119 downwards.
CGGTATGTTCGGTGAGAGGCGGGTGATAGTGCTCGACGGGGTGTTCGGGAACGAGGAAATGAGAGATGTCGTTTTGGGTGCGTTTCCGCATATGAAGGATTCAGATGAGCTGTATTTCATACTCGAAGGGAAGCTGGACGCAGCGACTCGGAAAACTATCGAGAAGCATTCCGTGACGTTCGAACGATTTGATACCAAAAAGGAAAAGGCGAGCGGGGAAATATTCTCGCTCGCCCATGCCCTGAAAGGCGGCGACAAAAAACGCCTATGGGTGGAGTATCAGCGCGCGCTCGCGCGAGAGGATGCGCCGGAAGCGATACACGGCGTCCTCTTTTGGGGGGCGAAAGATACTTTTCTCAAGTCGTCCGGCGTCGCGCGCGAGCGCGCCGGGAGACTGGTCGCCGAGCTCGCCGAACTTCCTCATGAAGCGCGCCGCAATGGATTTGACCTGGAATATGCGCTCGAACACTACATTTTGGGCCTGCCTCGCTAGAAGTGGCGCCTCGTGGTCGGTGACATGGGTATGGGGCGAGGTCGAAGTATCAACAAAATAGGGGAAATTGCCGTTGCGGATTCCGCGTTGTCTTGTAGCATGGAGTGAATGACGTTAAGACTTCCTCTCATCCTTCTGCTCGCATTCGCACTCGCTGTTCCATTTGTGAGCCATGCGGCGAAGCTCACGACGGGAAATGAATCGTGCATACCGGTCTACGAAGAATGCGGCTGCAGTCAGCGAAAGAATTCGAAGGGTCAGTGTGTGCCAGGTATCAATAGATGGAAGTGCCAGTGTGATGAAACCCCCCCTGGAGGGAAGGTAACGGCGATATGTGTCCACCAACTGGATTGTAAAGGTACAGGAACCGAAAAAGGAGGCCTCGGGGATGCGAAGGGGTTCTTGGACATAATTAAGGGAGTTATGGATCTGTTGAAGCCCAAGGAACAGCCGCAGTCACCGCAGCAACAGCAGCAACCACAAACGGGGACGCAGGGGTGTACGAAATACTACCAAGTAACCACTCCTTCGACGGATCCATGCGCATACTATGTTCCACCAACCTCCACCTCGCTTCTCAATACCCCTACTGGTACCCAGCAGAACAACCTCACAAGTGAGCTTCTGAATGCACTCAGTGGCGGTACGGGAAACGGATTAGATAATGTCTTCGGCGAAGAAGGTAGTGGCGGAAGCGGGTCCGGTGGAAACGTGAGCGATCTTCTGAACGGTATTACTGGCGATAACGAAGATGAGAGCACGACGACAAGTACGAGGGATTCTACAACTGCAACTGCAACTACAAGTGATGGTCGTGTTGACTACACGGGCACCAAGGGAAAGGGAGTGAACGTCCAATCAGGGACACGCGGCGATATTGAGGTCACCGGAACAGGAGCGACAGTCGTTGCCGGTGCGCGCGATTCGGAAGCCAATACGGAGGTCGCAGGTTTCTACGGAGGCGACGCTATGGGCGGACAACCGCAAGGGGTTGTCGCAAACATGTGCCGGAATCGTCCGTGGGCCGATTCCATTGTGACCTACGTGATCCCACCCTCGTTCTTCGACAGTCTATGCGTGTGGCGCGGCTATCAAGTTGGCGTCCCCAAGGCGCCTTCGCCGCCTGTTCTGAACCAACAAGTCAAACAGGGTACGACATCGCCCGCCACACCCAAGGTGCAACTTCCTTCGGAGCCCGCGGAAGTCGAGATCTGGGCAGTTCCTGAAAGAGTCCCTCTCGGTACGCGCACATCCGTATTCTGGAACACCAGAGGCGTCGAGTCGTGTACCGTCACAAGCCCGGATGGGAGCTTCAATGAAAGTACGCTGAGCGGCGGCGCTTCAACAGTGCCGTTGACCGGTCCCACCACATTCACGATCTCTTGTCTTACCCAAGACAACAAGCCCGTTACGGACTACGTGATAGTGAACCTCACTATCTAACACGGCTTCCGAGCCTGAAAAGCAAAAAACGGCGCGGCAAGCACCAACCCGCATTTTTCTGATCTGTCCGCCCAGTACATGCGTGCCGGGCGACTGCGCTCGGAAATGCGAAAACAAGTTTTCTCACTTCGCTCGCTTGTCCGCCCTGTAGGCTCTGGGAACCCCACGGTTTTCCCATTCCTTCCTTCACGGGAAAACAATTGTTTTCCCGACCCCTTTCAACCTACTGGTCGTCCACTCACTTCGTTCATGTCCGCCCAGTAGGAATCGAACCTACGACCGTCTCCTTAAAAGGGAGCTGCTCTACCAACTGAGCTATGGGCGGTAAGGAGGAGCAATGTACAAGCGAGCTTGCACATGCTCCGACTGCCCCGTCCCATATGAATATATGGGCGGTACGTGAAATATACCTGCTCAAAGCTCAAAGCTCAAAGCTATTTTAGAGCGGCAGGTCGAATGCGAACGCGCCTGCGCCGGTAAGGAGAAGCGATGCGCACAGAACGAGTAGGAGCAGGCCAGTACTTGTCGGAGCGCTACGCAGGGACGGGATGAACATGTAGAGGAAAGAAATAGCGATACCGAGGAGTGCGGCGGGTTGGGTGTACAGACCGACCAAGAGCAGCGCCGCACAAACTATTTCCAGGACAGCTACACTACGCGCGAGCATGCTTGCTTGCGGGATGTGTTGCCACGCGGCGTACCCGAACACCGCTGAGGCGGCAAGACGCATGAGGAGCATTGCGAACGGCGAAAGAAAGAGGATGTCGGGGAAGACGGAAAGCATAGCGGATAGCTACTAGCTTATAGCTTCTAGAAAATACTACAATACCGGTACTATGAGAGAGGTCGAAGTAATTTTGCACAATGTGCGAAGCGCACACAACGTCGGGTCCATACTGCGCACCGCCGACGCCTCCGGAGTATCCCACGTCTACCTGTCGGGCTACACGCCGCTGCCCAAAGACAGGTTTGGGCGCATAAACAAAGACATCGCAAAGACGGCACTCGGAGCAGAAAAGTTCGTACCGTGGTCGCATGTACCCGACCCGTTCAAACTGATCTTGATGTTAAAGAAACGCGGATGGCGCATTGTCGGCGTCGAACAAGACCCTCAAGCGCGGAATTATCGCATGTTCAAAACAAAAGCGCCGACGGTCTTCGTGTTCGGGAACGAAGTGCGCGGACTCTCGACGAGGCTCCGAAAAGCATGCAATTCGCTCATTGAGATACCCATGCATGGCCGGAAAGAATCACTGAATGTTTCCGTTGCGGCGGGGATCATTTTGTTCTCGGTACGGTGAAGGCGCAGCAGGGTACGTATTTTTTGCCTGCGGAACTCGCTATCGCTCAAACAGTCCTCGGCTGCAAAATGCGCACCCTGCTGCGCCTTCAGTATGTTATGACATCTACGGTGCGGCCCTCTTTGTCGAGGAGTCGGATGACGTCGTGCGAGTTGCGCCACAGCTCTCCCGCGGAGTTTAGGTAGATGCGCCACGAATCCTGCGAGAAACTGCTCTTCCCGCGGTTGTTTAGTATGCAGCCATTGTAGGAGAGGTTGTTCGCGAGGAATATTCTGCACGCGGGCGCGATGTTTGAAGGAACAGAGAGAGGTAGAGCGCAGGGTGGAAGCGACTCCGCGAAATCAAAACACGCATCGCCATACGTGCGCAGGTTGTCGGGCGTGAGAGGAAGGAGTCCGCGCGCGGGTGGGCAAGAGCGGGAGAGTGCAGGCACGAACGTTTGCAGCCCGGCCAGGTAGCCGGTGCACACATTCTCTCTGAACGACGTCCCTACAGGCGAGCTCTTCGAAGAGATTATCGCTTTCGCACCAGGGTTGAGGTAGATGTCTTGCTGCGGATTTAGGTCACCGAGGACGAAAACATCAGAGCCGCGTGGGATGTAGGCACGCACCCCGGTGAGCGCGCTCTGGAGCGACCATCCGGCTATGCCGATAGGCGCCGTATTCTCTGACGCCGCCTCCGCCTCGATGTGTTCGGCGGCGAGCTTTTCTGCCGCCCCGCTTTCCACGATCCTGACCCTGCCGCGGTAGGGAGATGGTTCGCCGAACGTTTTCGTCGCTTCCATTTGCGCGAAGAGGGAGTCGTATTCCTTCTGTGAGATGGTTCGCCGAACGTTTTCGTCGCTTCCATTTGCGCGAAGAGGGAGTCGTATTCCTTCTGTGA
>MFMA01000004.1:4996-5091 GCA_001783355.1 Candidatus Kaiserbacteria bacterium RIFCSPLOWO2_01_FULL_54_20 | reverse complement strand
GAGACTAGCACCGTACCATATTTTTGTCAAGTGTGCTAGCTTGACAAACAGGCAAGAAAGGTTATACTATATGGCGCGTATGGGAAAGCAATTCG
>MFMA01000004.1:3632-4818 GCA_001783355.1 Candidatus Kaiserbacteria bacterium RIFCSPLOWO2_01_FULL_54_20 | reverse complement strand
CCTCGACAACACGGTACTCAACCCGGAGTCCACAGGGGTGGCAGAGTTAGACGCGGCGCTGCTCAAGGGGACGGTGCGCTACCCGACTTCGGCGCTCCTTGGCGTCGATGGCACCACGCTTATCTTCGGGCACTCAAGCTACCTGCCCATCGTGCGCAATCAAAACTACAAAGCTTTCAACGGGATACAAAAACTAAAGGCGGGCGACACCGTGAGCGTCTACTCCTCGGCGCGCGAGTACCGCTATACCGTAGTTGGCGTGCGGCTTGCCAACGCCACCGAGGACGTGGTAGAACTCCCTGCAAACGGTAAGCACCTTGCACTCGTTACCTGCGACTCCTTTGGCACCAAATCGGACCGCTTTGTGGTCACGGCGGACTTTGTCGGGGCGTATGAGCTGGGGGTGAATGGTTCATAAAGAGTTCAGGTTTGTGGAGGCATAGTTGCTCGCAGAGATTTTGCGGTCAACTATCCCTTCGTAAGTTTTTCTTAATGAGGGTGGATGTACTTGACAAATTGCCAAGCACGGTGTATGCTGTGTTTGGGAGATCTCTTCGCTAATCCCGTAGCAATGCAACAGGAGGACCGGCCATGAGCCGAATCCGTAATCTGACTGCCGCTCTGGCCATTCTGGCCTTTGGCGTGATGACTTCCGGGTGTGCCCGCGGCAATGTTGAACTTCCGTTCGGCCGGCCGATGGGACAACCTGCTGGTTACACCGCTCCGGTTGAAGAGCTGGATGGCGATGACGTCGCGGAAACTTCGTGGGACCGGTGCGACGGCGCGTGTCGCTTCGAGGAAGCTCGTCGGATGTGTTCGACCACCGTCATGGTGGTCGGCGCACAGCGTCAGCAAGCCCACGCGGCGTTCATGCGGTTTGGCGACCGCCGATCCTTCCGCGTTGCAGTCATGAAGCACTGCGCAGGCGGCGGTGTCCGCTACGCGGAGAATCGCCGCGGCTACCGTGGTGGTTCGCCGAAATGCCCCGACGGCCAGACGTTCAAGCCGGAATACGCGATGTGCGTCAGTGGCCAGATGCGCGTCATTCCGCTCAACGACGAGCGGGAGGAATACTACAAGGATTGCCCGGAAATCGAGACCCGTCTCGTTCGCCGCGGTAATCGACTGGTCAAGCAGCAGCGCTGTAAGCCACAGGAAACTCGGGCTTCCGGCACATAAGATCTTT
>MFMA01000004.1:0-3611 GCA_001783355.1 Candidatus Kaiserbacteria bacterium RIFCSPLOWO2_01_FULL_54_20 | reverse complement strand
ATTCTTTTATCAATTTTCATACTCTGAGCTTAAAGTAACTAAAAAATTGAGCTCGGAGCGTGGGTATTGACATTATTAACTCACCTGATGTATAAAGCTCTCGTCAGGCTTTTATTGGGCAAGATAGAAATTATATGAATAGTATTACAAACAGCACCGTACGTAATCTCAGCATCGCTCTCGCGACGCTCCTTTTGGTTGCTGTATCGTTTGCCGTCGCCCCTAAGGCTCAGGCCGCCGACCTCGGTGGTTGGGATGATGTAGGGTACTTTGATATGTCCGAGCCGACATATGGTGGCGGCGGTTGGGATGATGTTGGCTATTACGACATGTCTCAGCCGAGCTACGACAGTTACTACGACGACTATTACACTCCTTCGTCCGGTGGCTATGGCGGTGGGAGCTTTTTTGGCGGCAGTGGGTTTATGGGCTCGAGCGGTTTTACGCGCCCGGGCAACGTCAACTCCAACACCAACATCAATGAAAATACCTGCACCAACGGCAGCTGCAACCAAAACATCAACGCTCCGACCAACATCGTAACCAACTATCCTGCACAGCAGACCTACCCGGTCTATCAGCCAGTTCCGACCTATCCCATGGTCTATGTTCCGCCCGCTCAGCCGTACTACCAGCAGCCGATTGCCTACAATAATCGCCCGGCGCCGTACGTGACACTCTCGGCGGTACCGTACACCGGTCTTGACCTCGGCCCTTGGGGCACGGCCATGTACTGGGGCTTCCTGGTGCTCTGGTGCCTCATTGCGGCCTACCTAATCGCGGTCAAGAAAATCCAGAACAAAATTGCCGCGTGGTTTGTAGGCGGGACGGAGCCTTCACAGAACATTTCCTCACAAAAGGTCCTCGGGTCGGCTTCGCCTCAACCAGACCATTTTGCTCAAAAATATTCTGCTCCAAAGCTTGCTGGCATCGACCCCTTCATCCAGTCGCAGATCAACCGCGCGAAGTAATTTCCTCCGTTAGTTTTTGGATTATGTCGGAGACCGAAAGGGCTCCGACTTTTCCGTTTCTACCCTCCAGCGTTGCTTGTTTGGCGGCCACCTCGGCGTCGCCTATCACCAACAGGTAGGGGACTTTTTCTGTCTTAGCTGCGCGGATTTTTTTGCCCAAGCTTTCGTTGCTGTCATCCAATTCCGCGCGGATGCCTGCCTCTTTCAATTTCTCAAGGACTGTCCTTGAGAAGTCTTGGTGTGCCTCGCCGATGGGGAGCACGCGCGCCTGTATGGGCGCGAGCCAAAGGGGAAATGCGGCCGCGTAGTGCTCGATCAAAATCCCGATAAACCGCTCCATCGAGCCGTAGATGACCCGGTGTATAGCAACCGGCGTCTTTTTGCTGCCGTCTTTGGCCGTGTACTCCAGCTTAAAGCGCTGCGGCTGTTGAAAGTCGAGCTGTATAGTGCCCATCTGCCACTCGCGGCCCAAAACGTCGTTCATCAAAATGTCCACCTTGGGGCCGTAGAACGCGCCGTCGCCCTCGAGCACAACATGCTCTTTGCCCGACTCCTCCAAAATCGTTTTGAGTGTCGCTTCCGCTTTGTCCCACGTTTCCACCTCGCCCATAAAACTCTCCGGCCGCGTGCCGAGGCGGAACGTGTAGTGCATCCCGAAGATAGAGTAGAAGCGCTCCACTATCTCGAACACGCGCTTGTACTCTGCGCCTATCTCGTCCTCCTCGACAAAAATGTGCGCGTCGTCCTGGCGGAACTCGCGCACGCGCAAAAGGCCGTTCAGCGTCCCCGACAACTCGTTGCGGTGCAGGGTGTCGGTGTCAGACAGGCGCAGCGGCAGGTCGCGGTAGCTCCGGCCTTTTGATCCAAAGACGACCATTGCGTTGGGACAGTTCATCGCCTTGACCCCGTACTCTTCGTCCTCGCTTTTGACCGTAAACATGTCCGCCCAGTAGTGCTCGTAGTGGCCGCTCGTCTCGTAGAGCTCTTTTTTGTTGAGCAGCGGGGAGACTATTTCCTGATAACCGCGCTTTGCGTGCTCCTCGCGCCAAAACTGCACCAGCTCGTTGTAGAGCACCACGCCTTTGGGGAGCCAGTAGGGCATGCCGGGTGCCGTGTGATGGAACATAAACAGTTCGTGCTTGGGGCCGAGCACTTTGTGGTCGCGCGCCATCGCCTCCTCGCGTTGTTTTATGTAAGCGTCGAGCTCTTTCTTGTCCTCGAACGCCAACCCATATATGCGGGTGAGCATCTTGTTTTTAGAATCGCCGCGCCAATACGCGCCCGCGACGCGGTCGAGCTTAAAGGCTTCCAGGTTGACTTCTTTTTCCGGATTTTCCGAATGGCCGCCCTTGCAAAGATCAAGAAAATCGCCGAGCGTGTAAAAGGTGAGTGTCTTGCCGCCTTCGGCGAACTCATCAATAAGTTCGCATTTATATTCGTTCCACTCGAATTCTTTTTTTGCCTCCGCAGGCGTTACTTCGCGATTCGAGGCGCTCGTCCAGGTCTTTAGGATTTTGCGCATCCGCTCCTCGATTTTTGGAAAGTCTTCTTCGGAAACCTTGTGCTCTCCGAGGTCGAAATCCTGATAGAAGCCGTTTTCGATCGACGGGCCTATGGCGTTTTTGGCGCTGGGGTAGAGCTCGCGCACGGCCGCCGCCAAAAGGTGCGCCAAGGTATGCCGTACGTGTTCTAGTCCTTCCATATAGTCTTCATATACTACCGCGTCTTTTGGGTTTATAAAAGCAGACGCCGCCCTATTTTCGTATAGGGCGGCGGGTAAATTGCAGGACATTTTCGTACGGGTTAGCTTCTTGGACCCCTTGTTCTGTCAACAAAAAGTTGGATAACAGAAAAATAGAGGCGCACTGCTCCTCGGCAAGCTCATGCACCTCGATGTACTTGGTATTGATTGACGCGCCTAGGGCGACCATGTAGGGGACGCTTGCCCGCTTTAATATGTCTTCGCTTGGGCGCAGGTCAAGGAATTTGCGCCAAAACTCTCCAAGTAAGTCCGCGTCCTCTTCCGTAAAGTCGTCGGCCACATTGATAACGCGCATGCTCCACGGTTGCAACATACGCTCAAGCGTGTTGGCGACAACCTCAAAATCATCATATTCCGCCGCGGTCCTGATCATGTCGAGGAGCCGTATGGCGGTCGACGGTACATTTGCCATCAGCTCCTCCTTTTGTGCTTTCACTCCCTATCCAACACCCGCAGCAGAAAAATTGCAAGAAAAAAAACAACCCCCGGGTTTTGGCCCGGGGATCGTCGGTGTGCGCTAGACTTCGTAGTATTTGGCCTCGCGGGCGATAATATCGCCGTCGTGACCTTGCTGCTGTGTTTCGACCAACTTGGCAAAGATGGCTCGCTGTGCCTCCCGTTGCCGTTCTTCTTGCTCCTTGATTTCCTTCGGTTTTTGCTGCATTTCCAACCCCTCTTGACAATTCACTCTAAGTATAGTCTCCAAACATTTTCTTGTCAAGCCCTTTATCCCCGACGCAAATATGGTCGGGGCCCGACTGAAACGTCGGGCTACAGCGCCTTCAGTGCTTCGGTCACGATAGACAGCTCGCCGTTGCGGTTAGAGAGCCGGCCTTTGAGCGCTATGCAGGTCTCGGGCTTGAGGATTGTTTTATATT
>MFMA01000003.1:23383-24636 GCA_001783355.1 Candidatus Kaiserbacteria bacterium RIFCSPLOWO2_01_FULL_54_20 | reverse complement strand
TTGCGCCCATAGCTCAATGGTAGAGCGGCCGGCTTATACCCGACTGACCTAGGTTCGATTCCTAGTGGGCGTACAAGAAGATGAATTCTGCTGTGAATTCAGAGGTTGCGTCGCTTTCAAGGCGTGCAACAATGTTCGTATGAGTATCTCTCTTCGCATCGGGGCGATCGGCACGCTGTTATTAATTGCATGTGTTTTTGCGTTTGCGCCTAAGACAACGTCCGCGGCGCAGGTAAATGTTTCGATGGGCGCGGCCAACTTTGCGCCATCGCAGATAAACGTTTCCGTAGGGGACACCGTCGTGTGGACCAACACTTCGAGCATGACGCACACGGTAACGGCGAACGGCGGCGCGTTCAGTAGCGGCACGATGCAACCAAGCGCTGTGTTCTCCCGCACGTTCACCGCTCCCGGCAGCTATTCCTACCACTGCCAATTCCATCCCGACATGGTAGGTACGATATCGGTTTTCGCAGCGCCGACGTATGCGCAGCCGCAAACGTACGCTCCGCCTCAGACATATTACGCTCCCCAGACATCCTCAACCTACGTGCCGCCTTCCACGGCTGACCAACTGCGGGCGCAGACACAGGCCCTGCTCGCCCGCGTGCAGCAGCTTCAGGCACAGCTTGCTACAGGGGGAAGTGCTCCGGCTGGTTCCACTGGAGCTGCATACGATTCAAGCTCGTGCCCCCTGATCGGAAGAAGTCTAAAAAGGGGAGCGTCCGGCGACGACGTAACACGGCTCCAACAATTCCTCGCGCGCGATCCAAGTGTTTATCCTGAAGGATTGGCTTCCGGCTTTTATGGCGCGCTTACGGAAGCGGCCGTGAAGCGGTGGCAAGTGAAATACAATATTGTTTCGTCAGGATCGCCAGACACCACGGGCTACGGTGTCGTCGGTCCGCGCACGGCCGCCGCAATCGCGCTCCTTTGCACGACGGGAAGTTATGGCGGCGTTCCAGGGCCCGGCGCTCCTGCACCGGTCGGAGGCTTCATTCAGGTGACGCCTATCACAGGCAATGCCCCTCTTAGTGTCGCGATACAAGCCACCGTCAACACTGTAAATTCATGCGGCGGAGCGACATATGTACTCGACTATGGCGACGGTACGCAACCTGCGCAAATAGCGGTACCCACCGGAAACTGCACGCAGTTAGTGCAGGCGCTCGCGCATCAGTACCGATACGGAGGCACGTACCTTGTCACACTTTCTGCGGGAGCACACCGCACTTCAGCGACTGTGCAAGTGT
>MFMA01000003.1:22328-23369 GCA_001783355.1 Candidatus Kaiserbacteria bacterium RIFCSPLOWO2_01_FULL_54_20 | reverse complement strand
GCCGCCCCCCCCTCCTCCGCCCCCCTCGTCACCGGACTCTGTTTCCGCGAGCCCGACGTCGGGCTCCTCGCCCCTTGCAGTAAAGTTTACGGGCACGATCAACGGATCGGCTTCGTGCAACGGCGGTGCATACCTCCTCGATTTTGGTGACAATAGCAATACGGAGGTTCCCTTTCCGGCAGACGCCTGTCGAGCCTTTGCATTCGAAGTCAACCACACATACGCCTCCGGCGGGAACTTCATAGCGAGGCTTTACCGTGACAGCAAGACCCCGTCAGTGTCCCAGGTTTCCATAAGCGTTACGGGCCCCACTCCGTCGACCACTTGGGCCATTCTTTCCGTTACGCCAGCGGTCGGAGGGAATCCGCTTGCGGTGTCGGTGCAGACAGAGTATCCGGCCTGTGCCGCGTATTCCGTCGATTGGGGAGACGGGACCATACCGGCAAGCGTGACGGCGCAGAGCGGCTGTACGGGCAGCAGCTCGAGCGCGACAGTGGATCATACGTATTCCGGTGCGGGGGATTACACGATATCTCTTCGTGACGGGAACGGGACTGTCAAAGCCACCTCCGGGATTGTCATCATTTGATAGGTAACGAGCTCTATGGGAACAGCAACGCGCCGATGTTTTTTCCTTGGCATCATCGTCGCATTCGTCATCATTCCGTTCCTTGCGAGGGCACAGACCACGGACTCGTTGGAGCAAGAACTCAACGCGTTGCTTGCGGAGATCGCTGCGCTGCAGCAGCAGCTTATTAGCCTTCCGCCCGCAACTCTCCCGGCTGCTCCCGCTCCAAGTTCGACACCGGTCCCCACTCCTCCGGCATGGCTGATCTCGAAGTGCCCGTCTTTGAGCAGGAATTTGTCCAGAGGAATGAGGGGTCAGGATGTCTTCAGCCTACAGGTGTTCCTTGATCAGGAAGGATTTTTCTACGGTGAGCCGACCGGATTCTTCGGCCCGACGACCGAGGCGTCGGTGCAAGAGTGGCAATCGGCGCAAGGCGTTATCCGCTCGGGTACGCCGGAGTCGGGTTTCGGCGT
>MFMA01000003.1:21238-22303 GCA_001783355.1 Candidatus Kaiserbacteria bacterium RIFCSPLOWO2_01_FULL_54_20 | reverse complement strand
TGCCGCACCCACTTCATGCCAGGTAGCGCCGCCGCCCACGACCGCTTGCAGCACCGGATGGCAGGCCACAACAGACAAATATGGCTGCACCACTTCATACAAATGCACGCTTCCGCGTACGGAATCGGCCTCGTGTCCTCGGTATCTGCCCCTAAGCTGTCCGAACGGAACCCTCGTCTCGAATGGCACGGACTCCAATGGATGCGGTCTGGGTTTTCGATGTATCACCGCGACGACCCAGCCTTCGATCTCCATCAGCAACACGCCCTTGAATCTTGCGCGCGGACAAACCCTCACGGTCTCGTGGAGTTCACAGAACGCACCCGCAGGCGCGAAGGTCCGTCTCGAGATCTATAAGTCGGGCGACAGTATCGCACAGGGCAACAACGACCGCGGTCTCACGAGCGCGGCGTCGCAACTTCCGGCTTCTGGAACCTACATATGGACGATTCCCGCCGAGGGCGGGGCAGTGCTCGCGGACGCTGGGTGGGGAGGGGATTCGCTCACGCCCGGACAGTACAAGATCATCGCCAAACTCTACACGGGAGATACTTGTTGGGGGTACTGTTATCCAGCCTCGACGCGCACGGTGCATGCAACAGGTGAGGGTGCCGTGTTCACCGTCCAATGATCCGTCATACCTAGACATGAGAAAGGCAATCCCCGCAGTATTTTTTCTTGCATTGGTCCCTCTCGTCGCGTCCGCACTGACTATAGAAGACATCAAAGTACAGATACAGGGGATCCTAGATCGGATCGAGATCCTGAAAACACAGGTGTCGGGAGGCACGGGCAGCGCAACGTCTTCAGTACCCGCAGTACCGACCGGATTGCCGTGTCTTTCGCTTGCTCGCGCGCTGTCTCTCGGCTCACGGGGCGATGACGTGCGAGAACTTCAAAAGTTCCTGATCGCGGCGAAATTGCTTGCGAGCGACAGTGCGACCGGATACTTTGGGCCCTTGACGGAGGCGGCCGTTCAACGATTTCAAACCCTTCAGGACCTGGTTTCTTCGGGAGGCCCTGCAACAACAGGTTTTGGATTTGTTGGTCCGAAAACGCGTGATG
>MFMA01000003.1:19198-21170 GCA_001783355.1 Candidatus Kaiserbacteria bacterium RIFCSPLOWO2_01_FULL_54_20 | reverse complement strand
GCACCACTTTCGGGCGGATGCGCCGGTACATGGAAAAAAGGGTCTGACGCGAACGGTTGCTTCACCGGATACCAATGCGTCCTTTCTTCTCTTCCGAACCAAGCACCACCCCCCGCGCAACCTTCTCAAACAGTTCCGAGTATCACGATAACGGAGCCGGCATTCGGCGGGATCGTTACAGGAGGCAATACGCTGAACGTGGTATGGCGAAGCGAAGCCTCTCCGCGTGCGTACGTTTCGCTCACGCTGCTCGATACAGAGGGTCAAAAGATCGGGACGATCGCGCAGAACCTCTCTTCGTCCGGAGTATATGTCTGGAGTGTTCCCAGCGGGGAGAGCGGATGCGGGAGCGGGGAGAATGCATTTGACTGCATAACGAAGTTCACGCGCTGCGAAGGCAGTGCGAGTCTCTGTTCCGTATTACCTGGAACGTATTCGATCCTCGCCACGCTTTCGAACGGGGCCAGTACTACGAGTGCGCCGTTCCAGATAGCCGGTATCACGATAACGGAGCCGGCATTCGGCGGGATCGTTACAGGAGGCAATACGCTGAACGTGGTATGGCGAAGCGAAGCCTCTCCGCGTGCGTACGTTTCGCTCACGCTGCTCGATACAGAGGGTCAAAAGATCGGGACGATCGCGCAGAACCTCTCTTCGTCCGGAGTATATGTCTGGAGTGTTCCCAGCGGGGAGAGCGGATGCGGGAGCGGGGAGAATGCATTTGACTGCATAACGAAGTTCACGCGCTGCGAAGGCAGTGCGAGTCTCTGTTCCGTATTACCTGGAACGTATTCGATCCTCGCCACGCTTTCGAACGGGGTCAGTACTACGAGTGCGCCGTTCCAGATAGCCGGTACTGCGATAACGGACCTGCTGCAGGCACTTGTAAGTGCGCCGACCGTGCCGTCTATTCCCGTATCAACCACCTCTCCAGTCGGCCCGGGAACGCAAGCGGGGATGTGCATGCACGAAGGAGCGTCGTATCCGGTAGGCTCCACACTTTCCGTTCCATGCGTTCCAGGCCATTGTCCTTCGACGGGAACTGGTTTCATCAACGGCGCATGCACCACGGGAGGGACATGGTGCATACCGTACACGACGTATTGCGCCGAGATCCTTACCCTTATCGATGTGAGCGCTTACGAAGGGGGCGGAGCGGCACCGATAGAAAGCGGTTACACCTCGAACTGTCCGCAAGAGGGTTGGCGCGTGTACCTCTCGTGTACCGTAGGGAGCTGCAAAAGCGGATACCACATTTGCCGTAGCGGTACATGGGTGTATGACCCTGTGCAGACGAGCCAGCTCTGAGGAACGTGCAAGTGTGACGTTTGTAACCTGTTCGCGGCACTGCTCCACTCATACATTCCGGGTCTATCCACTTGTAAGGGTATCTTTTGAGAGCCGTGCGTAAGATAATGCGATCATATCAGTCTTATCAATCGTACATCTCATATGAAATCACGACATATCGGCGCAGCCATCGCCTTGGCAATCCTCCTCCCATTCGCCGCGAGCGCGCTTTCCGTTGATGATATTCAACAACAGATAAGAAATCTCCTCGCGCAGGTCACGCAACTTCAAGAGCAATTGAGATCACTGCAAAACAACCAACCAATAATCGCCTGTACGCAAGAAGCCAAGATCTGTCCCGACGGCACTGCGGTCGGGCGCACGGGACTGAATTGTGAGTTCGCGGCGTGTCCGAGCGGGGTAAAACCACTACCCCCGACTTGTCCCACATTCACCCGCACCCTCGCACAAGGCGCGACCGGCAACGATGTGACACAGCTTCAGCAATACCTAGGCGTCTCGCCGACCGGCTACTTCGGTCCCATGACCGCCAAGGCAGTTGCAGCAGTCCAAGCCGACGCGGGACTCTCGCAAGTCGGCATCGTTGGCCCCGCAACCCGCGCTTGGTTCTACAAGAGATGCGGCGGCGGAGGTTGGAATCAAAACTTCATCGCATCGCCGA
>MFMA01000003.1:18899-19125 GCA_001783355.1 Candidatus Kaiserbacteria bacterium RIFCSPLOWO2_01_FULL_54_20 | reverse complement strand
CGCTTCAGGTTGTCTTTAATGCAAGAAGTGCTCCCGGTGTATCCGTAAGTTCGTACTCGGTTGACTTTGGCGACGGTGATTCCGAGCCAATGTTCAACAATGCACCGCAACCTTACGCCGCAAGTACAGGTTTGGATTATTCCTCCCAACCACCCGTGACTCCAATGGGTGCCATTCACACCTACACGTCTAACGGTACCTACACCGCAAAGCTCATCTACCAGCC
>MFMA01000003.1:18539-18871 GCA_001783355.1 Candidatus Kaiserbacteria bacterium RIFCSPLOWO2_01_FULL_54_20 | reverse complement strand
GGCACCGCAACGATTACCGTCGGCAGAACGACGAGTAGCGGCGCGCCTTCGATAAGCGGTATTGACGGGCCCGCGTCGCTTGCGGTGGGGCAGACGGGGACGTGGACGGTGCATGCATCCGTTCCCAATAATGCGAACACGAACCGTCGGTATTCGGTGATTTGGGGTGATGAAGGCGTCCTTGCCCAGATAAACGCACTTGCAGCAAATGCTCCCGCCGCACTTCAGACATCCGGCTCGTTCACACACGCCTACGCGAGAGCAGGCACCTACCGCCCGACCTTCACCGTTGCAAACGACGCGGGAAGCGTACAGACGAGCGCGAGCGTTGT
>MFMA01000003.1:15246-18439 GCA_001783355.1 Candidatus Kaiserbacteria bacterium RIFCSPLOWO2_01_FULL_54_20 | reverse complement strand
ACAATTTACGGCGCGCAACGGCTCCAGGATTGACTACGGTGACGGAGAGGAACAACAATTCCCCCCTGTTCAATTAGGAAGCGGCCCATTCGTTTATACTCATATCTACAAGACATCAGGCACATACACAGCGACACATTACGGAAACGGGCCTGAAATAAACAAAGTAACAATAACCGTCGGCGGCTCGACATCGGCCAACTTCTCTGCGTACCCGACTTCCGGCGCGGCCCCGCTCACAGTAACCTTTGCGGGAAACGTGGGGAATTTTGCAGGATCTGGTGCCATTTGGCTGGAATTTGGTGATGGCTCAGGGACTGACTTCTGTCCACCACCTCGCGCAGTACCTTGTGGGCAAGGTTCAAAATCCCACACCTACTCCACATCCGGTACATACAACGCAAAACTCGTTCACTATCTCGAGGGACCTGCCACAGTACTCGGCACCGTGACGATTACCGTCACTGGAAGCGGATGCGTGTGGAGTAATTACGGACAGAATTGCAAACCAATCATCTCGAGCATTACACCCGCGTCTGGTCCGGCAGGACAGGCGTATCCGATTCGGGCAACGATTTCTGGGATGAATATCACGACGACTGGCACCACGGTACACTTCGGCCCTGTCACTATCTCCGACGTTTCTGCGAATGGCGTTCAGGGTTTCTTGAGCTTCGATGTTCCGAAGCTCATGCCGAGCGGTGGAGAGGTACCGCCCATGGTTCTACAACCAGGCGACTACAACGTATACGTGACAAATGCGAACGGCACGAGCAACACGCTCACATTCACCCTTACAAGATAAAATTCAGAGGAGTCGCCCCTGAATTTGCTATTCGCCGTGCAATTGGGTTCCCGCGCTCGCGACTCTCTGCGCGAGCGCGGGGTATTTTGATAGAAAAGGGTCTTCACCGATAATTTTCTGCGCCTCAGTGCGCGCGGCCTGAATGAGTTTTACGTTCTTCAATGCCTCCATGCCGAGGTCACTCACGCCCCACTGCTGGCGGCCGAAGAGGTCGCCAGCGCCGCGCGTCTCAAGGTCGGCTTCGGCAAGTTTGAAGCCATCCGAACTGCTTTCCATGGCACGCAAACGCTTCATCGACATTTCTCCCTTCGTTTCGGGCAACAAAAAACAATGCGGCTGGTGTGAGGAACGCATTATCCTACCGCGCAGCTGGTGGAGTTGTGCCAATCCAAAGCGCTCGGCGCCTTCTATCATCATCACAGTTGCATTCGGCACGTTAATTCCGACCTCGACGACCGACGTCGCAACAAGAATGTCGATCTCATGCGCGGCAAATCTCCGCATCACCTCATCTTTTTCCGCGGGCTTTACACTGCCGTGCAATAGGCCGACGTGGAATTCGGGGAAGACATCCTTTTGCAGCCGTTTCGCCTCCGCTTTCGCGCTCTTTGCTTGGAGCGCATTTATTTTCGCAGGATCAGGCTCTTCGATGCGCGGACAGATGACAAATGCTTGCCGACCAGTAGCTAGCTCTCGTCGTACAGACTCATATACTTCGGCGCGTTTCTCTTTCGTTACAATAACTGTCTTCACTTTCGCGCGGCCGGGCGGTAATTCGTCCAAAACGGAAATATCTAGGTCGCCGTACATCGTCAGGGCCAACGTTCTCGGTATCGGCGTAGCCGTCATGGAAAGAAAGTGAGGCGCTGCATCACCCTTGTAAGCAAGAGCGCGCCTTTGCCGAGTTCCGAAGCGGTGTTGTTCGTCGACTATCGCGAGTGCAAGGTGCTGGAATTTCACGGACTTTTGTATGAGCGCGTGTGTTCCAACGAGCATGGCTATCTCGCCGCTCGCAACCCACTTGAGTAACTGTGCGCGTGATATGTCGGTTGCCTTGCCGCGGGCGACTTTCGAAGGGAACTTCTTGCACCCGCTTCCCGTGATAAGAGCGATATTTATCGGAAGGTGAGAGAAGTACTCAATGAACGATTGAAAATGCTGCGTAGCGAGTATCTCTGTCGGTGCCATGTAGGCGACCTGGAGCGTTCCGGATTCGCGCCCTGGGGGTCTTGAGTTCACAACTGCGTAAGCGGCCGCGGCCGCTACCAGGGTCTTCCCGCTCCCGACGTCGCCTTCCAAAAGCCGCGCCATCGGGTGGCTTTTCTCGAAATCAGCAAGGATCTCATTGATGGCGCGCTGTTGAGCATTTGTCGGAGAGAGGTCAACGGAGCCGAGGAATTTTCTCGCAAGTTCATCACTGTTTTTAATAGGGAAAGATACTTGCGCGTCATTTTCCGCCCGCTCGCGCGCACGCGCGATCTGGATAGCGAATATCTCCTCGAACGCAAAGCGCTTGCGCGCCGCCTCGGCATGCGTCTCTTTTTCGGGTTTATGTATGGCAATGAGAGAGGTGGCGAGGTCGGGAAGACTGTATCGCGCTCGCACATCCTCTGGGATCGGGTCATTCATTTGTGTGATGACATTGCTCGCAAAGACACGCTCTAGCGCGTGGTAGAACCATAAGCTCGTAATTCCGCGGCTCTCCGGGTATACAGGGAAAATTGAGCTGCTAGCTTCTAGCTTCGAGCTTCGAGCAGTTTCGAAAAGACCGCTGGTGACCGCTCCGGGAGGGAGGATCTCTGCTTCGGGATTCGCAATGTATGGGCGCCCTTCTTTGCCGCCGACAGTGCCGGTCATTTTTACTGCACTTCCTTCGGGAATATATGAAGCGATGTATGGCTGGTTGAACCACATGACCTTCACTTTCCCGCTCGCGTCCTCGAACCATCCTTCGGTTATGTTGCGCCGGCTTTTCCAGAGCTTTTTTGCCTTGAGCTTGGAGAGCGTGCCGAACAGCGTCACCTTGGAGCCCACTGTGAGAGCGGATACGCGTACGGACGCACCCCCCGTCTCATAGCGGGCAGGGAAGTGCCGCAATAGATCCTCGATCGTGACGAGTCCGAGACGTTTGAGGGCGGATACCTGCATCGGAGTAATGCGGAAATGCTTGATAATCTCATCTTCCGGCCTCATGCAGGAATTCTATCGGTAAAGTTATTCACACCCAAGCGTCTTTTCGCTTGCGCACCAATATAGCGCTAGTACTATATTCGTGTTTGCTCAATTAGAAGTAATTAATTTAGCAGTATCACATTCACGCGCATATGTTCGGGGATGATGACAAAGCACCAGGAGACATTGACGGGGAGCTTTTAGGCGGGGGTTCAG
>MFMA01000003.1:0-15214 GCA_001783355.1 Candidatus Kaiserbacteria bacterium RIFCSPLOWO2_01_FULL_54_20 | reverse complement strand
GTTTTGGGCAGCGCTGTAGAAGGCAAGGAGGAGGAAGAGCAGTGGGAGTAGATAAGCGCTCGCGGACGCATGCTTCTTGGCGTCGCTGTCTGCGGCTGGTGCCGCAGCGCTGCCTCTCGCGCCGTCGCGCTGCGAGACACGCCAAAAAGCATGCACCCGACTCGCTAATGTTGGAAAAGAATGTTCGCGTCGCAGACCCCCTCATAGACACACGCCCGCAGGCCTCGCTTGAGGCTGGGAAAGGGGATACAATATTCACATGCACACTGTTCTAAAATATCTCGGTACGGTTGCGGCCGTCATGCTTACGGTGAACCTCGTGCCGGGCATCACCGTATCCGGCGGATGGACGACCCTTCTTCTCGTAGCCCTCGTGTGGTCCGTTATTACGATGGTCGTGAAGCCGATCCTTGTCATTCTCACGCTTCCTATCACAGTCATCACGCTCGGCCTCTTTTCGTTCGTATTGAACGCATTCCTTTTTTATGCGATGACGTGGGTCGTCCCGGGCTTTACAGTTGCAGGGTTCGTGCCGGCGCTTCTCGGCGCGCTCGTGCTTTCGATATTCACCTGGCTAATACACAAGCTTCTCTAACACTTCCGTGGCGGAGGAACTTACCGGCGGCTATCTGGAGGGACCAAACAAAGGTCCCCTAGCGCAGTTATTTCAGCAATTGGAGACGGGCGAGTCTCGTTACAAAAATCTCATCGCGGAACAGAAAAAATTCTTTGGCGGGGCTCAAGAATCGTTTGCCGAAGATTTGGCAATGAGATTTGGGCGCATTGGGAGAGATGAGGCAGAACACAGTTACTTTAGGGATAGACTTCGGGGCAATATTCTCGTTGACCTAGGGGGTGGAAGGCTTTGTCGCATGCTTTCGGTAGCCGGTATGTATGACTCGTCGGCATATATAAACGTTGACAGTTATATAGCGGGCGGCTTTGGTGACCTTCCCTATGATCCTACGAAGAATCAATACAAGGCTTTTTACGAACACCGCAGTGGTTTACCAGGTTGGGTGCAACCTCAACATTTTCCGCACACGGAACCCGCAATTGTAAATGCTGACATGCTCGACTTTGTTTCGCGGCTGCCCGACAACTCGGTGAATTTCACTATGAATGGGATAGATTACGACATTTTAGGAGAAGGGGCCCTAAACATAAAATATCAATGGTTTCTTGCTGGAGAAATAATTCGTACACTCCGACCTGGAGGAATTATTTTTGGTGTCAATTTTTCACCGATCGTTGATCAATTTACAGGTTGCAAAGAACCGTTAACAGCAGAATCTCAACGAAGTGGATTGCGTGAACATCGCGTACCCGGAGAAGGCTACACGTCGCTCGGCGCTCGCTGGAACAGCTTACTGGTATACGAGAAGCAAGCCCAAGGATGAAGAAGTTCTTCTAGCGAACCTCAAGTGCTTAGTTGAGCCCAAGTTTCTTCCGGAATTCCGGCACTTTCGCGATGAAGAATATATAGACGATCTCGAGGATACCCGCGGTGTTGATGACGAGGAATGCAATGAACCACCACTTTTCGTGGCGTTTTGCGGCATGCCAGAGAGCAAACCCTTTCCAGAAAAGTCCCCACGCTAAAATAAGAATAACTATGAGGGAGAAAGAACCGAGCGCTCCCATACCACCAATGCCCATGTAGTTTGTAAAGTCCATACCCAGAGTATAGACGATACGCGCGACTATTCAATAGAGTGCCGTGTATGATAAGGTGGTCGCTGAAGGAGGGGTGGCTATGGAATATGACCTTCGTCATATTCCATCCGTTCCGCGAAAGCGGAAAAGCCGATGCGAGGCAAGTGCCGAGCAGGCTTTAGGAAAGCCCGAAGGGCGAAGCCTCCTTCCTGGGTCGATTCGCGTAAGCGAATCTTGGAGAGGTGGCTGAGTGGTCGAAAGCAACACGGTGCTAACGTGTCATCCGGGTAAAACTGGATCGAGGGTTCGAATCCCTCCCTCTCCGCAAACTAGGAATGTCTACCGCAAAAGGTAGATATTCTTCTTTCGTAGAGCCGTCATTTTTAGGTTCGAACGCTTTTGTTGTGTTCGGATATTTCATCGCTATTGCCGCATAGAGATCAAGCGGATTCCTCAATGAAATACTCAATTCTTTGTCTTTGAGGATTAGGTTCGAGCGCGAGAGCGAAGCGAATATGTCCCGCTTCTGTTCCGGTGTGCCGGTTTCAAACCACAATCGCGCGGCGGCAGCAAAACTAAATGAGTTCTCGGCCCAGTCCACCCACTCGTCGATCTTGCGTCCGGTATTCTGCCTCGCGCTCTCGAGAGAGTGCTTTTCCTCCATGAGCGCCCTACGCTGTGGGGAGTATTCCTCGATTGAGAGCAATGACTGATCGGCGTTCTCCGACGACGTGTAGAGTCGCGTGAGGTTTTGCAGCCGCTGCACGACATCCTTGTATCGCTTATCTTGAGAGTCGATCTCCACTCTTTGCCCCTTGATCTGGTCATCGTTGTCCTTTGCGAGTTCCTCGAGGGCCCATTGTGAGAAGGCACTTGAGAGCTCGAATCTCGTGAGAGCTGAATCGAGGAGGTATTCGAGATCTTCTACGCGGACGGACTTTTGACTGCACTCCGGATTCTTTCGTTTCGTGCAGTGGTAATAAATGTAATGCAGAGTAGTAGGATTCTCCATATCCGCGATCTTCCGTTTACATTTCGGGCACGCATCCTTTTTCGGCGATGCAAACTTGTGTTTGCATGAGTCGCAAATGATTTGATACTTTTCTTCCGCCGTAATCATAGACCCGCACTCTCCGCACTCCGTTCGGCCGGTGAAAGGAAAGAAGTGCCCCTCGCGAGATTGCGGCTTTCCTTTGCGACCGAGCTTCCCCTGCATGAGCTCAAACTGATCCATTGTGATCATCGGCTCGTGAGCTCCTTTCACCAGCTCCTTTTCCCCCGTATCGTGATTGCGGGCATGAAAATGGCCGGTATAGAAAGGTTCAGTGAGTAGACGGTAAATGTGGGCGAGAGAAACCGGCTTGCCTCCTTGTCGCTTTGTTTGCCGCGTCGTGAGACCCCACTTCTTCGCCTGTTTGTGGAGTTGACGCACCGAGTAATGTCCCGCGATGTAGGATTCGAATATCCTTTTTACTAGATCGAAGCGCTCCGGATCCGGTACGATATTCTTTTCTCCTTTTATACTTTGGAGATTGTTCAGATATCCGATCGGAGCTACGCCGTTGCGCCAACCTTGCATCGTCTTGGCGCGTAGTCCGCGTTTTACGTTTGTACTCAACTCTCGTATAAACTGATTCGCTTGCCCGAACTCAATGGAGGCGAAGATAACATTATCTTCAGGGTAAAAATCTCGATCGGCTGTCTTGATGTGTTTTATGATGCCTCTTTGTAGCAGCCAACTTATACGGCCTGCATCGACTGGATTGCGGGCAAGACGATCCATTTTCCAACAAACAATGCCTTGCGCTTCTCCTTTCTCAATTCGAGTAAGGAGTTCATTGAAAACTTCTCTGCCAGGGGCCTTTGCTGATTTAGATTCGTAGAGCGGCTCGCCGACAATTTTCAGATTAAGACGATGAGCCATTTTCTTCATCTCGTCGATCTGTGAGGACAAGCTCAAGACTTGGCGATCCTCATCCTCTGTCGATTTGCGACAGTACAGGAAGTATTTAAGTTTTCTTTCTAGGGCCGGATTCATAGTTCATTTCATGGTCATTGTCCGCATTAGCGACTAAATAGCAACCGAGAAAAGTGTTTACATTTCCTGAAAGGGAGAGGGTTTAGGGCGTATTGGAGGGTTTTCCGGCCACTGCCGATTTGGGAAAAGAACCTTTAGTTGGGCTATGATTCCGGCATTTTGTCTCTCATACTCACTTGAGAGGTGTTTACACGCATCGTCGACCACTTCCGAGATCGGTTTGTGATACCGAATCGAAGTTGCCTTGAGCCATAGATGCCACTGCTCACTTACGCGAATGAGCTTGGTTATGCGTCTCTTTCTCATTTTGTTTACAGTTAGCGAGTAAAACCGACTTTTATTCCCTTCATTCCCTCCCTATTTTCTTCAGAGAGATCGACGCATTTTCGCCGCCCTTGTCGACAAAATGCGGATCCAGTTCTTTTTGATGAGCGGGTGAAGTCCCCCGTTGACAAGTCGTCAGTCAGAGCGGGGAATGGTATCCGCTCACCAAAGAAGCAGCAGCCAGTTTGTTTTTCCCGAGGACTCGCTGATAAACCTCGTCTCTTCAGATTGTTTGGGGCTCAAAGCCCCCTCCTATGCGCTTCACGAGCGCGCACGAGGGGGCCTTTAGCTCGAAGATGCGGTTTTCTTTTGATCCACCAATAACTCCTTGTAGCGTGCCTCATGCCGCTTTGGCATCGGCTGCATCACTACTCGGGCAAGGTTAAGGAGCCGCTGCGCTTGTTCAGAAGCTTCTTCTTGCGAGAGATCAACGCCGAACTCACGTTGATAGATCTCTTTGAACTTGGTTATTGTAGCGGGCGAAAGCATAAACGAAATCTGCTCGCTCACGGGGGTGAAACGAGCAGGTTTCGTCCCCCATGAACTACTGATTCGTTTTTCATTGTGAAGGTCTATGCCGATGCTTGGAACTGCTTATTGAAAAAATCATCGACAAAAAAGAACCGCAAATGCGGCACAAAAAACATGGGCAGATAAGTTATCCCCTAGCGATGTCTAGCGACTGTCTAGTCGAGCTCGGGATTTCTCAAGATGACTCCTTTCCCGTCGACAATATCAAACAACTTCTCTCCGGTTGGCGTTGTTTTGGTTAGGTTGGAAGAGCGGGGAATGTTATCTATTGCATTTCGAATCCTTTTTATGATTTTTTCTTCATCCTCCAGTGCTTTGACACCGCTTGCTTCTATCCACTGATTGATTTTTCTATATGGCGCATACCCGAGTTCCGTATCTTGTTGACTGAAGATGGCCGCGAATACTTTTACTGGATACGTATTTGGGTTCTTGAAGCGCACGACTTCACCGTTGTACAAGAAAGTTCCGTTATTTCTTTGCTCGATCAACTTCCTTTTCGGTTTAGGTGGGCGAATACCCAGCTCTTTGGCCACATGGTCATATGCCTTTTTAGCGAATAGTTGATGTCTCGCCTGAAAGCGATACATATGCTCTTCTAGCGGGACGGCGTTTGTTTTATTGCTCCTCTTTTTCCCCCGTGCTTTCATGCCTACATTATGCGCGTTTCGGACGCATTTGAAACTTCCAATGGCCTCCGGAATGCGCTATCATGTTCCTTACACATCCAATATCGGCCCCCGAGGGCGATGACCTAACCCGTTCGACCAACGAACGGCACGGTCAGGAAAGTCGATCAAGCATAGAAAACCCGTCATGGGATTGCTTGATCGCCGTATAGGGAAACCTGTACGTCTGGCTTCGGCCGGAGACCCGTGGCGGGCTTTTTGTATCCATTGAGCTCGCCGCGATCCATCAATCGGTTGGCGAAACATGGCGATACTCAACAACAAGACACCTCCCACATTTGGCGATCGCGTTGCACGAATCGTTTTGATTCCAGTCGTTTCCATTTTGCTAGTTTTGTTGATTGTTGGAATCGCAACTTATGATTCTAATGTCTCTCCGCTCTCCGAACCAATAAAACAATTCGAAAACATAAATCCGAATCGTATGCAATCGTCGGTTCGGGCAATGGCCGACTTCATGGTGAAGGACGACAATCTTACGGGGTTGCGTATATGGGCCCAATCCCTGAACGTATCCTCTCCGGAGTTTTCAAGTGCTACTACTCTTCATGAGGAAATCCGTCGCGCCTCGGATGATTTCGCTATCTATCGAGACAGTAAGGAACTTACTCGACTTATTGAAACATTGAGCAACACCGACAAGATGTTTATCGACACGTTAGGAGAATCAATGCACTAGCCGATCTTCGTTCGTATACGCCGCTCCTCCTCACCTTGAGGCACGAGCTCGAACTCAAAACGATCGTTGAACTTGACTGTTGTCGCACGAACTTTCACTTGCTCGATATTGCCCTTCATCGCTGTCATTCGGTTGAGCAACGCGTCTTTGTATTGAGTATCCTCGTTGCCGACAAGCTGTTCGCCCTTGCTCTCAACGACGTACACAAACTCGAGCTCGTCTTTCTCGTTCTTGCGAGCGATCACAAAGTCCGGCCGGATCTTGTTTTTCTGCCACCCTTGAATCGCATACCAACCCTTCTGCGTCTTGTTGCGGGCCCACCAGATCACGTTAGGGCTTTGCTCGATGATTCTTGCGACTGCGTGCTCGAGCGAGTTCATTGAGGCAATCTCAACGTCTTCGTAGAGACTGAATGCGAAGGCGGCCTGTACGTTATTTGCGACAATATCCTTTTGAGGCATCTCGAATCCAACCTCCTCATCGTCTGAAACAACGAGCGTGAGCGTGTTGTTTTTGACGAGCTCCTCGAAGATATTTTGCTCTTGATTTTTCTTGTGCTCGACTAGACATCTCTCGAGCTCGCGAGCAATATATCCTGCGTTTTGATCGAGAAGCTCGGGCGTGAACTTCTTGGCGAGCGTTGTTGCTGCGGCGTTGCCGATCGCATGCGAGATAAACGCATTTTCGATCGTTTCTGAAATGCGTCGTGTGAGATAGAGCGCATCAAACTTGAGCGAGGCGAGCGTCTCCGTTTGCCGCGCTACACCCTTACCCTCGAGGTCGATCACGATCTCGAGAGGGGTTTCTCGGCGCTCTCCAATCGTCGGCATGAAATCCTCAAGCCACTTGTTGAGCAGCTTGCTTACGTCCCATGAGATCTTCGGTTTGATGTCGATATCGTATGAAAACTTGCGGTACTTTCGAGAGCTTTCTTTGATGAGCCACACAGGGAGGAATAAAGACTCGGGATACTTCTTGCGTATGTCTTTCTTGATCGATACGGCCTTTACCGGATTGAGGATATTGCCTTGATGATCGCGGATCTCTACACCGGCCGTAACATCTCCGAGTCCCTCCTCCTCAAATCCTTTTCGCACGTTCTCAACGACTTCTTGAGTGTGGCCGGTCGCGAAGAAAACATAACTTTCATCGAGCTCGGGCACACCGGTTTTCTTTGCGTATGGCTGGCGGAGTACGCGGCCGACGAGCTGCGTCATCGACGAGTTCGTGCGCGCGTTCGGGATCACGCCGAGGATGTATGCGAATGAACAATCCCATCCCTCCTTGAGTGCTTCTTTTGTGATGATGTAGCGGACTTCGCTTTCGCGAGAAAGAAGTTTCTGCTGTTTGATCTCGTCGATTGAACTCGACTTGACTGCGATCTCGTGTTTCGGCACGCCTGCATCGATCAAGAGCTCACGAACGTCCTCGCTATGAACGAGTCCTTGTCCCCGCTGATCTCTGCCGGTGCGCTCGACTTGGATGAGTGCGATCGGGCGAATATACACCCCCTTGTTTTGCTCGAGTTTCTTTGCTTTCTTTTCGAGCTCGTCGCGCTTCGTTTTGATCGCCCCGAGCATGGTGCGCCAGTCGCCGGAGTGGATCGGCGGGATGAGGTGCATGTCGAGCTTGATCATGTCCTCGACCTTGAGATCCTTGCCGGTAACGGTCGAAAGGATGTTCATGCCCCGTTTAGGGGTAGCAGAGAGACCCATGATTGCCGTGGCGTTGAGACCATCGAGCGTATTTCGCGCGATATCAGTCCACATCGTGTGAAACTCGTCCACAACGATAAAAGGGTTGAGTGTGCGGATAACGTTGCCCAGAGACGTTTTTACCTGCGCACGATCGAAAAGAGAGTCCTCGGTGCGGTCGAGATTCGGCACAAGCCGCAAAAGCTCGGCATGGAGGTCGTATCGGTTCTCCGGAGGGAAGAAGTCCATGTAGCCGCCGCTGTCCTCAAACATTTTGTTTGAGTCTCTCGAAGCGGACTGGATCATGAGCATCAGCACGACGAGGTTTTCTTGCACGTCTTGCTGTCGGAGGGATTGGCCCTTTTCGATGATAATCGTGCGGTTGCCGCTCGCTTGATCGAGGAGTTGTCGGTACGGGTGGCTTTTGTTTTGGAGCTTCTCTATTGTTTGCCGATAGATCTGATCGCGGTGTGTGATCCACACAACGAGGCCGGTGCGTTCTTTTGCGAGAAGGTTTTGATATGAGCATATCGCTTCAACAGCGACGAGCGTCTTTCCGCCGCCAGTCGGCATTTTGATACATACGCGCGGATAGAGTCCGTCTGCACCCGTTTTCGGACGATCTTGGAAATGATCGTACTTGCCGCTGAACGCGACGTTGATTGGACTACCGAGCACCGCTTGTAGATCTAGACTTGCTGCAAACTTTTGACGCGCGGCATCGAGATCGTTGAAAAATGTCTCGATATCGCGCACCACACGTTGTTGATAGTTCTTGAGCATGGCCTATTCTGTTCTCTCAAAGAGGTTGTACGGGACGCTCACGAACTGGATGTTGTATTGCTCGAGCGCCTCATCGTCGAGGAAACATGCGGGGGCATACACGATTTTCTTTCCGGAGTCTTTCTTGTGTGTCTTTTGGGCCCAGTCGAGAGTAACCGCGAGTTTCTTCAATTTCTCCATATCCTTTTCGTAGACGAGATATATCGATTCACGATCCGCTTCGCCAACAAAGAAGTCAGTCTCCTTGATCTTGGATTCTGCCGGATGATTCTTGCCTGTTGCTAGGTAATAAACGTATTTCGCAAACTCCCTGTAGGTTGGAAGCGTTCCGGATAGAAGCGTCTCGGCATCGATAGCGGGGCCTAACGTAAAATACTCAAAGCCCTTACCGCTCTTACTTTTTTCAATGACTCTCTTTACACGCTCGCGAGTGATTTCGTGCACATAGCGGTAGCCGGCTTTATACGCGGCCGTATCCTTTTTTGTTTCCTCTTGAAGTTGAACGAGAATAAATCGTCTGTTGCTCTCATCCTCATCAGCATTCAGCTCTAATACTGCCTGTGCTGTGGTTCCTGATCCGGCAAAGGAGTCCAAAACAATATCATCGTCTGAAGTGACCCACGAGATCATCTCTTTCAGCATGTTGACTGGTTTCGGGTTTCCAAACGGCGACTCGCTCATTTCAAATAATGCAGCGAGCTCTGCGGTATGTTCGCTACCAACTCCGAATGACGGGAGGATCGTTGAGGGAGTTATTCGTCTACGTTCCTTTCGGCTTTTCAGTTTTCCGGTTGAGCTAAAGAAGAACTCCAAAACTTTTTGTCCCCTCGTGTCGACAACATTGTCCTTATCTCCATAAAACCAGTCCTTCATTTGATCTGCTTGCGTCCACCCCGCCTTGAGAGTCACTTCTTCTGTAGTAACACCGCTTTTTGCTACAAGTCTGCCAGAAATGACGTGTACCTTTTCTCCGTCGCCAAAATCTGCATCGATAATGGTTCCGTCGGCAGCATCGAACCTAACACCTGCAGGGAATGTGAACTCTTTGGCAGGATTTTTCGTTGAGATTTTTTTGAGAGCACCTGCAACTATTTCTCCCTCTCCACCCTCAAACGCCTCCAGAGGTTTCTTGCCGTAGACCAACACATACTCATGATAGTTTTTGAACACGCCTTGTTGTTGGCTGTGCCCTTTATTCCAAATAAGTGCGGCCGCGAAACACTCTATTCCGAAAATACTATCCATGAGGAGTCGCAGATCTGCTGCTTCGTTGTCGTCTATGCTTACAAAAATAACGCCATCATTCGCGAGTAGTTCTCTCAAAAGTTTTAGACGCGGAGTCATCATGCATAGCCACTTATCGTGGCGAGTTAGATCCTCTCCCTCTGGCCCAACAACCTCGCCTATCCACTCTTTTATTGTTGGGCTACTTACGTTATCGCTGTAAACCCACTCTTCCTTTCCTGTGTTGTATGGAGGATCGATGTAGATACACTTCACCTTGCCTTGATACTGCGGGAGCAAGCTCTTGAGTGCGAGCAAGTTATCTCCTTCAATGATGAGATTCCTGTCCGCGTTCTCCCCTTTGAGTGATCGCTTCTGGTCGTTTTCGAGTGTGTGATATGGCACCGAGAGGTGATGGTTCCAAACAGCCGATTTTCCCTTGAAGTTTAGTGATGCCATACTTTTTATTTTATTTTTGCTTTATTCATAAATTGTTCAAACTCGCTGCGATCTATCCGAAACTCTTTACCTATCTTGAATGCCTTGAGTCGCTTCGCCTTGATGTACCGGTAGATCGTCATCACGTTTACCGATAGGGCACGCGCGAGCTCTTTTGCGGTGTAATAAGGTTTATCGTTTTGCATAGCCGTTTTGATATTTCTTGATGTCTGCGGGTTTGTACCAGATCACCTTACCGCTGTCGTCGACTGAAAAAACGTGCAGACATACTCCGATTGCAAAAGCGTAAGGTATACGACGGATCGCGATATCGGCGCTCTTTTTTGGGAGAGCGATTCCAAAATAATAACGCGCTTTCAAGCTCCTCATTCGGGTAACGATCTGCCCGAGGGAATACACGAACGCGACTTCAAAACCGGATCGGTAGCTCGATGCTCCTTTTGCCTCTATGAAAAAAGTCCGGCTGTACTTGGAGTTTGTAACCTTGATATCGACGCCCCGTATATGGAGATCGTCATAGTCGAGGTTTTTGCTCCACCCGAGGTTGGCGAGGTGGCGGATCACGGCCCGCTTCACAAACTCTTCGGAGATGATTTTCGCCTTTACCGCCATCCTTCCATGATACTTTACTATTGTTGACATTACAATCTCGGATCGATACGATGTGGGTATGGATTCCAAGCTACCTCTCTATCACTGGCTCGTAGTTCTTGTACCAGGAAGCATTTTTTTAGCCTGTGCCTACTTCGTGTTGCAAACTTTTAGCGTTTCGATCCCGACGTTCAGTATTCCGGAAGGCGAAACGGTACGGGCGTTCATTTTTCTTGCGATTGCGCTGCTCGTCGGGGAGTTATTACAGGCGTTCGGAGGACTGATTGAGCCCGCGCTGTTTTGGACATGGGGCGGTAACTCTTCAAAAATCCTTTTGTCCGGCGACAAATACAAGCGAGAGGTTGAAGAATTGAGGGCGCGTTTCGGAGGGGATCTTACAAAAGAAGAAGTGTTCGAGAAAGCAATGGCTTACTGCAATCATCACTCGCTCGGGCGTTCCGAGTATTTCAACACGCTCTACGCATACTCACGATCCCTTTTTACAGGAACGCTTTTGATGATCGCGCTCACGCTCTCGTTCTCATACTCACACAGCCCCGCCTTTTGGTATTTAGTGTTGCTTGAAATTGTTGTCGCTGTTGTGCTGTGGCATCGTACCAAAAAGCGCGGCAGAGTGTTCGCAAAGGAGGTTATCATGCAAGCCGCTCTATCGATAACTCAAAAATGATATGCCTCCAATTCCTGCACTCGCAAAAATTGGCGTCGAAATGATCAATGTCGGGAAAGGCGACGCTATTCTTGTTGAGTTGCGAGATCAGCAAAATAACGGGATTACATTCGTTGTTGACGGCGGGTGTGCAGAGCAAGCGGCGAATGTGATTTCTTTTCTGCAAACTCACCACGCTTCAAATCGAAAGGTTTTTGTCTCTACGCACTCCGACAATGATCACATCGCAACTATGGCCGACGCCATTCGTGCGGTGGGCGCTACCGATCTTATTTTGAACGATCCCCGCGACTTCGATCCGCAGGGAACGGTGCTCACCCGAGCGAGAACAGAACTAGATGCGGATAAGCGAGACCTACTCACGAGCGCTTTCGAGCGTATTGATGAAGTACGAAACGCGGCCACAGCCGTCGGAGCCCGACATCAAGCTATTTTTGCTAGTGCAAATCCAATACTCACTTGGGGTTCGTGGAACGTGTATATTGTTGGGCCGACAAGTGCTCATTTCAATGAGGTTTGGTACACAGTGGGTGGTTTGTCGGGCTTGTACGTCGATGACGATCCAAACGCGGTAGCAAACCTCGTAAGTGCCGGTAGAAGTATCATCGACGACGGGGTTGACACGAGCGGGATGAATAATCAAAGCATCATGCTGTTAATTGAAGGCCCAGGACAAAAGGTTTTACTCACCGGCGATGCCGGTATGCGAGCAATCCGTGAGGCGAGCGCCATAAAGGATCTTCGTTCGTTGTCGCTTCTTGATGTTCCACATCACGGTAGTCGTCGCAATGTCGATTCAGAGATCATTGATTTTCTGAAACCTGCCGTCTCGTTCATTTCGTCTCCAGGGAACGATAAACATCCCCGACGGGCTGTCGTGAGGAAATTGCAGAAAGCAGGGAGTCGAGTTTATAGCACCTGTAGAACTGGCACGACATCGATTTATCACCACCAAAACTTACTGCGCGCGGGATACTCGCCGATCGCCCCGTGGGAGCTTATACCCTAGAAACACTGGTAAAATCGGGGAACGCTTCCCACGCCCGTACGTTATGAAAGTAAGTTCTAACAGCGTTTAGCTCTCGCCGCAAAAAACTATGCTCATTCTCTATATCGCATGCGCACTCGCCGTTCTTTTTGTCGGTTTCGGTTTTATCGCTCTTTTTGCGGGCCCGAAGGGGAGCGGGGTACCTTTTGTCCCGACATCGCGAAAGCGCATTGAAACGATGCTCCGACTTGCGGGAGATGTGCGGGGAAAGCGAGTCGTCGACCTCGGCTCGGGCGACGGAAGACTCGTCATTGCGTTTGCTTCCGAGGGAGCGGAGGCACACGGGTATGAACTGAATCCCGTTCTTGTGTGGCTGTCGCACATACACATCGTGTTTCGAGGTCTCCGAGGCCGGGCGTACATCCACTGGGGAGATTTTTGGCGGCCCGACATGTCCGATTTTGATATCGTCGTTGTGTACGGGTTTCGCTCCACGATGAGGGAACTTGAAAAAAAGCTGAAGCGCGAACTTTCGGAAAACGCGCTCGTACTTTCGAACGGCTTTACATTTCCAACGTGGACGCTTGTTAAAGAGGAAGGCGGCATATACCTGTACAGGCAGACGGATCCCTCACAGTAGCCAAAAGGTCCGGGGTAGGTACAATTGCGGCCTGCTATGGCGAAGAAATACTACGGGGTACAAACTGAAAAGGCAATTAAGAATTTCCCGTTTGATTTCCGGCATACATACAAAGAGCTTATATATGCGGTCGTTGAGATAAAGAAGGCGGCCGCGCGAGCCCACGCGGCTGCGCGGGAGCTCGATAAAAAACGGGCCTCGGCTATCGTACGCGCGTGCGACGAAATTTTGGCGGGGAAGCACGACGCACAGTTCATTCTGCCCTCGTTCCAGGGCGGCATGGGCACCTCGAACCACATGAACGTAAACGAGGCCGTGGCAGCGCGCGCAACGGAGCTCTTAGAAAACAGTGAGATGTCATCTCACTGTCATCCGAACGACCATGTCAACATGTCGCACTCCACCAACGACGTAATGCCTTCGGCTCTAAAAATTTCCGCCATTCGTATCGCTGACGAACTTCTCGCTTCGACGGACATCCTCATCGCGGCGCTTGAGAAGAAAGCGAAGCAATTTTCGAAAATTCTCAAACTCGGACGCACGCACATGCAAGACGCGGTGCCGATAACGCTTGGTGAAGAATTCGCTTCATACGCCGAGACTATTGGGCGGCGGCAAAAGGGAATACGTGAAGCGCGAGAGTATCTTTTTGAGCTAAGTCTTGGAGGAAGCGCCGTCGGCAATTCGATAAACGTCTCGCCGAAATACAAAAAGTTTCTATATCGCGAATTGCAAAAGCTTACAAAACTGCCCGTTCGTCCGGCGAAGAACCTTATGTCGCAAACGGCGAGCGTCACTGATTTCCTCGTTACCTCGCAAGCGCTCACAGCGCTCTGCGCCGACCTGTCAAAAATAGCAGGTGATTTTCGTATCCTCTCGAGCGGCCCTAACGGTGGAATTGGCGAGCTGATTCTGCCCGAGCTCCAAGCGGGCTCATCCATTAT
This sequence comes from Candidatus Kaiserbacteria bacterium RIFCSPLOWO2_01_FULL_54_20, assembly GCA_001783355.1. GTDB lineage: Bacteria > Patescibacteriota > Minisyncoccia > Phycocordibacterales > UBA2100 > UBA10103. The sequence goes on along the minus strand of MFMA01000003.1, from coordinate 1,286 downwards.
GCCGGGGAAGGTGAACCCCGTGCTTCCCGAAGCGCTCTCACAACTCTACTATCTCGTTTCGGGTAACAACCTGACGATAGAGAAAGCGTGCGAGGGGGCGCAGCTTGAACTTGGCGTCATGATGCCCGTAATCACAGACCGTCTCATCGAATCGCTCAAACTTTCTGCGGAAATGATAGAGCAGTTCGCAAAGAAGTGCGTCGCCGGCATCCTTGCGAATAAGTTGCGTATTAGGGAGCATCTTGAAAAATCAACCGCCTACGCAACACTACTGAATCCGATAATCGGCTACGATTCAGCCGCCGCTTGCGTGAAAGAAGCTGTCGCTACAGGCAAGACCCTTCGCGAAGTTGTGCTTGCAAAGAAACTCCTAACACCAAGAGAGTTCGACAGAGCGATGAGGGTGTAGTCAACCTTCAGCGACTTTGATCTTGGAGGCGGCGAACTTTGCTTTTTTGCGCGCCTCGGCGACGGTGTTCGCAATCGCAAGAACGACGGCCATGCGGCGATGCTTTATGACCTCCGGCTTTCCGAAAATGCGCACCCATGTGCCAGGCTGTTTGAGCGCGTTTTCCACGCCCTCGTACGTGGGATTTTTCATGTCGCCTTCGGCTAGGATCGCGACGGACGCGCCGGGGCGGCAGGGTATCTCCGGGATGGGGAGGCCGAGTATCGCTCGCACATGGAGTTCCATCTCGCTCATGGTTTGCGAAACCATCGTGACCATACCCGTGTCGTGCGGGCGAGGACTGATCTCCGAGAAGTAGACGTCGTTGCCCTTGACGAAAAGTTCACATCCGAAGATTCCGCGACCTTTTTTGCCACAAAGCTCGCTAACGATCTTCTTTGCGATCGTCTGTGCTTTCTTGAGCGCAATCTTACTCATCGGTTGCGGCTGCCAGCTCTCGCGATAGTCGCCGTCTATCTGAATGTGTCCGACGGGCGCGCAAAATGAAATGCCAGCGGCATGCCGCACGGTGAGAAGTGTTATTTCGTAATCAAAATTGATCTTTCCTTCGACGATCACTTTGCCCGTCTTGCCACGCCCGGCCTCTATCCCAAGTCTCCACGCTTTCGCAAGTCCGTTCTTGTTTTTTACCGTGCTCTGCCCGTGACCCGATGAAGACATCGTTGGTTTAACGAAACAGGGGAAGCCGACGGCCTTGGCTCCCGCTTCGAGTTCTGCAAGATTCCCCGCAAAACGATACGGCGATGTCGGCAATTTCAACTTTTCCGCCGCCAACTGTCGTATCCCTTGCCTGTCCATCGTGAGGCGTGTCGCGCGC
>MFMA01000002.1 GCA_001783355.1 Candidatus Kaiserbacteria bacterium RIFCSPLOWO2_01_FULL_54_20 | reverse complement strand
AAAAAGGATTCAGTTGAGTACTCGCCTGCGCCGAGGCGACGGCGGGCAGGTACACCGCCGCCGCGCACAAAATTCCCGCGCAGAGGACAACAAAATAAAATACCCAGCGCTGTGTGGCAGTCACGCCCCTCATTATACCGCGCTCTCTTTGCGCCGTACGAGCCTCACTGCGGTAAGGGCGCGTATTGTCCAGAACGGAACGCCGTTGACGAGGGGCGCTACCTCGCCCACCAACGTTCCCAACGTGCCGAGTATCATTTTCGAACTGAAGAGGTTCACACCGCTGTGATAAAAGCCGATGCCAAAAAAGAACGTCGCACAAATACTTACGATCATCGATAGTATCCAACCAATGTATGGAATGAGTGTGAGGACGAACTGTATAAAATCAACGACCACGGCGATCGTGATCAAAAGAACTCCCGTCATGCGGCTCATTTTTACTTGTCCACCTCCGCCTTGAGAGCGGGTCTTAGGCCCAGTAGGTCCCGCGCGCGGCTTGAGAGGTATCTTTGGCCCAGTTGGATTCATTGTGCAGGTACAATCTCAGCCTCATTGCCGGCATTTGCTTGTGGCGTTGCAGCCTGGATGGCGGCTCTTTCCAGAGTCTTTGGCGGGGGCTCCGGCGCAGGATTAGGAATGCCCGCCGGCGTGTCTCCGGGTAGTTGCGAAGAATTCGCAAGGTCTTGCTTCGCCTTCCGTATCGCAAGAATTTGCGATGGGTCGGAAGTGATTATCTGGTCCTCCGTGTATGAGGCGATGACCTTGATAGCGACGTGCTTCAAGCCCGCGAAGAAAATCCCCTCGCCCACGTCGCTCTCGAGGAGAAGGTATTTTTCCTCATCGGAAAGCTTGAACGTCTGTTGCACGAGGTCGACGGACGTCGGCGACTGGCGCAGGAGCATTTGAATGGACGAGTTGGTTATCATCGGTATTCCGTACGGGGAGTTCAAAAAGTCGGAGACGTCTTGGGTGATAGTTGAAATGCCGAGGAAGTATTTACGACCGCGCTTCGCGATGCCAAAAAGAAACGAGGCGGTGTCTTCACTCCGCATCATCCACCACGCCTCGTCGATGACGAGCAGGCGCTTACGCAGTTCTTTTCTGACCGTGTTCCAAATGTGGTGCGTGATGATGTACATCGCGACCGGCTTCAGGTCGTCCTCCATGTCGCGCACGGAGAAGACGACGAGTTTTTTGTTCATGTCGACGTTGGTCGGGCGGTTCATGAATCCCGACCACGTGCCTTTCGTGTATTTGGAGAGCCTTGCGACGAGGGAGTCCGAACCTTCCATGCCGGAGAGCACGAGCTCGAAGTCGGAGAGGAGCGGCGGCTCGACCAAGGCGAAGTTCGCTTCCTGCGTGATGTCTTTCAAGGCGTACGTCTCGGTAATGGCCTTGTCGATTATCGCGTCCTCCTCCGGCGTGAGGCCCCCGAGCATGATGCGAAAGAGGCCGACGAGCGTAATGATGTTGTTGCGAAGCACGTCGCCCGGATTTTCGTCCTCGCGCGGTATCGCGAGGTCGAACGGATTGATGTGGTGCTCGGAGGAGAGCGAGATATTGAAGTACCGACCGCCGACCGTCTCGGCGAGGTATTCATACTCGCGCTCCGGGTCGATGACGATGACCTCGGTGTCGAACATGAGGGAGCGCAGGATCTCCAGCTTAGTCGTGTATGACTTGCCGGCGCCGGATTTGGCGAAGGTGACCGAATTGTAGTTCTCGAGCGAGAAGCGATCGAAGAGGATGAGCGAGGAGTTGTGGCGGTTGATGCCGTAAAGGATGCCTCGGTCCGAGGTCAGGTCGAATGAAATGAAGGGAAAAATGGAAGAGAGTGGCGCGGAGTTGAGCTTCGTATGAACGTCGAGCTCGTCGGTTGCGAGCGGCAAAACCGAGCGAAATCCCTGCTCTTGCTGAAAAAGCGCGGGCCGTATGTAGACGAGCCGCGATTCAAGGATGGAGCGGACTTCGCTTTCCACTTTGTCTATCTCTTCTCTCGTATTTCCATAAATGGTGAGGTACAGGCCGACCTCGAAAATGCGTTCCTGCGCCTGCTGGAGAGAGTCGCGCAGTTTTTCGAGGTCTTGGTACGCGGTGTCGAGCATCGGATCGCGGACCATCCCCTTTTCTTCGCGTGTCGATATTTGGCTTTGCACCTCCGCCACCTTTTTTTGGAATCTTCGGAGCATCTCGTTCGTATCCATTGGGTGTATGAAGATCGAGATGTCGATGACCTTGTCCATGTTGATGATCGGGGCGAACCAGCCTGTTGTGAGGAAGCGCGGATAGGAGATCACGAAAAACGTGCGCGCTATCCTCTCTCCCAGGTCGAGCTCACGTGAATTGACCTTGAGGGCGTGCGGCGCGATGACGTCTTGCAGGTTCAGAACACCTGTCTGGTAGATCTCCTCCGGGAGCACGGGTAAGACCTGTGCCGTAAGCTGTTTCTTTCCTCCGAGCGTGAAAAGGTCTTTGAGGGCCATAGGTATGAATAAGTACAAAGGATTAAGTACAAAGTACTAAATTAATTTCTTAGCCATTGCGGTGAACATCCGGACAAATTCTACCGCCTCTTTCATGAGTCGTTCTTTATCTTCGGCGAGTGAGTGCGGCACCTCAAGAAGATCAAGCCAGTAGTGGGTTTCCTTCGCTTCTTTTCGGCATATTCTTATGCGCATCGCAAAATCTTTTCTGCTTAGTGCGCCTTGGGCCTCAATATAGTTCGCCCCGATAGATCCGGATGATCGAATCACCTGACTGCCATCTGCACGTACCGCGGAGCTCCTGGGAATTCTTCCCACGAAATTTCGAACACGTCTTGCAAAATCGATCGTTCGCTGCTCCAAGTCATTTTTTATCATCACGGTATTCATATATTTTGTACTTCGTACTTTTTACTCATTACTTATCGCCGATGCAGGCATCGGCTTCCCCTCTTCGCCCGGATTGAACATTTTGTATAGAAGCTCGATAGCCTCCTCTGTTCCAAGCTGGACCGTGCGCACGCCCGTGCGTATCAAGCCCTGTTGCACGATAGCGACACGTTGCTCGAGTTGTGATACCTGCTCCTCGAACGTTCTGTTCGCTTCCTCGGTACTTTTTTTCTTGCGATTCCACGGAAGCATGGACGCCGGCCCACCCTTCCCTATCGGGCCGAGCGTCGGCGAATACGGAACGGCTATGAAGAAGTTTTTCGTCATGATGTTGGCGGCTTCCGTAAAGCTCTTGATGAATTCTATGTACTCCCGTATCTGAATGCGCATGAGGTCGTCGAGTTGCTCTTTGTAGGCTGCTTCCAGGGTCGCGACGTACGGCCTGATGTCGAGCATGCGGGATTGCACGAAGATCTGTACGCTGAAATCGAGTGAGTTGAGGAAATTCTGGAACTGCACGATAAAGGCCGTCTGTTCGTCCTCGGATTTGAGCGCGAAGTTGAGTGAGGAGGCGAGAAGTATGGCGCGCAAGCCCCTGTCCTTGAGAACGACGACGCCGTCGCGTACTTCGGATACAGGCACGAATTCTTGTGTCGACTTCGTTCCGGCGCGTAAAGTTTGTTTTGTGGGCATGGTGTATTAAATTCTTGCTTCTCGTGCAGTGTGGACCGGCGCGATCACCCCGCCGCCGTGCTCCTGCTCTTCGGCGACGCCCGCAGCGATGCGCTCTTTGATGTCAAGACTCCAGGCAAGTTCGTGCAGTTTGCTGTCGGAAAGTCTCGGGATGTACACCTGGCTCGACGCGGCTTCGAGCTGTGGATCACGCACCTCAACTTTTTTTGGTTTTCGCGCGTTATTCCAAAGGTAGAGCTTGGAGCGCACAAAAAAGTAGAAAGCGTTTTCTATGCCAAGAATGAACGGACGGCCGTTCCACTGCATGAAAGCGAGGGCGGCAGCAAGGCCTCCAGTGCCGACTATCAACGGCCCCGCAAGGTATATCGGCAACACGCGATACAAAAGATATGCCGCACCGGCGCCCCCGGCCACGTAGACGAACTGCTTGAACGTGAGAGGTCCGAATATCTTGTCCTCGACCTCGATGAATTGCGGCACTTGGAACTGCATATGGGGTACAGGTTCTAGGTTTCAGGTTCTAGGTGTCAGGCACGCGGCCGAAGTTTTGCGCGCAAAACACCCAGCATTTTCCCGATTTCCGAGAGCTGTTTCTCTATTGTACTACACTGTTCAGATGAGCAGTGTGAAAGCTTCCTCGCAATTGTGAGAATGGTTTCGACTTCAGCAACGGACCCATTCGCCATATCAAGGAAATGAGCGTAGTCGCTTCTCGTCCCACGCCCGTGTCCCTCTGCGATGTTTGCAGCTATCGAGACACTAGCTCTTTGCATCTGGGAGGAGAGCCCGAATCGTTCGTCGGATGGGAACTGCTTTGTCGCGGCGTAGACGAGGACTACCAAGTCGATTGATTTCTGCCAAACTATGAGGTCCTTATAAGAGCGGACAGTATTCATACGTCTTTGTATTTTTCTGGAACCTGGAACCTAGCACCTGAAACCTCGAATCGCTCGGCTACGCCGGCGATTCTCGGTACGGGTCGTCGTGAATGTCTTTACGCGCGACGGATGTTTCGCCCGGCACATATGCTCCCGAAGCGGGCATCCGGATCGCTTTTTCGGTCGGTGGCGGAGGCGGTGGCGTTGCCGGAACAACAGGCACCGGTTGCAGTACCGGTGTTGTTTCTTCTTTTCTCTGTTCACTATTCACTGTTTGCTGTGCTGAAAGCACTTGCGTGCGCGTTGCATCAACACCACTCACCTCCTTCTCTTTTGCTTCAGGATGCTCAAGCTCGCGCTCGAGCTCCTGTCGGATCGGTTCAAAAACTACTCGTGAGACATCAGCGGCAAGCACCGCCGCTACTTCTGCCGATACACCCACTTCCTTTTGAATTGCAGATTGTAATTCATCGACGGGCGTAATCCCAAAAAGCGCCATCAGCACCTCGTTCTCGAGAATCTCCCATTGGTCAAGATGCAGCTTGTGCTCGTCGGCAAGTTCACGCAGCCGCTTTTGGATATCCGTGGACGTGATTGCCTTTTGAACCGGCGCGGGAAGTTCGGCAAATCTATTTTTCATTGCTTCTTGTATGTTTTGGTCTGCCATAAGCTATGTTGCTGTTGGGGCATCTGTAGAAGTCGTAGGAGTCAGAGCCGGAGTCGGAGATGGGGCGGCTTGTCCACTGTCCACCTTCCGGCTTTCTTCTGCAAGGATTTTCAAATCTTTACGCCGTTGTTGGTTACGCATTTCTCCGGCAACGAATGGGCGGGCGCGTGGGTCCCAGAGCATTTTCTTTCTGAACGATACTTCACGGTCACTCACTTTGTCGGCTGCGGTGCCGAGTCGCTCTACATTTCTCTCGGCCGCGACGACGCGCGGATGGCTGTCAAGAGCCTGTTTGGTCTCCGCACGAGCCACTTCGTCCAGACCGCGTACAACTTTTTGAGCCGCCTCGAGCTCCTGTTCGCTCGCACTCCTCCTCTCGCGTATCGTCTCCAGTTCCTCGCGGTGCGCTTGTTCCAGTGCGCGAAGCGGAGCAGCAAGAGCCTCGATCGCTTCCGGTGTTGCGCCCTGGTGTCGGGCGTCGTTCTGGGCAAGCGCGATCTTCTCCTCGCGAAGGCGCATCTCGCTTTTTTGTCGATTTTCGGCGGACGTGTACGCGCTCGCCGCGCTGTCAGCATCTTGTTGATGGAGCTGAACTTTCTCCTCGGCGTCAGTCCGCCCCGCTTGCTTGCCGCGCACGTCTTTTTCCACATTCGGATGCTCTTGGTTGCGTATCGCACTAACTAGTGCGCGCTGCTCTGCAAGTTGCTGCTCATGCTGCTTTGCGAGTTGCCCTTTTTGCGCGTCGGTTGGGCCTATCCTACGCGCGAGCTCGTCGGCACGTCGAGCCTTTCTCTCAAGAACGCCGGCAATTCCACCCTCACCGAAGTCTTTTGTCGCATCGATCGCTCCTCTAGGAAAACCCATTGTTTCGGCGGCAGAACCGATCAGCTTCTGCTTCAACGGATCAAACGTCTTCCGAGACAGAAAGTCCGTGCCTCGTAGCATGCCGCCTCCGAGAAGGCCCCGTATACCCTGCCTTCTGTAATCAAAAGAGCCAGGCCTCATTCCCGCCTCTTTCTCTGAATCGGTCACTTCGCGGTGATAGTATCGTCGCGCTGCCGCAAGACCCAGTGAGCCAGGCCACCCTACCAAAGTGCGTCCCGCCAAGCCGGCAATACGCGAAGCGCCGACCAAAGCTCCGCCGACACCCGCCTGTGCATATCGGAACCCCGAGATGGTTTTTGAGAACGCGCTGGCCGTTGCGAACGCCGCAAAGAGAAGACCGAGAACGATGACAAAGTTGAAGAGTTGCCCGAGGTTGGCAGAATTTGCGGCAGAGCCTGCAAGGCCTCCTAACGAGCCGTTTGCTGCATATCCTCCCTCTGCCTTGGAAGCTACGACAAGAGTATCCGAAACGATCACAGTTATCCAAAGGAGTGCCATCAGAATGGGAGCAAAAAAAGCGGCCTTGAGGAGCGACTCCCACCACTTTGAAAACCCGCCTTGAACATACTGTTGAGGAATGAGCCAGGCCGCGAATGCAACGGCGGAAGTGAGCATGAGAAAGATAAGTAGGATCGCGCGAGAAGCTATGAGAAACGCACCGTAGAGGAACACGAACGCCGTTGCCAGCAGGAGTATAAGCATCAACAGCCCATAACCAAATCCTATGAGCGCACTGTCTTGGCTTTCCTGCGCTTTTCTAATGAGATCATATGACTTTGATATACCATCGACGCCAAGTATCCCGAGAAACCTCCCGGCGATTCCGTTTACAGAGTCGTCTTTTTGTTTGGTTGCATCGGGAAGTGGCGCTGATTCTATGGTCGTACCTCCCACGCGTTCTTTCTTGGCCATCGAATTGTAGAATTGGTATGCGGTGAAGTTAGAAGCGTCTATTATCACTTTCGTGAAGAGCAAGCTGAAGTTGATAAGCACAGCTACGATGAGAACATGCGCCACTCTCTTCTTATCGCCGAAGTCCTTTACACCGAGAATAATATTGACGGCAATGAAGACGAATAGGCCGATGATTATTATGTTCGCGATGTCTCGCAGGGCCGTCCATCCGTCGTTGATACCAGACTCGATGTTTTTCAGCATCGCTCCAAACTTTATGATTCCGTAGTCCAACATGAGCTCGAATAGGCCACCGGCCAATACAACAGCTTTTACGCCAAACCACATAAAAAACGAGCCGATGCCTGCAAGGCTGGCTCGGACAATACAAATGGGCAGGTTGAACCAGTAGTCGGATGTACTTGAACAGTCGACAGGTTTTTGAGTTTCCGGAGTACCAGCAACAGGAGAGGCCGTTGTGGGTGTCTCTCCTGGCGCAACGCATTTTACGGAAATCATGGTTGTGCCGCCAGTCCACTGTGCGGCTGGTTCTTTGCCTGCGTCACATCTGGCACCTTCGGTTGTTGGAGCACGAACGGAATTTTCTAGGTTCTGCGGTGTGCCGGGGGATTGAGGCCTAGGGCAAACGTACGAACCTCTATACAGTACGGGCGTAATACCGTTGGGACAGATGGGTGCCGCGTAAGATATTTGCGGCGTCAGGAGCACCGCATAGAATGCCACAACTAATCCGCCAAGAATTAAATATTCTAGTGTACGAACAAAGAAAAATTGCTTACTCTTCATATTTACTTCTTCCACCGCTCGGCCCATTGCTTAATGACGTCCGGATTTTGGATGTTGCACCAGCCAACAGCCGGGTCTAGTGAGTCGGCCCAGGCCACCTTAGTATCCTCAAAGAGATTTCCCATCGCGGATTGTATGTCGTCACGCTGTTTTGTCGCGTTCACCACATCGTACTGCGAGTGAAGCGCCCTTTGCGCGACGAGCGAGTCGAGCTGCTGAAGCGCGAGCCTTTGAGCGGCAACCGAATTGGTGTTCGTCACACCGGCGATGAGCTGGTCGATAAGGCCGAGCGCACGCTGGGAGGACTGCACGTTCGTGAGCGCTGCCTGCGCGAGCGGGGAGATCTGCGAATCGATGACCTGCTGTGAGAACGCGAGCGAGCTCGTCGCGGTGCGGATCTTGGCCGGCTCGAGCGTGATATTGTTTTGGCTCGCGTATTCTTGGACTTTCGGTACGACGAGCGACCAGCATTGTTTTTCTATTCCGCGTATCTGGTTGATAGTCTCCGTGAGATTCTTTGCAATTGCATTCATTATAGCGAGGAAGTTTGTTTCCACTTGCCGAGCCGAGTTCAGAATAGTGAGAGCCGCATTCACCGCGGCGCCGATAACACCCTGTGAAGATTCCTTCGCGACCTGGTCGAGGTACGAAGGCCTGCCGGCGACGCTCTTCGAAAGACCGGAGAGTCCTCTGCTGTCTGTCAAAGCTTGTGTCGTGACACCTGCGAAGAGCGCGCCTATCATTTGGCCAATATCATTCGAATTTTCTAGCTGTCGTACCGAAGAGCCGAGGATTTGTTGGTACGACTCCTGGACGACGGACGACGGCGTCAATATCTTTTCAGCGAACGGGTCTTGCGCGTTGTCGGTAACAGCATAGAAGCCGCGGCCCCAGTCCCACATCGTCATCTGGTTCGCTTTCGCGGCGGCCCTAGCTGCATTCATTTCGTCCTTCTTGTCTATATATTCGAAAAAAGGATTGCAGGAGGTGTCTGATAGTTCCTCAAAATTGCCTAGTTTGAACGGCTGTTCTCCCGTAGTAGGGTCGCCGACGTAATCACAATCCTGCTTGCCGGTGCCTCGCGTCTCGGCTCGATAATTAACAGCGAGCGCTCGTTTGATCTGTTCTCTGTATGAGGGGTGGACGGTCTCTAACGCGGGGCCGGTCAGGTACGTTAGCGCGGCTCTGTCGTCCACAACCAGAAGCTCGTCATCAATATCAACGACATATCGCTTGTTGCCCTCGCGCCCCGTCTCGACGCCGATGTACTGTTTTTTGAGAAGGGCCGACATAGCACTTTCGCGAAGGCGGTCTTGGAGCGGCCGCAGGACGCATTCTTTGTAGACGAGGATGCCGGTATTCAGAGTGACAGCCGCGTCGTTGACAGGCACATACACGCCGCCTATCGCGGCCATGGTGCCCGCGCTTGCGTTCGCGCCCGCGACCTGATTGCAGCCGAAGATGCCTTCATTTTTGAAATCGTATGGAGCTGAAGTTGAATCAGGCGAAGGGTCACACGTTTGTCCCGTATCGTTGCCGGCGTCGTCGATCACTCTTCCATCAACGCAGGTCGCGGCATGCGTGAAAACCGGCGCAAAGAAGAGCAGCAGGACGATTACGTAGAACATAGGCCTCATATCTTTTTGCCCTTTTGGTACAACGCGAGTGCGTTGAACGACGTCATCATCGTTTGTTCGGCCGTGTTATACGTTTGCAGGAGTGCCGCAGCGGCAAACGCGTCGTCTGCGTGGCCCGCCATCCTCTCGACGACAGTTCCAAATTCCGAGAGCGCGTTCAGGACGCCGACGTGCTCCTCCACGGCGTCTTCCGGAACGGTGACAGCAGCGGTCTGGGCGACAGCCTTCCGGTAGTTCTCGGATGCGGTTTTCAATTGCTCCATATATTTCTGGTCGTTCGAACCGATGTAATTGGCGAAGAGTCCGAGCTCGTATCCCGGATTGCCGAGCAGCGGCTCGAGCGCTATGCGCAGGTCGTTGCGATATGCGAGCATGCGATCGTACGAAACGTTCGAGTCGGTTTTAATGTCGGCCGCCGTATACGTTTTGTATGCGACATTCGCCCGCAATGAGGTCGCGATGTCACTCGCTATCTTCTCACCGTCTTCCGGCGTGTATATGCCCGCTTCGTTGAGCATTACGTAGGAACTGAGCAGGGCACGGGCGACATTTCCCTCGATGTTCGAGATCCCATCGGGATCATTGGCTTCAAGCTCGGATGCCGCAGGTTCTCCCGACGCACTTGCAGGAGGTGCCTGCCAGTTCACGCTCCCATAGGGTGTCGAAGCTCGCGCCTGTGTGGACGAGTCCACCACGTTTATGGCGTTTACGGGGTTCCCCCTCACGAAAACCTGGTATATCTGCCACCCACTTACACCGAGGAGCGCGATCGCTGAAAAAGCAGCGAGTGTCGCCATGTGAGAAAAGCCCACGCCTGTTTCTGCGCGTTCTTCCATGTGTCTAAAGTATAACCGCTGCATGTGGATTTCGCGGGGATAACAGGTGAATAGCTTCTAGCTACTTGGAACTAGCTTCTAGAAGATCTATTAGATGAACTGCTGCAAGCTAACAGCTACAACCTAGAGGCTACCTTGGGTGAACGTAAAGACGCTCCCCGGGTCGTCAGACCCAAATGTTACGCCGTATGCGGAAAAGAGCGTTGCGAGCGCGATGTAATTTTTGGTATAGGTCTCTGCTGTTGAGTTGTATGCGAGTATTGTGTCGATAAGGTCCTGATCATACTTCGCTGCCGGAATGCGCGAGAGCCTCTCCCCCATTTCCTGGTAGCTCACCCCTAGTTTTTCATGCGCCGATAGTACTTGCGATGGAACCTCTTCCATCGCGAGCAATGCATTCCCCACTCCGGCAAGACCGTTTGCTAGACCGAGCAGGGCCGCGTTTTTATCGGGGTTTTGTCTGTCCTCGAACTGATTTTTCATGATCTGCGGTGCGTTGCGATACAGATCCTCGTACGACTGTATATTCGACGCCGCCTCGTTCCCGTAATTGTAGAGAGCAAGTTGCGTCGGGGTCCGCGATGTTTGGGTCGTTGATGTGCTTAAGAGCCCCGTGGGAATGAATGAATAAGCATCTACGACGGAAGCACCGTCTTTTGGGGCGGCGCCCTGGGGAGAGTGTGACAACATCGCCAGCAATTCATCGAGATCGAGATCTTTTACGTCACCCGGCTGTGTTTGCGGTATCTGCGCGCTGGGTGCGTAATAGAACGGTGGACCACTCCGCACCTCGGTGTACAAATTTTCTTGATCCGAAGAGATCTGGTTCGGCACGCCCGATGACGTGTCGAGGAGATTAGCGCCGACGCCTCCCCAGGCACGCAGCGAGGAGGGCCCGGGTTCTACCGCCGCCCTTTTTCCCACGATGATCGCACCTATGATAATTAAAATAGCTGTCCCTGCCACGGCGGCCACGTACGGGTGTGAGCGGATCCAATTCATAGCCTCGGACTCCTAGTTCAATGCACTAGAAGATTACCAGTATTGTACTAGACGCAAGTCCTTCGGCGCCAGCAGGTAGGCAAAATGGTACAATTTTTCGCATGAGTGTTCGGAGCTCAGTTTCCGTCGGCGCATTTACGCTCGCCCTCCTTCTTGTTCCACTCTTTACACACGCCTTTCCTTTCGGCGGACGCGCCTCCACGGTCCTCCGGTGTGTATATAACTCCACTATCTATGCCAACCTCGGTCCGCCGCGCGGTGGCGAATACATCTGGACGTCGGCGACAAAGACGTATCAATTCGGGCCCCCTGCGTATGTGGGACAATGGCTCCTCGGTCTTGCCGGCGCGCCCTACTATTGTATCTATCGCATATCTCCACTGACCATTTACACGGGGATCGCTATCACCATGATGGGTTCGAGCGGGCCTGCGGCCCCAGTTCCTCCCCCGACGATCGGCCCGTCTCCATCCCCGACACCACCCACGCCTCCCACACCACCTCCGCCCCCTACACCAAATCCACCACCCATCCCACCGCCCGGAACCTTGGACCATCTCGTGATAAGCGAGGTCTACTATGCAGTTGACACGGCGCATGGCACAAAGCCTGCGAACGAGTGGATCGAGATCTTCAACGGAACCGCGGCGACGGTGAACATCGGCGGCTGGAGAGTAGAAGATGCCACTGCTTCCGATCTGATCCCAAGTGGCACCATGATAGCGCCGGGCCGCTTCGTGGTGATTTCTGCCACTTCGACAACGCGTTCTCTTTGGAGCATTCCTTCTGACACTCCGTTCGTCTCGCTCGGGAGCTCGATAGGCGACGGGCTTTCAAATAGCGGAGACCGAATCGTCCTCCGCAACGCCTCCGGCGCCGTTGTGGATGCTGTCTCGTGGGGAACGAACACGACCGCCATGAACCCGAGCGCGACGGTTGCCTCGTACGGGAATTCGCTCTCACGCGTCACGCTCTCAAAAGACACCAATACCGCAAGTGACTGGGGGGCACGTCCTCCCTCGATCGGAAAGTAGCTTCTAGCTCCTAACTCCTAGCTTGAGGGCGAGGAGCTTCCATTTTTCGAGTGGCACATCCTCGGCGCGCGCCTTCTCAGATATGCCGCATGCGGCGAATGCCCTCGATACGTTTTCTTTTCCAAACACGCAAAGATTGCTGACGAGAAATTTTCTTTTTGACGCGAAGCCGGCGCGGACGATCTTGAAGAAAACGCTCTCGTCAACATCGACGAAGAACGTTCTCGATATGTTCTCAATGAGAAGTATGGCCGAGTCCACCGATGGCGGCGGAGAGAAGTTCCCTCTTGAGACTTTCGCGACGATCTTCGGGGCACCGTACGCTTTCACCGATAGAGACAGAATACTTTCCTTCCCGTCTCTCGCGATGATACGCTCCGCGACCTCTTTTTGGACCAGGAGCGCCATTGCCCTCGGCTGCTTTTTTGCGGTCAGGAACGTTCGTACTATCTCGCCCGTGATGTAGTACGGAATATTGGCCGCGACGACGTACGTGCCTGCGATGAGGTTCGAGCTCGCCACATCGAAGTTGCGGATGTCTTGCGATACGAGGGTAAGCGCGCCGGATGTGGTCTCGTGCGCGAATGCATCTTCGAGCTGACCGACGAGAACCTCATCTTTCTCAACGGCAACCACCTTGTTCCCCGTTGCCAGTAATTCTTTCGTGAGCGCGCCTTTGCCCGGGCCGATCTCAAGAATAGTTTCCCCGGCTCGCACTTCTGCCGCGCGCGCGAGCGCGCGCGCGGCCCACTGCCCCGTGAGAAAATGCTGACCCAATCGCGCACCTCTGGTTTTTCTAGCGTATCTCATAGTAATCGTCGAGAAGTCCGCGCTTTTTCCCTTTTGGCGCATGGGCGTCCGGACCCGCGATGAGTCGTACGTCGATGTCGGAAAGGAATTCCGATGGCAATGCGCTTTCGCGAGAGCCGTATTTGGTCCGTTCGTACGCGTAACTCAAAAACAAGTGTTTGCGCGCGCGTGTGAGCGCGACATAAAACAACCTCCGCTCTTCCTCCGGGTCCCGTTCGGGGCCAGTAAGATCGTTTGCGCGCATGGAAGGAAAGAGCCCTTGTTCAAGGCCGACGACGAATACTGCGTCGAATTCCAGTCCCTTGGCCGCATGCGCGGTCATGAGCGTAATTCCACCCTTGTCAGAATGTATGGTCAGCTCATCCTGCTCGCTCTGCAGAGCCGCTTCTTCGAGAAGCCGCTCAATTCCGAGAGGCGGCTCGTCGTGCTCGTATTTCGTTGCGAGATTCGCGAGTTCGCGCACGTTCCCCATCCGCTCGACGTCTTCCTCGGACTTACTCTCGTACATGTTTTGTATTCCGCTCGCCTCGATGCAGAAGCGCACG
>MFMA01000001.1 GCA_001783355.1 Candidatus Kaiserbacteria bacterium RIFCSPLOWO2_01_FULL_54_20 | reverse complement strand
CCTTCGCAACGATGTGGTCCCCGGCATTCACTAGGCTAGAAATATCAACCGGAAGATTGTGAGGTAACTCCTGTGGCGCGACTTCTATCTCTATTTCGTACAGCGCCTTCACGACGATGTTGCCCGACTTCTCGGCCGGGGCCACGCCGGTAAATTCCAGCGGTACTTTTATCTTCACTTTTTTGCCCTTCTCGAGAACATAAAAATCGACATGCAAAAGCTTTCCTGTGACAGGGTGGAACTGCGCGTCGTGTATGAGTGTGTCCTTGTCTTCGCCTGATCCCTTGAGGGTGATGATGGTCGTCTCGCCCGCCTCCTTCCACAAATGCTCGAGCTTCTGGGCGTTTATCGATATCGGCGTCGTCTCTTCTTTCGGGCCATAATATACAGCGGGTACAATGCCCTGCTTCCGCAATACTTCTGCAGATTCCTTCGCGTCCCTCGGCTTTACTTCAAGCGCAAGCATCGCGACAGAATACTCGTTCATCACCCAAAAGTCAAAAAGATCGGGTTCTGTTCACTGTTCGCTGTTCACTGTATACTTTCCGTATGTTGGACTTTCTTGCTATTGGCGACACCACTATCGACGCTTTTATCCGCCTCAAGGACGCGAAAGTACACTGTAGGATAAACGACGAGGATTGCGAATTGTGCGTCCGCTTCGGCGATAAGGTGCCGTATGAATCGGTGGAGGTCGTTCCGGCGGTCGGGAACGCCGCGAAGGCGGCCGTTAGCGTGGCGCGCCTCGGACTCAAATCTGCGCTCCGCGCCTACGTAGGCGATGACGAGAACGGAAAAACGTGCCTGGATTCCCTTGAGAAAGACGGCGTGGACACGTCGCTCGTGGTGATCGACAAAAGCAATAAGACGAATTACCACTATGTACTTTCATACGAAGCAGAGCGGACGATACTCATCAAACACGAGCGCTATCCGTATTCGTTCCCTGCTCTGAAAGAAGAGCCGAAGTGGATATACCTTTCCTCAATGAGCGAGGGCGAGGATGCGAAAAAATATCATGCCGAGATCGCACATTATCTTGTCGAGCACCCAAGCGTGAAATTCGCTTTCCAGCCGGGGACTTTTCAGATGAAGATCCCCGTCGAGGAAATACGCGACCTGTATAAGCGCGCGGAGGTCTTTTTTTGCAACAAAGAAGAGGCTCAGCGCATTCTAAAAACTGACGAGAGTGATATTAAGAAACTCTTATCTGCCGTGCGCGCCTTAGGGCCTGCCACAGCCGTCATCACCGATGGCCGCAACGGTGCGTATCTTATGAGCGGCTCGGGGGCGTGGTTTGCGCCGATGTATCCCGACCCGGCACCTCCCTCGAACCGCACCGGAGCGGGGGATGCGACCGCCTCGACGACCGTGGCGTACATGCTCCTCGGTATCCCTCCGCAAGAAGCGCTCCTGCGTGGGCTCATAAATGCGATGTCGGTCGTCCAGAAAGTCGGCGCGCAGAGGGGACTTCTCTCCGCACCTGAAATAGATGGATGGTACGCAAAGCGGCCCGCGGATTTCAAATCATCACCGATCTAGCGTCATGCTCTCGCGATCTATCCTGCGGCATATATTCGCGTTCTTCGGCAAGCGCACAAAGAAAAAGTTTCGGGTGACATTCACACGAGGCCCGGCTTACACCAACTTTTCCGGTGGTGCGGCAGATATTCATATAATTTTCAAGAACCGTCGCGCAGAGTGGCGAAGCTTGCTGTTTTTTTATCACGGGCTGATAGAGGCGTACATTGAGGGCGATGTTGACATCATCGCCGAAAAACCTCTTCAGACGTTCGCCGGTATGGGCCGTGAAGTCCTAGCCGAGAAGAATGGGCTTAACGAAAAGACCCTTGTGTTTTTGAATCCGATAGCCCTCGTTAGGGTGCTTCTCCAGGAATGGCGCCAAGACAATTACACGCGCTCGCAGGCAAAGAAGAATGCTGAATTTCACTACGGTCTCGACCCGCGTTTCTTCGAGCTTATGCTCGAAAAGACCGTCGGATACTCGGAAGGCTACTGGACCGAGAACACAAAAACGCTCGACCAGGCAAAGGTGAACAATTACGAGTATATATGCCGCAAACTGCGACTGAAACCCGGCGACAAGGTCGTAGAAGTGGGCGCTGGCTGGGGATTCCTCCCGATCTATATGGTCAAAAATTATGGAGTTTCGGTAACGGTCTACAATCCCGTGCGGCGCCAAAATGAATATATGAGAGAACGCTTCTTGCAACACGGGGTCTCCGACAAAATTACGCTTGTCGAGGGAGACCATCGCGACATCAGTCAACACAAATGGAAGTTCGATAAGTATGTTTCTATCGGTGTGTATGAACACGCCGGATATCGCAAACGTCAGTACCACTCGTGGCTCAATAGCATTTCGGATGCGCTGAAACCAGGGGGACTCGGTCTTATATCAACTACCACGTTCATGGACCGTGGCATGACGGAATTCCTGACTCTAAAATACATTTTCCCCGGTGGACACATCCCGAGCCTTCCTTTGACGCTAAAGACAATGGACGAGTGCGGGCTTTCGCTGGTGGAGGTCGAGAATCTCTGGATGCATTATCAAAAGACGGTAGCCGTTTGGTGTGACAATGTCTACAAAAATTGGCCGGAAATGCACGCTATTGACCCTGCCGTCTTTGATGAATCATTCCGACGTAAATGGCTCATGTACCTTGATGGAACGGTGGATATGTTCGCTAAGGGCATGGACCTCTCGCACATTTTGTTCACAAAGGGGCGCGGTCCCGACCTCTATCCGTGGGTGCGCGATGAATTCCACAAAAAATCTCGATTCGTGGAAGGGGACTCAAAGCCCGAATGTTTTGAGCTCTCACGATAAAAAGAAAACTGCCCGGCACACGAAGTCCAGGCAGTTGTCGAAGTCGGAAGAGGGGACGGGCGGCCGGTGACGCAGGTCACTGGCACTTGGCCGTGGACCCTGGCGGTCCGAAATACTTGGCCTTTTCCAGCGTGTTCTCGTAGAGAAGAACCCATCCTTCGTCGCGCATTTTCTTTTCGTTGCCGTAGAAGAGCTGCCAGGTGCCCCACTTCTCCGGCCGGATGTAGCGTTGGATTTCCTGCAGACATGGGAAAGCCTTCCAGTCCTGCTTCCGGTTATCTCCGGTGAGGATACGGATGGCCTCTTTCACTGCTTTCGCAGCGTTATCCGCAGAACCGACGTCAGCGACCCGGATGTATCGCGGCATCATCGAGCCTTCCTGCGAGGGCGCAGCAAGCGTTAGCTTACCCTCGTAGATGTGCTTGATGCTTAATCCGCCATGCTTCTCGGAATAGTTCAGGGCCGCATGTGCCATGAACTTATGCTGTTGATCGGTTTGACCATCATCCGCGGCAAGCGTCGCGAGATGTTCAGCAAGGACCGTATCGATGGTCACTTGCGCCCGTTGTACGATCTCGAACCTGGTCGGCGGGGCTGGTTTGAACGGCTCCGCCTGCCAAAAATAGAAACCGGCGCCAACGATGGCGATCGCCGTGAGCGGATAGTAGACGGCCTTAAAGTTGAGAAACCAGGCCAAAAACTTTCCGAGCCCGACGATCATCAAGATTACGGCATTCACTGCCGCATCTGTGAGACGCGAAGTCATAGGTCACCTTTTCCTTTCCTCGACCCATTGAGAACTTATGAGTCGGCGAACATTATATAACGAAATGTCTACTTGTCCAGTCCCCTATGATGGCTTAACGGAGCGTTCTTTTGCCTTTTTCACCGCCTCAATGATGCTTTTCACTCCCATACCGTAGTGTTCGATGAGCTCCGCGCCGGTCCCCGACTGACCGAATTTGTCGTGCATGCCGACGAATTCCATGGGCGTCGGCGCTTCGCTCGCGAGGAATTCGGCGATCGCGCCTCCGAGACCGCCGTGCACTTGGTGTTCCTCGACAGAAACGACCGCACTGCATTCGCGCGCGAGCGAAAGTATTTTCTCGGTATCGAGCGGCTTGATGGTGTGCACGTTCGCGACGACGACAGATATGTTCTCTTTCTCAAGCTCGCGCGCGGCAAGGAGTGCGTTGTGTGTGAGTGAACCGGTAGCGAATATCGCCACGCTCGGACTTTCTCCTCGCCAAAACTCCATCGCCTTCCCTATTTCAAATGGCGTCTCCGCAGTCGTCATGATGGGCGACTTCTCTCTTCCCCAGCGCATGTAGACCGGGCTCCCCAATTTCGCGGCCGCGAGCGTCGCCTTTCTCCCCTCTTCGGAATCGCACGCGGAAATTACGGTGAAGCGCGGGAGCGCGCGCATCATAGCGATGTCTTCGAGCGCCTGATGCGTCGCGCCATCGGGGCCTACCGAAACGCCGGCGTGCATTCCGCAGACGATGACGGGGACGTCGTTGAGCGCGATGGTCGTTCGTATCTGTTCCCAATTCCTCCCCGGATTGAATGCGGCATATGAGGTAATGAAAGGGATTTTCCCGTAATTCGCCATGCCCGCCGCAACGGTCGCGAGATTCTGCTCGGCGACGCCGACTTGAATGAATCGCTCGGGAAATGCCTTTTGGAAATGGTGGGCTTGCGTGCTCTCGGCAAGGTCTGCGGTGAGGACGACAACGCGCTCGTCGGCCTTCCCCGCTTCCACGACACCCTTTCCGAACCCCTCGCGGGTGGAAGCCGTATCAGGCTTCTCAAAAATATTCGCAGCCAATTTTGCTTCCGGGTTTATCATGGTTTATTTGCCTCCAGTTCTTTCAAGAACGTTTCTTTCTGCTTGTCGGCGGGGATTTTGTCGGTCGGACCTTTGCCGGGCGGGTTGCCGTGCCAACGGTAGTCGCCCTCGATGGACGGCACGCCTTTACCCGGCGTCGTGTGGGCGAGTATCATTGTCGGCTTTTCCTTTATCGAGCGCGCCTCGTCGCACGCGTCGACGAACTCGCGGATGTTGTGTCCGTCCACCTCGATAACGTGCCAGTTGAAAGCGCGATATTTATCGGCCAAGGGCTCGAGCGGCATCACGTCTTCCGTATTGCCGTCTATCTGGATGTTGTTGCGATCCATGATCGCAGTGAGGTTGGTCAGCCGATATTTGCCGGCGAACATCGCGCCCTCCCACGTGTTTCCTTCTTCGTGCTCGCCGTCGGAGGTCGCGCAAAAGACACGGAATTTTTTGTTGTCCATCCGTGCCGCATAGGCATATCCGGCGGCCTGTGAGATGCCTGAGCCGAGGGGCCCCGAGGTCGTCTCGACGCCGGGGAGCTTATCGCGCTCCGGATGTCCCTGCAGACGTGAGCCGAATTTTCTCAAGGTCATGCATTCTTCTACCGGGAAATATCCCGCATGCGCCATCGCTGCGTAGCGCACCGGAGTGATGTGACCATTCGAGAGAATGAGTCTGTCGCGTTCTTCCCAGGCAGGATTCTTCGGATCGTGCTTCAGAATATGAAAGTAGAGTGCGGCAAAAATGTCCGCCATGCCCAAAGGGCCCGATGTATGCCCCGATTTGGCTTCCGCCAGCATCTCTATGATGGTCTTCCGAATGGCGAGCGCCTTCGATTCAATATTCTTCACGTCCGCGTCAGTAATGCTCATAACATCTTCTAGACCGTAGTGTTTATCAAATTCAGACCGGTCTCCTCATCGCGGCCGCGGATAAGCGGCTGGGTCACGTGCCAGAGACAAAGTTCGAGCGTGAGTGCAACACGAGCGCTGCGCAAATGTCCGCCGATACATTCGAGCGTATCATCGCAACGCGAGAGTACCGCATGCGCGTGAATGACGGGCTCCTCCCCCTCCATCTCCGAGATATTGCCGTCCATGCTTGCTACCTCAAAGGGGCCCTCTTCGGAACGAAATACATACGCGCGGCTCGGAAGATCGTAATAGCCTATCTCCACGTCCTCGAGGGCGCCTATCGCCTGGAACTGTCCCCAGTGCACCTCATTCTCCTCGCAGAACCGTCCGAGTGTTGGAAAAAAATCTTCGCCGCGCTCAAAAACTAGAAAGAAGCCGTTATGTATCTGCACCGCGTGCATGCAGTCAGTATAACCGAAATTGGAGTGTCGCGGGGCTGTGTTTCCGAGGAATCTTCGCAGCGCGAAGAGCGCGAGGATTGAGGATTTTCCAGCAGGAAAATCCGGGTTCCGAGGGAATACAGCCCCGCGACACTATTACTGCGTGATGGATTGGTATGCTTTTCGAACGACCCCCTCTTCGACCTGGTGGGCATAGTTGCCGCCGTCAGTTGAAACTGCTCCGATCGAACGTAGAAGTACACAATAGATAGCCCCGCCGCGCGCCTTTTTGTCGCCTTTCATGGCCTCCAGCACGTCGTCCACCTTAAAGTCCTTGAGTCCTGCCGGTGTGATACCGAGGCGCTCAAGATACGAACACACCAGGGCACGGTCCGCGGAAGCAAGGACTCCGAGGTCCTCGGCTATCTTCGTCTCGACGAGCATCCCATACCCCACTGCAAATCCGTGCGGCATTTCAAAGCCGGATAGAAGTTCTACTGCGTGACCGACAGTGTGTCCGAAATTCAATACCATTCGCTCGTTCTCTTCGCGCTCATCCCGCGCGACGACGCCAGCTTTGAACTTGATGGAGCGCACGACGATATCTTGCAAAGCCTCCGGAGACGAGAGCGGGTCTTCAAGAGCAAGAGTATCGACCGCTCGGAGAGCATCTTTGTCGGATGTGAAGAATGACTTTATCGCTTCGAGGAGTCCGCTCACAATTTCCTTCTGCGGCAGACCCTTCAGGAACTTCAGGTCGGCGATAACGGCTGAGGGCTGCCAAAAAGCACCGACGGTATTCTTGCCATACTGCGTATCGACCCCGACTTTTCCGCCTATCGAGCTGTCTACCATAGCGAGCAGGGTCGTCGGGATCTGTATGTATGGAACACCGCGCAAGAAGGTGGCCGCAACATACCCGGCGACATCGCCGACGACTCCCCCGCCGAGCGCGAGGATGAGCGTGTCTCGTCCGTACCGCTTCTTGAGAAGCTCGTCCTGAAGAGCGCTTACCGTTGCCTGATGCTTATTCTTTTCTCCGTGCGGAAAAGTGAAAAGTTCTGCCGCGATGCCGGCCTCTGAAAGAGACGAGACAACGCTCTCGCCCCATTTTTTTCCTACAACATCGTCGCTGATAACGGCGACGCGCCTTCCAATCCCCGTACCCTGTACCGCGGTAATGAGTTCCTTTTCGAGCTCGAGACCGACGACGATAACGTAATCAGCGCCGGGAATACCCGAAGAAAATCTTGCCGGTTCGAGGCGCTCCGTCATGCGTTGTCCTTCGCGATGTCACGTATCAGCTTTTCGGTTTGCTCCCATCCAAGGCACGGGTCGGTGACCGAAAGCCCGCTACGATCGACGGTCTCCGGGGAAAGCGACTCGATCTTCTGGCATCCGTCCTTGAGAAAGCTCTCTACCATAAAGCCTTTGACCAGCTTCCGTATCTCCGGATTGACGTTCCTGATAGCGAGAACCTCCCTGACGACCATCGCTTGCTGCGAGGTCGATTTGGCGCCGGACACGCGGGAATTGTCGTGGCTCGCGTCGACTAGAACGGCCGGATTTTTCACTTTATGTTTTTTGAAGAGCGTGTCGGCTTGCATGAGATGCTCGACGCCGTAATTCGGGCCTTCGGCGCCGCCGCGCAGAACAAGATGCGCGTATGGATTTCCCTTCGTTTCTACCTGGCAGGCGTCCCATACGGCGTGATGGCCGTGCTGTGCGGCGACGATGCCGTTCACCGCTACTTCTATAGAACCGGTCGTGCCGTTCTTCATACCTACCGCGCAGAAAGAGCCGGAGGCAAAGATGCGGTGTTCCTGGTCTTCCACCGAGCGGGCGCCTATCGCCATCCACGAAAGGAGCTCGGCAAATCCTCTCGCGTTGTGCGTGAACACGGCCTCATCCGCTATCGGCACTCCCAGTTCGACGACTTTCACCATCATTTCCCGACAATATGCGGCACCCTCGGCGATGTCCGGCACTTTGTACGGATCGGGCTGATTCACCGGTCCGAGCCATCCTTTGATGGTG